>CAKOPK010000001.1 GCA_934099115.1 uncultured Bacilli bacterium
TCACTTACATTATATCATAGGTAAATTTATGTGTCTTTTTTTATGTTTATTTCGGACACTTACTCTTTCTATTTATACTTTGGTCTATCTTCCATCTTTGTATACTAAAATTTGTTCTGGTAATAAATAGATGGCTTCATTAAAACGCATAACATTTTCTTTTGTTGTTTTAAAAGCTTTTGCTACTCCATCTAAAGTATCGCCTTCTCCTGTTATATAATAACTATAACCACTTTTGGGAATCATTATTTCTTGTCCTGGATAAATATATTCATTATTATCTATTCCGTTAACTGCAGCGAGTAATTTAGGATTAATATTATATCTTCTTGCTATTTCATATAAATTATCGCCTTTTTCAATCGTATAATAATTAAAATATGTATTATTCAAATTTATCACTCCTAGTATAGGATATGACAACTTAGAAAAACCGTTAATGAATATAAATCATTCTTTCATAATTAAAATTCCATTCAAAGTAACTTAATAGTTTTTCTTCTCCTGTTGTAGGATTAAAATGATATAAATCTGAGCCTTTTAAATAGAATATATCACTATTATCTATTTTTACTATAGATTTAATTCCTGTATTAACTAATGTTTTTATATCTTTTTTATAATCTAAATATAAGTTGTCATCAATTAACTCATAATTAAAATTTGTCTTATAAGTGAACGTTATATTCTTGTTAATTAAAGTCTTAATATTTTTATTTTCCCATTTTCCTCCTACCAAAACTTTACTTTTTATTTTTTCTATTTTTCCTTTTTTAACATTTAATTCGTACATTAAACTAGCTTTATTGTCTACAATATATAATTTATCTTTTTCATAGCCTAGAATATTACTATCAAAATATACATCTCTATCTATTTCATATTTCTTTAAATTACCTTTTTTAAAGTCTATTCTATAAAAATGATTAAACGTATAGTTAGAATCGTAATCAGCGATTACTAAATAATCATTTGTTAGTCCTACAAAAGAAACATTATATAATTCTTTATCAAATAAATTAATCTTCTTTTTTTCATTTTTATTTATGTAATAAAAGCCATCATAATTCCATAATAAATATGTAAAATCATTATTATATATTTCTATATCTTTATAAGTTTCTATTTTATTTACTTTTTTAAATAAATTACTATCTAATTGTTGCTTTATATTTTTATTTGCTGATTCATAATATATAATATTATTTTCTTGATAACATAAAGGAATAAAATTTAATTTATTACTTTTAGGAAGAACACAAAAATTATCTTCATTGTCTTCATCTTTTATTATTTCTATATCATTTATAAGTTTTCTATCTCTTTTATAGCTATTTTCTAATAAATAATCAAGAGTCACTTCTCCTCGTTTAAATGTAAAATAATAATATTTGTTTTTTTTATTATAGTTTTCTGTGATTTCTATATCATTTATTTTATATTTTTTTTTATAAGTTTTGGGTAATAATATAAAAAGTAAAAAGATGAAAAAGATTACTATTAGAAAAAACCAAAATTTATATATTTTTTTCATAGGCTATATATTTTCGTTATTCAGAGATTGAGCATATTTTTTCTTTTCTTCCATCATAAACTCAGTTATTTCTGTTTCTATTTCTCTTAAAGAATCTTTAGCTAAATTTGTTATTACTACTTCTTCTTTTACTGTATCAATAGTTACTTTTCCCCATATTAAGCCTTGATATACTTGCATATCATTATATAAGTCTGGTGTTATACTGCTTAAAAAATAACCCCATATTACTCTTTTTTGGCCTATTAGTATTCTTTTATTGGTTATTACTACAACTGCTGTACTTGTAAAATCATAGAATTTATCATTTTTTTGACCAGCAAAAGCATATCTTACATATTCTCCTGGGTTTAAATGTTGTTCTACAACTGCAGAATGCTTCTTTAAACGCCACCATGTTACTCCTCCTGGAAATTTCTTTTTGTATAACATTACATGGTCATATACTTGTCCCATTTTCATCACCTTATACTTATTTTATAATAAAATGAGTGGTATATCAAGTATTCTTTTTTTATTTTGATTTTTTATATTTTGTTTTATTATTTTATTTGTTAGGAAAGTGATTAATTGCTTATATTAATTATTGAAGATGAAATTCGTTTGGGGCATGCAATCAAAACTAGGTTAGAACAAGAAACTATATTGTACGTCTTTATAATTCTGGGACTTAGATAGAGAAACAGATTCTAATAATCTAGAAGATTCTCAGAAGAATTTCTGCCACTATTAAAGTTACTATTCTTTTGTTCCAAAATATAAAGTTAATAGTTCTAATTCTTTTAGAGATTTAGTTTAGAAAAAAATAATTTAATTAAATCTAAAATGCTTAAACAAAAAGCGAGTTAAATTAACGACTCACTTTTATCTTGTTCTTTTCTTTACTGGTCTAGTTATTATTTCTAAACTTGTATCTTTTCCGTATGCTCCTGCTGCTGATAAATAATCATTAAAGGTTTCACAGTTGCCATATTCTTTTAAATTAATTTCATAACCTAAACTTTTCATTTTAAATAAAAATTCAGGGAAATTGACTATTCCTTCAATTTTAATTTGTTGATTATTTATTAACTTCCTGTTTCTTAAATCTTGTAGGTTTAAAGTTAAAGGTACATATTCAATTGAAACATTATTTGCCATTTCTTCTAATAGTTCATTATATATATTAGCACTTTCGTCATATGAAATATCTTGATTACGTTTTTTGGCATAGGTTTTTAATTTTTTAGCATATTCTTCATTACAAAGAAAATTCATATTTGCTGTTATTAATACAAAATCATGAGCTATATTTTGCTCTTTTAAGCTTTTTCTTATTAATTCTATTATTACAATACACTTTTTAATAAAAGCATTAGTGTCTGCTTCTTTTATAATTTCTGTGTATCTTTTTGAATTTGTTGGTTCTAAAAGATTTGCTAAATTAATTCTTACATATTTTTCTTGTTTTTTATTCATTTTTCTCGTCTCCTTTTATAGATTTATTATTATAACATATTTTTTGCTTTTACATAAACTATAATAGGCTTTTATGACAATTATTAATGAAAATACAAAACTTAGATGTTACAGAATAAAATTATTATGGTATTTTTTTGAGATTTAAAAAAATGGGATATGGAACTATTGTGACTTTTCAAGTATTTAATAATTTGTTACTAAGTAACCTTGGACTATTGAAGAATTAAAAAAAGAGCTTATTTTTGCTCTTCTTCTCTTAACTTTTCTTCAAGTTCTTCCTTAGTCATCTTAGTGTATCCTTTAATGCCTTTTTCTTTAGCAGTTTCTCTTAATTCCGTTAAATTCATGTCTTCAATAGTAGGAATCATTTTTCCAGTTTTTACTAAAGAATCTATTTGTTCTTTTGTTAAAGTTTCATTTTCTACTAGAGCATCTGCTAAAAGATGAACTAAATCTTTATTTTCATTTAGAATTTGTTTTGCTTTTTGATAACATTCTTCTACGATTTTACGAACTTCTTCATCTATTTCATGAGCTACCTTATCAGAGAAGTTTTTAGTTTTGCCATAATCTCTGCCTAAGAAAACGCCTTCTGATTTTTGTTCATATTGAACTGGACCTAAGTCACTCATACCATATTCTGTTACCATGGCTCTAGCAATATTAGTAGCTTTTTTAAAGTCATCAGAAGCTCCAGTTGTAATTTCTCCTAAGAACATTTCTTCACTAACACGACCTCCTAGCAAGCCTGTAATTTGAGCTTCTAATTCATTTTTGGTCATGATAGCTATTTTTTCTTCTCTTGGAAGCATCATTGTGTAGCCTCCAGCCATTCCTCTTGGAATGATTGTTATTTTTTGAACTTCGTTTGCATCTTCTAATTTAATACCTATTACAGCATGTCCAGATTCATGAATGGCTACTAGACGTTTTTCTTTATCTGTTATTTTACGGCTAGTTTTAGCAGGTCCCATTAATACTCTGTCTGTTGCTTCATCTATTTCACCCATACTAATGGCAGATTTTTCACGACGAACTGCTAGCAAAGCTGCTTCATTTAATAAATTCTCTAAATCTGCTCCACTAAAGCCTGGAGTTCTAGCACTTAGATTTTTTAAATTAACATCTTTATCTAGAATCTTATTACGAGCATGAACTTTTAAAATTTGTTCTCTTTCATTTGCATCTGGTAAGCTTACTGTTACTTGTCGGTCAAAGCGTCCCGGACGTAATAAGGCTGGGTCTAATACATCTGGTCTGTTAGTAGCTGCCATGATGATAATACCTTCATTTTCACCAAATCCATCCATCTCAGTTAATAATTGGTTTAATGTTTGCTCTCTTTCATCATGTCCTCCGCCTAATCCAGTTCCTCTTTGACGTCCTACTGCATCTATTTCATCAATAAAGATTAAACATGGCGCACTTCTTTTAGCATCTTTAAACATTTCACGAACACGACTTGCTCCTACACCAACGAATAACTCTACGAAATCACTACCACTGATATAGAAGAATGGAACGTTTGCTTCTCCAGCAACTGCTCTTGCAAGTAAGGTTTTTCCTGTTCCCGGAGGGCCTACTAATAAAACACCTTTCGGAATTCTAGCTCCTAATTTTTGGAATTTTTTTGGGTTTTTTAAGAAATCTATTAATTCTTTTACTTCTTCTTTTTCTTCTTTTAAACCTGCTACATCACTAAATTTAGCTTGATGTTTATCATCAGAAAGTTTAGCTCTACTCTTGCCAAAATCCATTGAGCCTTTATTAGAGTTAGCAAGTTTTGAAAACATAACATATGCTAGAATAACTAGTACTACAAGTGGTAATACTTGGACAATTATATAAAGAATAGTACTTGAACCAGGGTCACTGTTTGTTTTATATTCTTTGATATTTTTTTCATTGGCATAATTCGTAATATTTTCAATTTCTGCTTCTACTACTTTTACTTCAAATGATTCATTACTTTTGTAACCATCTAATTTACCAGCGATATAATAAACGCTTTCATTACTCTTAGGAGTAATGGTAATCTCTGTTACTTTAGATTCTTTTAAAGCTGTTAATAACTCTCCAGTTGTAAGTTTATTTACTTTGTTAGCACCCATGTTTAATACTAATAAGACGCTTCCAATAATTATTAATAATACTAAATATGGAAAAAAGTTTTTAACAGTATTATTTTTCTTTACATCTTTAATATTCATTTTTTTCCTCCTCATATGAAAGTATTATATCATATATTCCATTAGTTTCTACATCAAATTTTGATTTTTTGACACCAGGTAGCCATAGAATTTGATTTTTACTATCGGCTACTATTGGAAATGTGTCTCTTTTTCTTAATGGAATCTTTTCATTTATTAATATATCTTTTACTTTCTTAGTTCCTTTTAAATTCTTTATTTCTATTTTGTCTCCTTTTAGGCGGTTTCTTACTATTAATGGTAGCTCTATGTTTTTGCTATTTAATCTTAAAGTATAATTACTCCTATCAAAAGTTTCTTTTATTCTTTTAATCTTTCCTGTGGGAATATTTGTTATTTCTTCTAGTTCTATACAAAAATTTGTTCTTTCTTTAGTATGGACAATTTTAAAATAATTATATTCTTTTATTCCTTGATAATTATTTGGTAAAGATACTACTCCATTACTTTTTTTACTCTTTAATAATTCTATTATTCTTTCTGTATTTTTATCACGAATTAAGAATAAGTCGTTTATATATATATGTTCAAATTGATATTCGATGATTTTTTTTATTAAGAAGTCATCTAACTCTAAAAGCTTTGGTATATATAAGCCTTTTTCTGTATCTATATCTAATAATAATTCTTTAATATAGTTTTTTAATATTCTATTAGTATTTTCTAATTCTTCACTAAATTTTAAGAATTTTAAATGAACATTTTTATTTTCTTTTTTTAAAAATGGTAATACTTCTAAGCGATATCTATTTCTAGTATATTCCTTAGAAAAGTTACTTTTATCAATAAAATAAGTAAGATTATGTTTGTTCATATAGTCTAATATTTCGTCTTTTGTTAAAGTAATTAATGGTCTTATTAATTCATAGTCTTGCATATGCACTTCTTTACTAAAACCGCTATAACCTTTTAGACTACTTCCTCTTACTAGGCGCATTAGAATAGTTTCTATTAAATCATCACCATGATGAGCAGTCATTAAATAGTTAGCTTTATATTTAATGACTAATTTATTAAAAAATTCATATCTTTTTTTTCTGGCTTCACTTTCTAAATTATCTTCGTTATATTCTTTAATTTCCATGTATTCATAAATTAAATTGTTAATTTTACAAAATTCTTCTACAAATTTAGCTTCTTCTTCACTTTCTATTCTTAATTTATGATTTACATGAGCTACAATTATTTCAAAATTTATTTTTTTTCTTAACTCACACATTAAATTCAGTAAAAACATCGAATCTGGTCCTCCAGAAGTTGCTATTACTACTTTATCTTTTGATTTTATTTTCTTATTTAAATAAAATAATGTATCATTCATAATATTCTCCACGTTTTATTATTCTATCGCATATATGGATTTATAGCAAGTTTTTTATTCTAAAGGATTACTTAAATTTAAAATGTTGGTTATTCCTTTTTGGATTTCATTAATATCAAATCTAGTTTTATCATCTTCTTCGATGTTTGCTCTTTTTATTAAATAATCTAAAAAGTCTAAGTCACTAGCTCTATCTAAAGTATTGGTGTTTTTTAATAGCCAGAAGTAGTCTTGTAAACATTCACTTAACATCGCTAAGTATGAGTATTTAGTATTATCATCTCTAACTACCCCTATACCATAAATAGTTGGTATAAATGGATTTGTTTTTTCTAATAATTCTTTTAATATGAAACTCTGATTACAATAGTTTATAAATGGCATAACATCTTTTTCGTCATAGAAACGAATTACAATTGCTTCGTTTGTTGCTTTTAAATGAAATTTTACTGTAGATTTAATGTTATTTCTTATTAAATATAAAAATACTGTTTTTAATGAACTAATTAAGTATTCGTATTTTACTGGGAAATATACTTTAACTGCTTTTAAGTAATCTGCTTTTTCGGTAGCATAGAAAGATATATAGTTTGTTTTATTTTCTCCAAACTTTAAACTTCTTGTTTCATATCTTACTAAAGAATTGTTTAAAGAAGTTAAGAATTCTTCATAAAATTTGTCTATATCTTTATATAGATAATTATTCTTTTTTATTCCAACATATTTTAACATGTAATAAAAATCATCTTTATAAAATACACGATTATTTAGTTGCATATCTTGAGATATGCTTTTTAAAAAATCATTTATTTTCATATTATCAATACTCCTTTATATTAATTAAATTATATATTATTTTAGAAGAAATGTACATAAAAATATGAAAAAAGGATATCGTTATTTCCAATACATATCCGTACGAGAATAAAAACGGTATCCAATTTGATTTTTAAATCCAGGGGGAACAATTACATTTCCTTGAGTTACACCTTTTGAAGAACTATACCAACCATTTTGTACTCCATAATGAAGATGGGCTCCTGTGGTACAACCGTCATAACCGCCATGACTTTTTGAAGTAGAATATCCTCCTACATAGCCAATAACAGTATTTTGAGTTACTATATCTCCTACATTTACATTAAAACGTAATAAGTGATAATAATAAGTTGTATAGTTTTTGCCATTTACTGTTACATCAATAAATAACATGTTTCCTCCACATGATGCTTTACTAACTTTACCTACTACTTTACCAGCGGCAGCAGCATAAATAGCAGTTCCTTCTTTAACACCAATATCTAAAGCATTATGGAATTTATATTTTACTCCTGTTACAGGATGGGTTCTATATCCCATTGTACTTGTAACTACGCCATTTATAAGAGGATTCATCCAAGCTCCATTTACAGGCATGGAAGTACATTCACTTAATTTTGTAGCATCTGTTGATTTTCCTAATTTAGCATCACATATTTTTTTGTTAGCTTCATAGTTTTGCTTAGCTGTTACTATTTTGTTATCTAAACTTAGAGAAAATTCATCATAATCTTCTGCGTTAGCATATAGGGTTGCTATTGTATTTTGATAATTTGTGATACGATTTGCTAAGTCTTCTTGTTTTTTTTGCAATTCTATTTTTAATTCTTCATTATTTTTAATTTCTTGTTCTAGATTATTTAGAGTTGTTTGAATATAATCTGTAACTTGTTTTACAGCCTCAATACGCATAACCATTTCTGTCATTGAAGATGCACCTGAAACATATTCTACATAGGCATTTTGACCTTGCATTTGTTGTAAATAGTTTAATACTTTTTCTGCTTCTTTTTTGTATTCTTCTATTTTTATATTAGATTCTTCTATTTTTTGTTGGGCCTCTTCTTCATCATCTTCTGCTTGTGTTAATTCTGCCTGAGAATTAGCTACTGCATTTTCTTTGGCTTTTATTTCATTTTTAGCTTGTTCACTTTTTTTATCATATGCTGCTTTTTCATTTAATAAACTTTGATATTCATTTCTTAAATCTCCTAGTGTTTCTGGGTCTTTGGCATAAACATTTAGAGGAGTTATAAAGCTAGAAATTATTGCTATTATTAAAAATAAACAAATCAAATTATTTTTCTTTTTCATCATATTTTCAAGTACTTTCTAACTGCTCTACCAGAACCAAACATACCTACTACTGAACCTAATAATACTAATAATAAAGATGTATAGAATACAAATGGATATGGTTTTATTAATTCTATCATACTAAATGCTGATGATTCACTTACCTTTTGATATACTATCATATAACCATATATAGTTAAAACAATTGGAAGTATAGAGCCTATGATTCCTAATAGAAAACCTTCAAAAACAAATGGCAATTTAATTGCTGTATTACTACTTCCTACTAGTCTCATGATTTCTATTTCATTTCGACGTGAGAAAATAGTCAGTTTAATTGTGTTACTAATTAAGAAAGCAGTTACTACTACCAATGATATTACGATAGCAATTGTGGCATTTTTTATTAAACCAAAGATAGATATTATTTCTTCAACCATTCCTGCTCCATAATTAGCATTTTCTATTCCATCTATAGCTTCTATGGCTTTAGCTGTTGGTGATAAATCATTTACATCTTTTACTGTTACTGTAAATGAGTCTAATAGAGGATTACTTTCTAAATAATTTAAAGTGGTATCTAAAGTATCTGAAAAGCTTTTCATTTCTAATTTCCACTCTTCTTTTCCTTTAAATACAACTTTATCTACATTCGATAAATTATTTAGTTCTTTTTCAATTTCTTCTATGTGACTTTCTTCGACATCTCTTTTTACATATACAACAATTGTTAGTTCTTTTTCTAAATTTTTAGTTACTTGATTAACATTTGTAGTGATTACGATAGCAATTGCGACTAATATTAATGTTATAGTAGTACATATAACACTGGCGACGCTTAAACTAAAATTACGAGATACACTTTTGAAAGAATCACGTATTGAATTTCTTAAAATTCTAAATGCTTTCATTTGCTTTATATCTTCCTTTCTCGTGGTCTTCAATTAAAACGCCATTGTCTAATACAATTACTCTCTTTTTCATACGATTTACTATTTCTTTATCATGAGTAGCCATAATAATCGTCGTTCCTAAATCTTTATTAATTGTATCTAATACTTGCATGATTTCTTTAGAAGTCTTAGGGTCTAAGTTACCTGTTGGTTCATCACAAATTAATAATTTAGGATTGTTTACAATTGCTCTTGCTATGCATACTCTTTGTTGTTCTCCTCCAGATAGTTCATTAGGAAAGCTTCTTATTTTATCTTTTAGGCCGACATGGGCTAGTGCTTTAATAACTTTTGGTCTAATTTCTTTATCTTTTAGGCCAATACATTCTAAAGCGAATGCTACATTTTCATAAACAGTTAATTTTGGTAAAAGTTTAAAGTCTTGAAATACTATTCCTAATTTTCTTCTTAATTTATATACAGTTCCATTTCTTAATTTTCCTACATTTATTCCACCTAAAAGGACTGTTCCTTTGGTAGGCTTTTCTTCTCTATAAAGCATTTTTATTAGTGTTGATTTTCCACTTCCAGATGCTCCAATTACAAATACAAATTCACCTTTAGTTATATTTAAAGTTAAATCAGCGATCGCTGTAACACCATTTCTATATACTTTATAGCAGTTTTTTATCTCTATAAATCTCAAGTAAATACCTCCCTACTGCATTATAATCATTATATCATAAAGGGATTTTTTTTTAAACACCAAAAATCGCCATTTATTTCTTCTATGTCAAATGGCGATTATTTCCTTTAAAATTATTTGCTAACTGCTCTAAATCCTACTTTAGTACTTAAAGAGCCATTTAATAGTTCAGTTTGATTGTTATTTTTATCATTACTTAACCAAATATATAACTTGTATTCTGTTGTTGTTCCTTTAGTTATAGTTTTATTATTTAATAATGCTATATCACTGGCTGTAGATACACCGTTTGTTGCATTTGAGAGAGTTACTCCACTAAAATCACCCGTTGCTACTTCCGTATTTGCAGAATATAATGCCCATTTTAAATATGTACTTTTAAAATTAGAAGTCATCTTAGTATCTGTTAAATACAACTCATATGCAGCATTGTTTACTTTGGCGTTACTTGGTAGGGTAACACTAAAAGCAGTATATTCGGCTTCTGTTAAAATGTTAGCATCATCAATTAGTCCTGCAGCATTTGCTGTTATTGTTCTACTTGTTGCAAAATTCATTGTTAATTCACCACTGGTAATTGATACTCCTTGTTTATCTGCATTTGTTTCTTTTATTGTATTCATATAGTATGCATAAGATAGACTTAATCCTATTATGACAATTGCCATAGTAATAATTAAGGAACCTAATATATATGCTTTTGTATTTTTCATAAGTTCTCCACCCTATTCTTTAAATAAATTATACTAAAAAAAAAACATTTAGACAATACTTTTTATGCATTTTGCTATTAACTTTTGTAAATTAAAAAAAACGCTTATCTTGAACGTTCTTTTTTGTTTTCTTGGCTTAATGCTTTATCATAGTATTCAGCGATAAGGCCGATTTGTTTAAAAGATAAGAATTCATATACGCTTCTCATATATACTGTTCTTCTTAATTCTTTTTCAAATTCAGGTTTATATGCTGGTAATGTGTAATAAATTCCACGAGCAGCAATATAATTTACTAAATTCTTCTTGTATTCTGCGTCTGCAAGAGCTTTCTTGTTAATTACTTCTCCTATATAATTATTTCCTAATTCAGCAGGTGTTGCAGTTAAAGCTACCTCTAAATTTCCATTAACATAATTTAATATGTCTTGACCAAATTCTTCAATAGCATTTATACCTTTAGTTTTTGCTAAGATATTATAAGCCTCATTTTTCACCTCAGATTTTGGCATAACTACTGAGAAAAGCATATCTTTTAATTCAACCATTTTATTCTCCCCTTTCAAAAGATGTCTACTATACTATCACAAAAGTTTTTGTTTGTCAAATTTTTTTTATTTTTTTGTTATTCTAAGATTTCTAAGCCACTTTCTTTAATATATTTTAAGAAATTATCTTTAAATAATTGTAATTCTTCTTGTTCTAAAGTTCTTTCGTTACTTCCTAGAGTATAAGAAATTGTGTATTTATTTTCATAAACATCTACTAGTTTATAATTCATAATTAAGTTATTTTTGAAATTATTTAAAATATATTCTAAATCTTGATATTTATTATCTTTTAATATAATTGTGTAATCTAAGTACACTAGAGGATATTTACTTACTTCTATTGCTAGTCTTTCTTTATATTTTAATGCTATATATTGATCAAAGTTAATGTCAATTGTAATAACCACTTTCTTTTTTGCTAATTTATTTGTACATGATTTGTTTAAAACATTAAGTTCTCCTATTTTTTTATCATCTATTAATATTTGTTTTCCTAATTTTTCTTCATAATAAGATGCTGGATTTTGGTTTTCTATTATTTTTGTTTCTGTATTTTTTAGAGTTTTAAATAAAGTTTTAATTATTTCTTTTCCTTTATTATAAACTTTTTCTATATTTTTTTCTTCATCTGCTAATATAATACTTAAAATTCTCTTATTTTGATTGTTTTTAATTATAGTTCCTATTTCAAATATTTGGAAATTATTACGATTTTTAAAGTTTTCTTTAACAATATTTAATAGAGAAAAACTTAAATCATCTCTTAATATATTGTTAGTATCTTTGCCAAGTAGTTTGACATTTTCTTTGGGAATATTTAATTCTTTTAATAAATCAGTATTATACCATAGGTAACTATGAACTTCATTCATGTTATATTTTGTTGCCAAATAACTCTTTACTTCATATTCTTCATTAAAAACTATGTCTAATTCTTTTGGAATTAAGTCTAATTTAAGTGGTTTTGGTGTAAAGTTTTCTAAGCCATAAATTCTTGCTATTTCTTCAATGATATCTTGTTTTATTTTAATATCTTTGGTTGCTCTAAAAGTTGGAACTGTCACAATATAATTATCATCTTTTATTTCTACTTGAAAGCCTAAACTATTTAATATTGTTTTTACTGTTTCTTCTTCTAAATCTTTACCAATATAGATTGCTAAGGTTTTTTTATCTAATAAAATGGTAGAAGATTCTAATTTTTTAGGATAGATATCTGTTAAGTTAGATGTGATTTCCATGTTAGGATTTTCTTTTTTTAAGAGATATGCTAGACGTTCAATTGCTGTTTTAGTTATGTTAGGGTCTAAACTCTTTTCATAACGGGCAGACGCTTCTGTTCTTAATCCTAAGTTTAGAGCACATCTTCTAATTGAGCCAGCATTAAATGTTGCAGATTCTAAGAATACTCCAGTTGTGTCTGGTAGAATTTCACTGTCTAATCCTCCCATTACACCTGCAATGCCAAAATATTGGTTGCTATTTTTTATCATTAACATATCTTTTGTTAAATTTCTAGTTACTCCATCTAATGTAGTATATGTGTCTTTATCTTTTGCTAAACCTACTTCTATATTCTTTACTATTCTAGCATCGAATGCATGCATTGGTTGGCCTAATTCTAACATTAAATAGTTTGTTAAATCTACTAGGAGAGATATAGAACGCATTCCTACATAGTGTAAGAATATTTGCATTTCTAGGGGGGTTTTATTATTTTTAATATTTTCTATTTTTAAGCCTGTATAACGATAACATAGTTCTGGATTATCTATTTTAATATCTAAATCTTTTTTATTATTTTCAATTGTTAGTATATCAAGGGGTAGTAATTCATGATTTGTTATTGCACATATTTCTCTTGCTATACCATAATGGCCCCATAAGTCTGGTCTATTTGTTAAAGATTTATTATCTATTTCAACTATAATATCATCAATTGGTAAATATTCTTTGATGTTTTTACCTACTTCATAGTCATTTGGTAATTCTAAAATTCCATCATGATTATCACTAATTCCTAATTCTCTACCACTACAACACATTCCATGTGAAGTTATTCCTCTTAATGGGCGTTCTTTTATTTCTTCCCCATTTATGTGTCCTCCTACTTTTACTAGTGCTGTTTTTAAACCTACTCTTACATTTGGAGCTCCACATACGATTTGGATTGGTTCATTTTCTCCACAGTTTACTTTTAAGATATGCATATGGTCACTGTTTGGGTGCTCTTCACATTCAAGAATTTCTGCGACTACTACTTTATCAAAAGTATTTCCTACAACTGTTACTTTTTCTACTTCTGCTGTTCTTATTGTAAAATCATCCCAGATATGTAGCCAATCTATATTTTCACTGTTTTTTATATGACTTTTTAATTTATTACAAGATATTAACATTTTATTTACCTCCTATTTTGTTCCAAATTGTTCTAAATAGCGAATATCCCCACTGTTTAAGACACGTATATCATTTATTTTATATTTCATCATTGCTAGTCTTGTTAGACCTATTCCAAAAGCAAAGCCTGTATATTCTTCACTATTAATGCCACCTGATGCTAAAACATTAGGATGTATCATTCCACTTCCTACCATTTCTATATATCCACTGTTCTTGCATGTAGGACAGCCTTTTCCTCCACATATTAAGCATGACATATCCATTTCATATGATGGTTCTGTAAACGGGAAGAAACCTGGACGAAGTCTAACTTTTACTTCTTGGTGAAATACTTCACTTAATACTTGTTTCATTACATATAATAAATTTTCTATAGATACTCCTTTATCTATAACCATGCCTTCAATTTGAAAGAAAGTATTTTCATGATTAGCATCTAAATCTTCGTTTCTAAAAGTTCGTCCAGGAGCACAAATACGAAGTGGAGCTCCAAAGTTTTCCATAGCGTGAATTTGATTATCACTTGTTTGAGTACGTAGTAACATTCCATTATCTAAATAAAATGTATCTTGCATATCTCTTGCAGGATGGTCTTTGGGAACGTTTAGAGCTTCAAAATTATAATATTCACTTTCCATCTCAGGCCCGCTTACTACACTGAAACCCATTCTTTTTAAAATGTCTGTTACTTCTTTGGCAATTAATGTTACTGGATGTAATGAGCCTAGCTCTATAGGATAATCAATTGTATCATCAAACTTAATGTTTGTTTTCGTTTCAATTTCTTCTAATCTTTGGGATATTTTACTTTCCATTTCTTTTTTCGTATCATTAATTAGACTTCCATATTTTCTTTTGTCTTCTATACTCATGTCTTTTAAACTAGCTAATATACTACTTATTTCACTTTTTTTACCTACATAGGCAGACTTAATATTTAAGATATCTGCTTCTTTTAAAGCACTAGCAAGTTCGTTTGTTAATCTAACTTTTATTTCTTCTAATTGTTTTTCCATATTCTTCCTCCTAAATAAAAAAATCCCCGAATATTGGGACGAATTATTCGCGGTACCACCCAATTTCTAGGATTACTAGCTCTCTATTACGTTTAAAGCACGTCTACTATTAAGCTCTATTGCTTGAAATTCATTATTTCTTTTATCTTTAAATACTTTCACCTCTGTATTTAATCTCTATATAAGAACTAAAAATAATTACTGTACAGCAATGTCTTTGCTTATTTAAATGTATTTTATCACTAGTTTTTAAAAATTGCAAGTGTTTTGCAATAGAAAAGAACTAATTAATAGTTCTCACTTTTTAGTTCCATGAAGCTTCCTGGATGAGCACATACTGGGCAAGCTGCTGGTGCTTCTTTTCCAACATATACATAACCACAGTTACGGCAAATCCATACTACTTCTTCACCACGTTTAAATACTAAATCATCATTGATATTTCCAATTAATTTCATATATCTTTCTTCATGATGTTTTTCGATTTTACCTACTTCTTCAAATAATTTAGCAATACGAGTAAATCCTTCTTCACGAGCTACTTCAGCAAATTCTTTGTACATATCTGTCCATTCATAATTTTCGCCTGATGCAGCATCTTTTAGATTTGTTAAAGTGTCTGGTATGATCCCTCCATGAAGTTCTTTAAACCATATTTTAGCATGTTCTTTTTCGTTATTAGCTGTTTCTTCAAATATAGCAGCTATTTGTTCATAACCATCTTTCTTAGCTTTTGATGCATAATATGTATATTTATTTCTTGCTTGTGATTCTCCGGCAAAAGCTGCCATTAAATTAGCTTCTGTTTTTGAGCCTTTTAATTCCATAATTTACCTCCTTAATTATTATACAAAATTTTTTTTTATTTGTAAATTAATTAACTAAAAAAAGACAAATTTATGATAAATGATTCATCTTTCGTTTTTTAAATCTATCATTGCTTGAATATAGCTTTCTGCTTTTATTTGTTCTTCAGAATTCAAGCTACGATAATTAACAATTAAGTTATTTTCTTTTTCTGTTAAAGTAAAATCTACAGGGTTTGGATTATCGGTTAAATCTAACAAATAATCTGTTGAAGTATTTAATATTTTTGCCATCTCAATAATAGTAGAGGTTTTTGGTTTTATTTTACCACTAATATATTGACTCATTGCCTCTTGTGAAACTTCTAATTCCACTGCTAAAGATGTTAATGATCTATTTTTTGCTTTTACAATCTTCTTTAAGTTTTTCATTGTAGTTTTATCATTCTTCAAATTAATCACCTCCACTATAAATTTGAACTCTTATAGCTAAATTATATAATTATTGCTTCAAATTTATTTGAAGTATGCTATAATTAAATTGAAGTAATAATTATATTAAGGAGTATGAATAAAAATGAAGTTTTATAGTTTAGATATTGATGATACACTAAAAAAGTTAAATTCTAATAAAGATGGTCTTTCAAATAAAGAAGTACAAAAAAGATTAAAAAAAGATGGTAAAAATAAAATTATAGAAAGTAAAAAAGTATCAAATTTTTCAAAACTTTTAAATGAATTTAAAGATTTAATGATTATTATTTTAATATTGTCAGCGATTGTATCTTTCATATTATCTATTTTAAATAATGAATCATTTACAGATAGTCTTATTATTTTAGCAATCGTTATATTAAATGCCATACTTGGATTTATTCAAGAACTAAAAGCTGATAAAGCAATAGAATCATTAAAAAAGATGCAAATAACAACAATTAAGGTTAAAAGAAATAATAAAACATATGTTGTAAATAGTGAAAATATTGTTAAAGGTGATATTTTAGTACTTGAAGCAGGAGACACTATACCTGCTGATGCTAGAATTATTTGGGAAGCATCACTAAAAGTTGATGAATCATCTTTAACAGGAGAATCAATTCCCGTTTCTAAAAATATTACTAATTTAAAAGAAAATACCATATTATCACAAAGAAAAAATATGATTTATTCTGGAACAAGTATTGTTTATGGTAAATGTCAAGCAGTTGTATGTGAAACAGGTATGAATACGGAATTTGGTCTCATTGCAAAATGTTTAAATGAAGAAGAAAAAGAAACAACACCACTGCAAAGAAAAATTGATGGAATTA
Source organism: uncultured Bacilli bacterium (assembly GCA_934099115.1). Taxonomy (GTDB): domain Bacteria; phylum Bacillota_I; class Bacilli_A; order RF39; family UBA660; genus Caccenecus. The sequence continues at coordinate 17,040 of CAKOPK010000001.1, forward strand.
GCAAATTTTTATCAATAATTATATTTTTAATAATAATAGTTATGTTTATAATCGGAATCATAAAAGGTATGGATATAAAAGAAGTTATTATGTTATCAATCTCACTTGCTGTTGCAGCTATACCAGAAGGACTTCCAGCAGTTATAACAATTACCCTATCATTAGGTATGAGTACCATGGCAAAAAAACATGCAATTGTAAGAAAAATGTCTAGTGTAGAAACTCTTGGTTCTACAGAAGTAATATGTTCTGATAAAACGGGAACTATTACTCAAAATAAAATGAAAGTTCGAGAAGTTTACTATAACAATAGAATATGTTCATGTAATGATTTAGATAAGAATAACATATTATTATCAATCATGGCACTTAATAATGATACTGAAAAAAGCAATAATAGTTATATCGGCGATCCAACTGAAATTGCTCTTTATGAAGCATGTGAAGAATGTTTGAATATTAATGAATTAATAGATGATAATAAAAGAATTGATGAATTACCATTTGACTCTGATAGAAAAATGATGTCTACAATAAACAAAAATGAAAATAATTTTATTTTATATACAAAAGGAAGTTTTGATTCAATAATTAAACATTGCTTGTATATTTATGAAGATAATAATATAAAAAAATTAAAAGAAGAAGATATTAATAAATTAAAAAAAATAGAAAGACAAGAATCTAATAAAGCTTATAGAGTTCTAGCATATGCTTATAAAAAAATAGACGAATCATACATTCTAGATAAGTCTTTAGAAAATGAACTTATTTTTGTTGGGATGACTGCTATGATTGATCCACCAAGAGTCGATGTTAAAGATGCCATAAATGAATGTAAAATGGCACATATTAAGCCAGTAATGATTACAGGAGATAGTTTATCTACCGCTACTTCTATTGCTAAAGAAATAGGTATTTTAAACAATGAAAGCAAAGCTATTACTGGTGAACTGCTAGATAAGATGAGTAAAGAAGAACTAATAAAAAATGTTAACAATTATTCCGTATATGCAAGAGTTAGTCCAATGAATAAACTTGATATTGTAAATGCTTGGAAGCAAAATGGAAAAATTGTTGCAATGACTGGTGATGGTGTTAATGATGCACCCGCTTTAAAAAGTGCAGACATTGGTGTTGGAATGGGAATAACCGGAACAGAAGTTTCAAAAGGAGTTTCGGATATTATTCTTGCTGATGATAGTTTTTCAACAATTGTTACTGCAGTAAAGGAAGGAAGAAGAATTTTTGATAATATAAGAAATGTTTTAGTTTATCTCCTTACTGGAAATATTGCTGAAATATTAGTTGTGTTTATCGGAATGTTATGTGGCATAGAAATATTTTTACCAATACAACTTTTATATATTAATTTAATAACCGACTCAATCCCTGCTATTGCATTAGCATTTGAAAACAGTGAAGAAAATATTATGCATAGGAAAATCAGGAAAAATAATAGTTCATTTTTTACACCATTTTTAATAGCAAAGATGAGTTTATCAGCACTTTTAAAAACTATTGCTGTAGCACTTGTTTATTTTATAAATTTAAAATTGTATAATATAGAAGTTGCAACTACAATGTCATTTTTAACATTAATATTATTAGAAATGATTTTTGCCTATTCATGTAGAAATTTAAAAAGAAATATAATTAGTAAAAATTTATTTAGTAACAAATATATGAATAGAAGTATATTTATACTTGGCATAATTCAAATTATTATTTTTATTACCCCACTAAAAAGTATCTTTAAAATTATAGATTTAACATTGTTTCAAGTTATTTATTGCCTTATAGTAGTTATATTACTATTTCTAATTGATGAATTATCAAAAAATATAATTAATAAATTATTTAAAGATTAGGAGAATATTATGAATGAAAACGGAAATTATGATTCAAAATTAATGCCACTATCTAATGAAACTGATTTAAGAATAGCACAAGAAAAAATATTAAATGAAGTTCCTTTAACAATGAAAGAAAAAATGATTTTAGGACGTGATCACCCAATTAAAATCATTGATGGCTATGAATTAAAATCAGATTGTGTATATAGAGCAATTAGTGAAGAATTATATAATAAATATTTAGAATTAGGATTTATATATGGTATTGATGAAAATGATGAATATGTAGAATATATTGAAGGTGGGAAAACATTTAATAATAATAGAGGTGTTGATTGGTATCTTGGTGGTGCATGTTTAAGATATGGAAACGTTATAATTGAATGTCCTGCAAGTTTTGAATATTTTCAACCAGCATATGATAATGGATGTCATTTATCTATAGACCCAACTGTTAGGCATATGAAATCATCTGGATATAATAATCCTGTTCCTATGAATATGATTAAATTAATAAAACACCCAAGCATTCCTATTGATGTTAATGAATTAGAAAACAATTATAAAAGTAGATAAAAAAAAATTTATTAAATGATTAAAATCATTTAATAATCGCCAAACACTTTGTGTTTGTTTTCTTTTGTATTATAATTTATGAGCATAATTAGTTTATTTAATTCTGAAAAAGAATTGTTAGAAATCTTTCTTAAAAATAAATATTTTAAAATACGAGATATCTTTCAAGATTACTGGTATGATTTTTTAAATTTTGCAAATAAAAAAAACTATTCGTTATTATGGTATTTATTCTTCTAAAATTCATCATCTTTATCAAACTTGTAAGTTATTAATTGATACTTTCTCTCGTGATCATTTAAAATGTCCTAATTGTGGTTCTATCATGAAATTTGAATATGGTTTTACTTAATTTTAGAAAGATGTTATTTATGAAAAGTAAAAATCCTAAAGAAATTGAATTTATTTGTCCCAAGTGTAAAACTATAGAAAGGATCCCTACCGAGATAGTAGAAATGCTTGATTTTGCTGATCAAATAGATGTAGATACTTCTATCCTCCTAGATTTGACTGCCAATTCCGTGAAGGAAAAATGATTCCTATTTACTATATTGGTGTAAATGGTAAAATATACGAATATAAAGAAAATTAGATTTAATTTTTTTTAAATTAAAAATTGGATGTTTTTATAAAGTGTAACCTTTGTCAAGGACTAAATAAAAAAGAGAATTAGAAAATCCTCTATTTATCTTTAATTAATGGTTCATCAAAATCTTCATTCGTATAAGCTTCTACGGATGGATGAACTATTTTTTCGTCTTGATTAACCATGTTTTTTATTGGTTTTATTTTTGGTGTTTCTATTTTAGGTGTCGTAATATCTACTAGATATCCAATTAAAGCAAAAATTATAATTAATGCAATTACTAGAAACCAAATATAATTATTTAATAGAAATTCTACTAATACATTCATGACATCCTCCTAACTTAAACTTATGTTTTTTATTTTAAGATATACCTATATTTCCTGTTTTTGGTACAATATGAATCCAAGTATTTCCGTCGTTTACTGTTATTTCTGTTCCATCTTTATAACGATATACTGTTTGTTCTGTCCTGCTTTTCTTTTCCCATGTAATAGGCATTGCTACTCCGCCAGTTATAAAATATCCTTCGCCGCTTCCAATATTATCTATTTCTTGACGGCCTTTTCCTCCACCAACAATTGTGCTGTTAGCAACTTGATAAGTAATAATATTTTTTACAGTATACTGTTCTTTTGTAACATAGTCTACATGAGCTTTATTATTTACTGATTGTTTATAGACATTTGCACTTTCATCATATACATAGTTTGTAACAAAACCATTAGAATATTTTAAATCTAATTTAGTTGCAGTCATTCTTCCTTCAATTTTGGTAGTATCAATATTTGTTGCACTATAATTTAATAATAAATCTTTGTTTGTCTCTGTTCTATAATTTAGTTTTTTTACTAGCTTGCTCATTTCTTTTAGGTTGACGAATCCTGTATGTTCACTACTTACAGGTAATTTTTGTCTAAAGAAATATGGTGAGCCATAAGTTAGACCATTAATATTATTCACTTTAAGTGTTGATATATCACTTTGGGCTTGTGGGCTCCATCCCCAGTGTACATAGTATGCATCATTTTCTAATGCATAATCTAGATAGTAATGTCTTGCACTTCTTACACTTCCGACTACTTCTGGAGTTTTATCTTTAAATAAAGCCATGTAGCGAGTAATACCACCTTCTACTACTATTTCATATACTAAATATGCATCTTGTAAACCTGTATGATAGGGTCTTGCTACCCCTAAATTATTTATCATTACTGCATATGGCCTAGTTTTACTGTTTTTATTAACAATTTGAACCTCTGGTACTGTTGGGTCTTTTTCTTCTTCTTGATTTTTTTTCTTTTCACTTTTATTATTTTCATGTGTAGGTTTATCTTTTGATAATAAGCTTACGCCTATGATACTACCTCCAATCAAAAATGCACCTATAACTAAAATAATTATTAGATTTTTCTTGTTTAATTTTCTTTTCATACTTCGTACTCCTTATATATTAAGTATATCATTTAATAATTAAAATGTAAATTTAAAATCAAAAAAAGAACCCATTTCTGGATTCTTATTTATTTTAAATTACTCAATGATTTCTGATACTACACCAGCACCAACAGTACGTCCACCCTCACGGATAGAGAATTTTGTACCATTTTCTAGTGCAACTGGAGCGATTAATTCAACAGTCATGTCTACGTTGTCGCCTGGCATAACCATTTCAACACCAGCTGGAAGTTCAATAACACCTGTAACATCAGTAGTTCTGAAGTAGAATTGAGGTCTGTAATTTGAGAAGAATGGAGTATGACGTCCGCCTTCTTCTTTACTTAAGACATAAACGCTAGCTTTGAATTTATGATGAGGAGTAACACTTCCTGGTTTAGCAAGAACTTGTCCACGTTCAACTTCGTCACGGTTAATGCCACGTAATAATACACCAGCATTATCTCCAGCTTGAGCGAAGTCTAATGATTTACGGAACATTTCAATACCTGTAGCAACAGTTTTCTTTGTAGGTTTTAAACCAACAATTTCAACTTCGTCGTTAAGTTTTAATTGTCCACGTTCAACACGTCCTGTAACAACAGTTCCACGTCCTGAAATTGTGAATACGTCTTCAATACTCATTAAGAATGGTTTATCAGTGTCTCTAACTGGAGCGTCGATATAAGAATCAACAGCAGCGATTAAATCACGAATTGATTGAGCAGCAGCTTCATCACCTTCTAGAGCTTTTAAAGCTGAACCACGGATAATAGGACATTCAGAATCATATCCATATTCTCCTAATAATTCTCTGATTTCCATTTCTACTAAGTCTAATAACTCAGGGTCATCAACTTGGTCACATTTGTTCATGTATACAACAATTTTAGGTACACCAACTTGACGTGATAATAAGATATGCTCTCTTGTTTGAGGCATTGGTCCATCAGCAGCACTAACTACTAAGATAGCACCATCCATTTGAGCTGCACCTGTAATCATGTTTTTAACATAGTCAGCATGGCCTGGGCAGTCAACGTGAGCATAGTGACGTTTGTCAGTTTCATACTCAACGTGTGAAGTATTAATAGTAATACCTCTTTCTCTTTCTTCTGGAGCTTTGTCGATATTTGCATAGTCAACAAACTCTTTACCAAAATATTTTGTAATAGCAGCAGTTAAAGTTGTTTTACCATGGTCAACGTGTCCAATAGTACCAATATTAACGTGCTCTTTAGTACGGTCAAATTTTTCTCTTGCCATAATTTTTTCTCCTTTCATATGTACAATATTATTTTATCTAATGCTTGAACTTTTTTCAAGTATTATTTGACTTTATGTGTGTTAAATTTTAGTTAACACTGTTTTTCTTGATGATTTCTTCAGCGATTGATTTTGGTACTTCTTCATAATGGTCTAATGTCATTGTAAAGTTACCACGGCCTTGAGTATTACTACGTAAACTTGTAGCATATCCAAACATTTCTGCTAAAGGAACCATTGCTTTAATAGATAAAGCATTTCCACGAGACTCTTGTCCCATTGGGCGCCCTCTTCTTGATGTTAAGTCTCCCATAACATTTCCCATGTATTCATCTGGAACAATTACTTCAACATTCATAATTGGTTCTAGTAATACTGGATTACATTTCTTTTTAGCTTCTTTTAAAGCCATAGAAGCAGCGATTTTGAAAGCCATTTCTGATGAGTCTACATCATGGTATGAACCATCAAATAATGTTGCTTTTACGTCTACCATTGGATAACCTGCTAGGATACCACCAGCCATAGCTTCTTGTAATCCTTTATCAGTTACTGGAATATATTCACGAGGAACTACACCACCAACGATAGCATCAACGAATTCATATCCTTTTTCTGGATTTGGTTCAAATTTAACCCAAACATGTCCATATTGTCCACGTCCTCCAGATTGTTTAATGTATTTACCTTCGCATTCAGCAGCAGTCTTAATTGTTTCACGGTAAGCAACTTGTGGTTTACCTTTATTACAATCAACATTAAATTCTCTTTTCATACGGTCAACAATAATGTCTAAGTGTAATTCTCCCATTCCAGATAAAACTGTTTGCCCAGTTTCATGGTCTGTTTTTACTCTAAGAGTTGGGTCTTCTTCAACTAATTTACTAATAGCTAAAGCCATTTTGTCTTGGTCATTCTTGCTCTTTGGTTCGATTGCAATATCGATAACTGGAGCTGGGAATTCCATACCTTTCATGATGCATGGATGTTTTTCATCACATAATGTGTCTGCAGTTGTTGTATTTTTTAAACCAACAGCAGCAGCGATTTCTCCTGCATAAACCTCAGTAATTTCTTTTCTTTGGTTAGCATGCATTTGTAGGATACGACCAATTCTTTCTTTTTCTCCTTTTGTACTATTTAAAACGTATGAACCGCTTGTTAATACTCCTGAATAAACACGGAAGAATGATAATCTACCTACGAATGGGTCAGTCATAATCTTAAATGCTAAAGCAGTGAATGGTTCAGAATCACTTGGATGACGTTTTACATCATTACCATCTTTATCAGTACATAGAATTGCTTCTATATCTGTTGGAGCTGGTAAATAATCTATAACTGCATCTAGTAATGCTCTTGTTCCTTTGTCATCTAAAGCATCTGAACATAATACTGGGAAGAATTCAACTGATAATGTAGCTTTTCTGATAGCAGATTTTAATGCACTTTCAGAAATTTCTCCACCATCAAGATATGTCATCATTAGTTCTTCATCAAAATCAGCGACTGCTTCAATTAATTTTGTTCTATATTCATTTGCTTTGTCAGTCATATCACTTGGTATAGCAATTTCATTTAGGTTTTGTTGCTCTGTATTATCATATTGGTAAGCTTTCATAGTTACTAGATCAATATATCCATTGTATTCTGATTCAGCACCAATAGGTAACATGATAGGAGCTGCATTAGCACCTAAACGGTCTTTAATAGTTTTTAAACTGTAATAGAAGTCAGCACCCATTTTGCACATTTTGTTAGCACAAATCATTCTTGGTACTTTGTATTCATTCGCTTGTCTCCATACAGTTTCGGTTTGAGGTTCAACACCTGCTTGAGCATCAATAAGAGCAATAGCTCCGTCTAATACTCTTAAACTTCTTTGAACTTCGATTGTAAAATCTACGTGTCCTGGAGTATCAATGATATTTAAGCGATATCCTTTCCAGTGGCATGTTGTTGCAGCACTTGTAATTGTGATACCTCTTTCTTTTTCTTGAGCCATCCAGTCCATTTGAGATTCACCTTCGTGAGTCTCTCCGATTTTATGAGTTATTCCTGTTAAGAATAAAATTCTTTCAGTAGTAGTTGTTTTTCCAGCATCAATGTGAGCCATGATACCAATATTTCTTATTTTATCAATTGTAACATCTCTTGCCATAACAATTACCATCTATAGTGAGCAAATGCTTTATTTGCTTCAGCCATCTTGTGAGTGTCTTCACGTCTTTTAACTGCCCCACCAACACCATTTGAAGCGTCGATAAGTTCGTTTGCAAGATTGATAGCCATTCCCTTTCCATTTCTTGTTTTTGCATAATTTACAATCCAACGTAATGCTAGAGTTTGTTTTCTCTCTTCAGTAACTTCTACTGGTACTTGGTAGTTTGAACCACCTACACGGCGAGATTTTACTTCTAGTTGAGGTTTTACATTTTCTAGAGCTGCATTGTAAACTTCCATTGGGTCTTTGCCAGTTTTTTCTTTAATGATATCAAATGCTTCATAAAGAATATTTTCTGCTGTTCCCTTTTTACCATCTCTCATAATTCTGTTTACTAGTTTTGTAACTGTTTTTGAATTATATATTGGATCTGGTAAAACGTCTCTTTTTATTGCACGTCTCTTACGCATAATTATTCTCCTTTCTTATTATTTTTTAGGTCTTTTTGTTCCATATTTACTACGTCCTTGTTTACGGTTATTTACTCCTTGAGTATCTAACGTTCCACGAATAATATGATAACGAACACCGATTAAGTCTTTAACACGTCCACCACGTACTAATACTACGCTATGTTCTTGTAAATTGTGTCCTTCTCCTGGAATGTAGCAATCTACTTCTTTACCGTTTGATAGTCTTACACGAGCATATTTACGTAATGCTGAGTTTGGCTTCTTAGGTGTTTTTGTTCCAACACGAGTACAAACACCACGTTTTTGAGGTCCCTTTGTATCTGTTGCTTTTCTTGTCATTGCATTATAACCTACATTTAAAACTGGAGATTTACTCTTTTTTGTTTTGTTCTTTCTGTTTTTCTTTACTAGTTGATTTATTGTTGGCATAATATCCTCCCTCCTATTAACACACATCCTGGTGTATCAGATTTTCTATTAAATTAGGTTCTACCTAGGCAGAACCACAATTTAAAATGCACAATTAATATAACATTATAGTATATGAAAAGTCAAGTGTTTTTTGACATAAAAAATATGTTTTTGACATTAAAAACATATTAATTACTTTTTTGGTTATTTGCTTCATTTATATGAATGGAAGCAGTTGCTCCTTCACTGGCTGCAGTTATTAACTGATAGATTTCTTTTTTGGTAACATCACCACTTGCATAAACTCCGGCAATGTTGGTTTCTTGTTTTGCGTTAATTAAAATATAGCCATCTTCCATTTTTAGATTCGTATTCTTTAAAAAATTTGTATTAGGAGTAGAGCCAATATATATAAATAATCCTTCGACATTTAGTTCTTTACCACTTTTTAATTTTACTTTTGTTAATTTTTCTTCTACAGTCTTTAATTCTACTATCTCATCATTTAATATTAATTCTATGTTAGGTATGTTTTTTACTTTGCTTATAGTATCTTCTTTTCCTCTAAAGCTGTCTCTTCTATGTATTACATATACTTTATGAGCTAGTTTTGCTAAATAAATACTTTCGCTTAAAGCACTTTCGCCTCCACCTACTACAGCAATATCTTTGCCTTTATAGAAATGTCCGTCGCATAAAGCACAGGTACTGATTCCCCTACCTACTAGTTTTTCTTCATTCTTTAAACCTAGAGGTTTGGGAATACGACCTGTTGCTATTAGAAGATACTTGCTTTGATAGACGTTATTTTTCGTTTTAATTGTTTTTATTTTTTCTAAGATAACATCTGTTACTTCTTCTAATTTATAGGGTATTCGATATTCGTTTACTTCTTCTAGTAAATTCATAGCAAAATCAGGGCCGCTTATTTCTTTTATTCCTGGATAATTACTAATTGTAGAAATTTTATTTAATGTTCCTCCGGGTGCACTACCATCAAGCATTAATACTGATAGTCCGGCTTCTTTTGCATAAATAGCTGCACTTATTCCAGATAAACCCATTCCAATTATTATTAAATCATACATATTTATCCCCCTATTCTATTCTTATTTATATCATTATATAAGTTTTCATATTTACCTTTTTTATATAAATAAATTAAATACATGAGTGAACCTATAAATAATATAGCTGATAATACTTGTGCTACTTTAAAGCCACCTAGCATTAGAGAGTCTGTTCTCCAACTTTCAATAAAAAATCTTCCAAAACTATACCACATTAGATAAACGCAAGTAATAGTTCCAACTTTTATATACTTGTTCTTACGTATTATTATAAGCATTAAAAAGCCTAGTATACACCATAAACTTTCAAAATAGAATGTTGGTAAATAGTAAGTGCCACCAATATTCATTCCCTTAATAATAAATTCTGGTACATGTAAACTTTTTAAATGAGCATAGGTTGTTGCAAAGCCATGAGCTTCACTGTTAAAAAAATTCCCCCATCTTCCTATTCCTTGAGCCAAAATTACTGCTGGAGCACATATATCTAAGATTTTTAAAAAATTTATTTGTTTCTTAGAAGTATAAATATAAACTGTTAGTATACCTGCGATTAAACCACCATGGATTGCTAATCCACCATTCCAAATTGCTAATATTTCTAAAAGATTATATTTGTAATAAGATAAATTAAATAATACATAGTAGAGTCTTGCTCCTAATATGCCAAATATTATGGCGTAGAAACACATATCGAAGATTGTATCTTTTGAAATATGAAATTTTTTGGCTTCTCTTATAACCAAATTTATTCCTATGATTATTCCTATTAAAATCAAAAAAGAATACCATTTAATTTCTAGATGAAATATTGTAAACATTATTGGGTTCATTATTTTCCTTCTTTCTATTTTATTATACTTAATAAAGTTATAAAAGTAAATAAACTTATTCAATTAAGTTTTTGTGCTTAATAGTGTAGTTGGCTTAATTTTTTAATGTGGTCGTGATATTAATAAGAAAAGAGAGGTAAAAATGGAGAAAGAAGTAAGAAATTTAGCGATTACAGAAGAAAAAGCTTATCATATTCGAATGCATTTAAAAGTTACTCAGAGAGAATTTGCTAATTTATTGGGTGTAAGTGCTAGTTATGTATCTAATTGGGAAAATGGTTATAATGAAATTACTATTGTAATGCTTAATAAAATTTGTAATTTAGGAAATACTACTTTTGATTATATGATGGGACTTAGCGATGTTATAAATCCTTTAGTGCATTCTATAGAAAATGTTGATAAAATCCATTTAGGAAAGAAATTAAAACAAATAAGAAAAAGTAGTGGTTATACACAAGAAAAATTAGCTAAAAAAATACATACACATCGTTTTTTGATTAGTGATTATGAAACTGGAAGGAAAGCGATTAGTACTGCTGATTTAAAACAAATATGTGAAACCTTTGGATATAGTGCTGATTGGTGTGTTGGTAAGTTAGATGAATGTGTTAGATATAATCCTATTAATAAGATTAAAACTAAAGAAATTAAAGAATTGGTTCATAATTAAATTCTCTATAAGAGAGTTTTTTAAAAAAAGAAGTTTATTTCATCCTAAACTTCTTTTTAGATATTACTCTTTAATATCGTTAATACTTATAATATTAGATTGATATCAAAAAAATTAATATGTACTAAGTAATACCTGTGTACATATTAATAGTTTATTAATATTTTAGTTATTTATTTAACCTCTTTTTACCAATTATTTTAAAATATAATCATATAAGTTATATTTCGTTATTTGATTTCCTAATGTAAATTTAGTAGATACTAAATTATTCATTCTTCGTACATATTCTTCTGTTTGTTCTAGTTCTTTGCCTTCTTTTAAAGTAAATTTTCCCCTATTATAAGTGCCATAGTCAGAGACCCAACTGCGATTTGAAAAGATAGCTAAACCTGGTTCATCACTTAGTATGTCTTTTCCTACTATTAATCTAGAATCATATTCTACACCAAATAAATTTAATAATGTTGGTAAGACATCTATTTGACTTCCTACTTTATCCACTGTGATAGGTTTCTTCATTTTACTATTCCAAATCACAAAATTACTATGATTTATTTCTACTGTTTCATCTCTATTATAAGTGCTTAGTTCATTTACTTCATCTACTGTTAATGTATATGGGTAATGGTCTCCTACAAAAGAAATAACAGTATTATCTAATATTTTAGCTTCTTTTAAACCTTTTATTAGAGATTCTAGAGCTCTATCAAATTCTATTTGAGTTGCTAAATATGCTTTTACATTGTTACTATATGGTAAATCTTTTACTAAGTCAGTATTTTTTAAAGCAATACTATTTCCATTTGAATTATAAACATATGGGGCATGGCCTGAGACTGATACATAGTAAGTTACAAATTTTTTATTATCTTTATATAATGGTAGAGTTTCATTCATCATATCGATATCACTTGGTAACCATTTACAACTCATTAAGTTTTCCATTCCATTTCCACAACCCATGTAATCTTTAAATCCTAGAGTGGGCATTGTCTTTTGCCTACTATAATAAGTATAAGTCCAATCGTGATAACTAAATGCTCTATATCCAATGTTAGTAAAACTGTTGCCTAAGGCAAATCTTATATTGGGCGTTACTTTTTTCCAGTTAGATAGTGCTTCTTGAGTTGCTATTAAACCAGTTGTTGCTTGAAATTCTCCTCCGGTAGTGCTAAAAAATACAGGAGAATAAAAATTATTAAACACGAAACCTTCGGTTGTTAATTTATATAACGTTGGAGTTAATTCTTTATCGACTGCTATCATATTAAACCCTTCTGCTAAAATAAATATTAAGTTTTTGCCTTTAAACATTCCTGTATATTTATTTTTGTTCGTCGGGCTAGTATTCTTAAGAGTACTTAGTACTTCTTTTATAGTATCATTGCTTTCATTATTAATTAAATCATCAAAATCTATTTCTATTTGATTATAAGTAACATTTGTTTCTGTTTCTTCTTCCTCTTGTTTTGGTTCTTCTAAAGTAGAATTATTTGTTATTATTTTTTCATCAAAACCAAATATAACTCTTTTTAAATCTATTTTAGTATAAGTAAATAAACCAAATTTCTCTACCATTTTTATTTCACTATTAATATTATAATATAGATTGTAGGCAGAATATGTTTCTTTTTTATCTAAGTTTATACTTAATAGAGATAGTATATAGATAATTAGAGTTATAATAGAGATAATTAATAATGGTTTCTTATTTTGGCGAGTCCAATCTATTTTATTTCTTAATATAATTAAAAGAATGATTGGTAATATATAAGTAATAACTATACCAATATTCTTATATATAGCATCTATTGCTATGTCTCTAAAGTCTATCGCGTTACCTGCTAAAGAAATAGAGTTAAAAGAAAATATATTGCTAAATAGACGGTAAAATATTGTTTGAAAGCCTGAGTATATACATAATAATATTGTAATTATAAAGGTTATGATTTTGTTTCCTTTTTCTTTCATTATATTTGTTAATAAATAAAATAATCCTATTAGAGGAAGAGAAAATAACAATGTGTATAATATACCAATGGTTGATTTAGATATAAATATTTTCGTTAATATTTCTAAATATATAATTAGAAATGCTATAAATAAAAATCTGCTGTACTTCTTTAACATATTTTTATAAAAATCCTTTCTTTTAATGCTCACTTAATATTATAGCAAATAAAATTTATTTTGCTATATTAAACTTCCTTTTTATGTCATTTTTGTGTATAATGTTTTTAGGTGGTAAAAATGATACAAAAAATAAAAAATTATTATGATAAATATCAAGAAATTGTTAATTATTTAATTGTAGGAGTACTTACAACTATAGTTAGTTTGGGTGTTAAATATTTATTATTATTTACTGTATTAAATGCTAAAGAGCCTGTAGAATTACAAATTGCTGTTGTTATTTCTTGGATTTGTGCCGTAGCTTTTGCTTATGTTGCTAATCGTATTTTTGTCTTTCGTTCTAAGTCTAAGAATTATTTAAAAGAAATTACTTCTTTCGTGGGTGGTAGAATATTAACGCTTTTGATGGAAATGTTTATTATGTGGTTCTTTGTTACTTTATTACGTTTGGATAGTAATTTATGGGTTGTTATTTGGACTATGGTTTGTCAAGTATTAGTAACTGTATTTAATTATATTTTAAGTAAATTATTTGTTTTTACAAAGAAAAAAGAAAGCTAGAAATTGCTTTCATGATGCACTTCAAGGTGTGTCTTTTTTTATGATAGGATATAGGGATTAGCAGTTGTTCCAGTTCCACCAGTAAATGATATGTCTGATTTTAGATTGATGACGGGTCTGACGCCAAAAGTTGCAAATGTACTATGGTTTCCAAGTGCTCCACTATCTTGTAACACAAATACTAAAGAATTTACATCATCATATCCCGATGGCGATATCGTCCAATAATACTGGCCTGTGTATAAATAGTACTTTGTATTAATAACATTTTCTCCTCCACCTGCATAGACAGCTTCGTTTTTGCTTATTAATCCAATGGGAAAAGCAAATTTATCATTAATATCTAAACATTTTAAGTCTTTATTTTGTGAATACCAAGTCATACTGGTTCCTATACCGCTTCCACTATATGGTGTTCTGTTATTGCAAAATGTTGCTCCTTCTCCTGTTGCTATATAGTTTGAATAACTACTTAAATTATTATTATACCAGTTATCTAATACTCCTTTGATGGTACTGTCTGTTCCTCTTCCATGTACTTCTCCACTTGTATATTGATATCCTACATACATGTTATCATTATAACTTGGATTAAAAGTACTCGTTCCTATCCCAGTTGTCTCTCCTGTTTGATCCGTTGTTGGTCCATTATAGATCATTCTTATTGTTCCATCGCCATTTATGCGAATGATTCTCCAGTAGAAACCACCAAACTTAACCCAGTTATCTGTCGGTGCTCCTGCAAAATAATAAGTTTCGCCATGGTCATCGTATTGAGTACTATTCAAAGATTTATAAATGACACCTGTGGTTGTATCGGTAAGTGTTGTTGAAAAGTCATTTCTTGTCTTTATGGTCTTCATATTAGCCATAATTGATTCGCATGAAATTCCTTTACAAGCATAACTATCAAAATATAAATAACATTTTGTTCCTTTTTGGGTTAAATTATTTACATTTATTTTACCATTACTATAATCAAAAGTAATAGAACTATCTTTATTTCCATTTACTGCACAATAACTTTTATCTTGATTTAATTTATAACCATTTGATGGAACTGTATCACTTACCTTATATTCTCCACTATCTTCGACATACATAGATACTAAATTTAAATCTGGTACTGTATAATTAATTGTTCCTCTAGCTAGTTCAATACTCTGTGTTGTTTTATATTTAGCTCTAGAAGTTAATTGTACTACCGTTACAATTACTGCCATAAACACTAGTACAATTCCTCCATACTTCTTTAACTTATTTCTTTTTAATCTCTCTATTTTCATTTTTCTAACCTCTCTTAGAATTCTCTACCATACACCAAAATTATATTATTAAGGATATTGAAAGTCAAGAAAAATATAGCTATTTTATTGGTTTTATATTTTGCATATTACAATATGAGAAAATTAGTTTAGGTGAATTATATGATATACTTAGAGCGATTAAGGGATATTAGGAAGGAAGAAGAAATTACTCAAGCTGAATTAAGTAGCTTATTAGGAATTCATGAGTATGTTTATGGACAATATGAAAGAGAATATGTTATTATGCCTTTAAAACATTTAGATGTTGTTGCAAATAAGCTTGATGTTTCTATTGATTATTTATTTGGTTTTACTAATCAAAAAAATTATAAAAATTCTTCTTTGATAAATTTAGAAAAAAGTTCTTTTAGAATTAAAGAATTAAGAAAAGAAAAGCATCTTACACAGAAAAAACTTGCTAGTATTTTAAATACTGTACAACCTGTAATAGCTAATTATGAAAATGGTAAACATTTAATATCTACCCCTTTTCTATATACTATTTGTAAGAAATATCAAATTAGTGCTGATTATCTTTTAGGAAAAACTGATTATAAATATTAATGATATATAAAAAGAAGCCAAGGAGACTTCTTATTTTTTGATTTTTTATATACATTCTGATTCATTTAAATTACAGGTTTCTTTATCTTTAAATGAAGAAGAATTTTTATTTTATTCTAAATATTATTATCATATATAAAGAATGATTTTCTGCTATAAATGTTGGGGCACTAGTTTTTAAACTTTTAGTCCCTCCAAAATATTTGTGTTATTTATTATTTTTATTGTTTTCTAAATTTATTAGATGTAATTCAAAGTTTTGTCTATCTTTACGAGCTATACTTTCTAGTATTAAGCCGCCTACAAATAATTGAATTGCTACTATACCAAAGAAAGATGCTGCCATTAGTGATGGGAATTTTTCTACTAAACCTGTATTTATATATCCTATTAGAGTTGGTATAAAGAAACCAACACCTATTATTAATGATATTAAAGATAATAAACTAAAGAACGCAAAAGGTTTATATTGCTTAAATAAAGTTGCAATCGTTTTTAATACTTTAATACCATCACTTACTGTATTTAGTTTTGATACACTTCCCTCTGGTCTATCTCTATAATCTATTAATACATTTTCTAATTTCATTTTTTTATCTAAAGCATGAATAGTCATTTCAGTTTCAATTTCGAATCCGCCAGATATAATTGGGAATGATTTTACAAACATACGACTAAATGCTCTATATCCAGTCATGATATCTCTAACATTACTCTTAAATATTTTATTAACTAAAAATCTTACTACGACATTACCAGAATTGTGAAACATTCTTTTATTTTCTGTGAAATATGTACTAGATAGACGATCTCCTACAACCATTTCTGCTTTTCCATCTAGTATTAGATTACACATTTCTTTTGCTTGTTCTGCTGGATAAGTATCATCTCCATCAGTCATAATATAACAATCTGCTTCTATTTCACGGAACATTCTACGAATTACATTTCCTTTTCCTTGCATATATTCATGCTTTACGATAGCTCCTGCTTTTTCTGCTAATTCTGCAGTATTATCACTTGAATTATTATCGTAAACATAGATATCTGCTTCTGGTAATTCTCTTTTAAAATCTTTAACTACTTTTTCTATTGTTTTTGATTCATTATAACATGGTATTAAAACTGCTATTTTTTTCACTTCTAAAAACCTCACTTCTTGGAATTAGTTTAACATATTTATAGGGATAAGTAAACTAAATATAAATGTTATTTGCTTATTTTACAAGGAAATGCTATAATTTTAATGGTGATTTTTATGTTTGTAGTTTTAATACTAATAATCTTATTTATTATTTTATTTTTAATATATAAAAATAGTAATAAACATAAATCTTTAGCACGATTTATATTTTTTGTTTATTCTATTAGTTTTATATTAGAATTTACTGTTTTTCAATATCGTTCTTATGAATCCATGCATTATCAAGAGTATGTTATAGAAGATTATAAATTAGGAGAAAGTTTAAAATTAAATAGGAATGGTTCTATTAGTATTTTAGAAAATAAATATAACTATATTGAAATTAATTCTATTAATAAACATTTAGATAATATTGCAATTACTTTAAAAACAGATGATAATCAAACTATAAAAGTACATTATGGATATACAGATGCAGCAAATGCTAAATATGCTTTTGTTGATGGAAAAAGAGTACTTTCTAATAGAGAAGATATCTTTCGATTGCATTTAGCTGGCAAATCTAAAAGGTTTAGAATTTATATAGATCAAACAGACGAAGAAAAACCAGTATATATAGAAAGTATTACTTTTAATAAGAAAGTTCCTTTTAATTTTACTCTTACTAGGCCTATTTTAATTATGAGTTTTGCTTTATTATTTTATGTTTTTCGTCCTAAGTCTAAGTTATATCAAATGTCATTATTTAAAGGAAATGCTAAAAAGATTATATATATTACTGCAGGTGCACAAATTGTATTTTTATTAGGCATTTCACAACTAAATCAATATTTAGTTCAAGAACAGTTTCCTACAAAGCAAAGATTTCAATATCAATTGTTAGCAGAAGCTTTATTAAAGGGACATACTTATTTAGATGAAGAGCCTAGTAAAATTTTACAAGATTTAAAAAATCCTTATGATAAGAAAGCTAGAAATAATGCTTTTAATAATACTGGAGATTATTATATATGGGATGTTGCTTATTTTAACCATCACTACTATGTCTATTTTGGGGTAGCTCCTGTTATTCTTTATTATTTACCTGTTTATGCTATTACAGGACATCATATTAAGACTGTTACTTGTATATCTATTACAATGATTGCTACTGTTGTTGGTATATTTTTATTACTATATCAAATATGTAAGAAATGGTTTTCTAAAGTTAATTTAGGCACTTATTTATTATTAACCTTATTATTTATTAATTCCTGTGGAATATTATTTATTATGGGTAGGCCAGACCATTATTCTTTGCCTATTTTAATGGCAATTATGTTTAGTATTTATGGGTTATATTGGTGGTTTAAAGCTAAATATAATCATTATAAGCCTTTCTATTTATTTTTGGGTAGTCTTTGTATGGCTAGTATAGCAGCTTGTAGGCCTCAATTATTAGTCACTAGTTTCTTTGCTATTCCTATATTTTTTAAAGATATTTTTAAAGATAGAGAATTGTTTTCTAAAAAAAGTGTTGGTAAAACTATAGCGTTGGTAACCCCTTATATAGTAATTGCTGGTTTATTAATGTTTTATAATTATACACGTTTTGGTTCACCATTTGATTTTGGTGCTAATTATAATTTAACTACTAATGATATGACTAAAAGAGGATTTGTATTTGACCGTTCTTTTTTAGGTATATACTACTATTTATTTAATCCTATTCATATTACTTTACAGTTTCCTTTTATAACTAGAGTTGGAGTTACTACTAGTTATATTGGTACAACAATTTATGAAAATATGGGTGCAGGATTTATGTTTATTAATTTCTTAACTTTAATTACTTTATTTGCTTATAAATTTAAAGATTTATTTAAAGATAAGCTTCCTTATATTATTAGTATTCTAGGAGTAATATTTGCTTTTATTCTAATTGTTGCGGATACTCAAATGGCTGGTATTCTGCCAAGATATGTCTGTGATTTTGGTTTCTTAATTTACTTATCTACTTCGATCTTGTTATTTGCTATTTATAATCATAAGAAAGATGAATTATTAAATAAAATCTGTTATATAGCATTTGTTGTTGGTATTCTTTATAGTTTTTTCTTATTATTTAGTGATTCAAATGTTATGAATTCTTGGATATTCTTTTACTTAAGAAGAATATTTGAATTTTGGGTTTAAAAAAGAGATTTGATTGGTTCAAACCTCTTTTATTTTTGGAATTTATTTATAATAGCATCCACTATACGTTTACTTGCATTACCATCACCATAGGGGTTAGATGCTTTACTCATTTTTTCATATTCTTCTTTTATTGTTAATAATTTTTTTGTTTCATTATAAATTGTTTCTTCATCTGTTCCAACTAATTTTAAAGTACCTGCTTCTATTCCTTCTGGTCTTTCGGTTGTATCTCTTAATACTAAAACTGGTTTCCCTAAACTTGGTGCTTCTTCTTGAATTCCACCACTGTCTGTTAATATTAAATAAGCTTTATTTTGAAAATTATGGAAGTCAAATACTTCTAGTGGTTCTATTAGTTTTATTCTATTCGTATCTTTAAATTCTTCGTTTGCTATTTTCCTTACAATTGGATTCATATGAATTGGATATATTACCTTTACATCTGGGAAATCATCTACTATTCTTTTTATCGCTTTAAAGATATTTCGCATTGGTTCTCCTAGATTTTCTCTTCTATGAGCTGTTAGTAAAATCATTCTTTCATTGGGTTCTATCCATTCTAATTCTTTATTATTATAATGATTGGTAACAGTTGTTTTCATAGCATCTATGGCAGTATTTCCTGTTATATAAATCTTATCTTCAGCAATATTTTCTTTTAGTAAATTTTCTTTACTTACTTTAGTAGGTGCAAAATACATATCTGTCATGCAGTCTACCATTTGACGATTCATTTCCTCTGGAAAAGGAGAGTATTTATCGTTTGTTCTTAGTCCAGCTTCTACGTGACCTATTGCAGTGTGATTATAGAAAGCTGCTAGAGCACCTGCAAAAGTTGTTGTAGTATCTCCATGAACTAATACTATATCAGGTTTACACTCTTTTATTACATTCTCTAAACCAGTTAAAGCTCTAGTTGTAATTTCTCCTAAAGTTTGCCCTTGTTTCATAATATTTAAGTCATAGTCTGGCTTAATTTGAAATGTTTCTAGGACTTGGTCTAACATCTCACGATGTTGAGCTGTAACGCATACTATACTTTTAATTTCTTTTCTTGTTTCTAATTCTTTTACTAGAGGGGCCATTTTTATGGCTTCTGGTCTAGTTCCAAATATACTCATTACTTTAATCATTATTTATCTCCTTAAATTTTGTATAACTTTTTTTATTATGTTTTTAAATATGTTAATTATACTTACTATTATAACACATATAGTATAATGCAACAATATGGATATTGGAAATAAAACAATCGTTTTATACCAGGGCATATTTAAATAAGTGATATATTTATAAAAATGTAGATCAACAAGGAATGAAATCAAATAGACACTAAAAGAGCAGTCTGACAAATATGGTATTAATTTATCAGTTATTAATGATGATTTCTTTATATTAAGATTGTAAAAGAAGCAAAATACTAAACCAGCAATAATAAAAGTAAATACATTGCCATAATCGCCCATTATTGTCCATGAGAAAGTGTCTCCTTCGCAATAAAAATATGTTAGTAATGTCTGAATAAATAATAATAGTATAATATATGTAATATTTTTTATCTTTGGAATTTTTGGTTGATATTCTCGTATATACGCTCCTAAAAAATAGAAAGCTAGAGGGTATTCAATTGGAAAATATGTTTTAACAATCAAATTATAGTTCACTTCAAATATTTTATTAAATAATGGATTAATTGTAGAATCAAGTCCACATATTACAACCAAAATAATAATTAATATTCTTTTTGATTTTTTTGTTGGGATATTATTATACATTATATTTAAAAAAGGAATTATTAAAAATAGAATAAGATATAATTGTAAATACCAAGCATATGGTATTAAACTAAAATTTAAAACCTTTACTAATGTTTCAAGATTAAACATGTTAATATTTAAATAAAATTGATAATAAATTATAAGAATCATGCAAACAATTAAATAATCAATTAGAATTCTTAAAATCGATTTATAATGATTTCTATCAATTTTTTATTTTTCTTTAAATAGCCTGTTAATATAATAAATAAAGGCACACAAGTAAACATAAGCCAGCGCAACATTGTTAGAAAAAGCAAGAATGGCCCAGCTTTTAAAGTTATGTTCATGTCATAAAAACCGTTTTTAGACATTGAATGAACACCTATTACCATTAATGTTGCTATAATTCTAACTATATCTAATCCGATGTATCTTTTTTTCATACTACCAATTTATAGAATCATTCCAATTCTACCCTTTCTTTTTATCAGCTTTTAAATATTTTCTTTATCATTTATAATTTTTTTACTAAATATATAGGATCCTATCGTTAGTACAATCGTTAATATAACTTTGCTTATATATAGATTTACCTTTAGTTTATCTACCATTCCGTATAGAAGTATTGTATCTAATCCTAAAAATATTAGTTTCATTATACAAAAATTTATAATATTCTTTATTTCTTTTTTCGTATCTTTTATTTCGTGATTGAATGTTAATTTTGCATTAGCAAAGTAAGATATTATAACTACTATTATATATGATATAACATTTGCAAGAACATAGTTCCATTTTAATATTTCGACAAATAGTGCTAATAAGCCAAAACTTAGTAGTGTCATTACCCCACCTATTAAAGAAAATATTATAAATTCCTTTTGGGTTTTATTTACATATTTGGCCATAATTTACTTAAATCAATCCTTCCATAAATTTTAAAAAATATTTTAGATAATTTTATTTTGTATAATATATTGGTACCTGATAGTACCATTTTTATTATTTTTCTATCTTTTGTTTTTCTAAATAATTTTAAATACTTATTCTTTTTAAAAGCTGGAAATTCTTCTTTTAAAAATTTAAAAGCTTTATTATATTCTATTCCCATGGCTTGTTTTCCAACTTTACAGCCACTTTTTAATAAGTGCCATATCATAGTTCGAAAAGCAAAATAAGTTAATATTTCTAAGTCTTCATCTGACTTTACAAATCTTTTTAAACTTATTAAATATTCCTGCTCTTTTTCAATACTTCCTTGTTTAAAAGTAGTAAGTGTTGTGTGAGAAATGGATGTAGGATTAACAATATAATTATAACCTGCTAGTTCTTTACATTTAAAGTTTGGTTTATTTAAAATAATTGCTGCTTGAAACATAATATCTTCTAATACTTTGCCATAGGGTAGAGTTATATTATTTTTTTCTAACCATTCTCTATTATAAAGCTTTCCTGATGAGCTTATATTTTGCCATAAAATATTTTTGGGATCTTTAAATATTCTTGTATATAATATATTTCCATCAGAACTAACTTTTTTTAAACCGGCTGCTACTACATCTATTTTATTTTTTTTAGTAATTCCTTGTAACATTTTTTCTATATAATCTGAATCTATTGTATCATCACAATCTAGAAACATTACATAGTCTCCATTTGCAAATTTTAAGCCTTCGTTTTTGGCTCCTCCTGGGCCATTATTTGTTTTACTAATCACAGGAATTATTTTAGGCTTTTTTATATTTTTTTCTAATTCTTTAATTAGATTTACACTATTATCTTTTGATTTATCGTCTACTATAATTATTTCTACGTTTTTATAAGTTTGATTAACTACACAATCTACGCATTTTTTTAAGTATTTTTCGCCATTATAACATGGTATTATCACCGATACTAACATTCTTTTTCCCTCTTTCTTAGTTCTAAACTACTAGCTGCTAAAAAACAAATTGGTCCAAATATTAAAGCCTTATATCTAGGTTGTACTCCGCCAAACACTAAAATGCAAGTATATCCAATGATAATTAACGAACTAATAAAAATCATAAAGTTTCTTTTTTTAGAACGTAACTCTTTTATTAAAGCTACAATAATTAAGAAAAATAACATAGACATATAGCCATTTGCTATATAATTATAAATTTTTAAATAATTATCAGATATTTTTTGATCATATATTGCATCATTGCTATGATTTGCTATAGTAAATAAATCATACTCATTGTAATATGCGATAAAGAATTTTTGCCATAATATACTAGGTAAATATGGTAAATTATTAATAAATTGGTCTTTTGCTATACTTTTTACTTCTTCAATAGATTTTTCCACATCATTATTATTTTTTGCTAAAATATAATCATAAATATCATTGGCTGGTTTGGAATTATATTGCTTTTTCTCATCAATAGAATAACCCCATAATAAATATAAGCTTGTTGCATCCACTACCTTTGTATTCGTTTTTTTCTCAACTACTTTATATAATATTTTATTTTCTATATTTAAAGCTAAAAAACAAATTAGAATAAAAGCTAGGCAATATATAAGGCTTGATTTTAAATATTTTTTTCTTGTTTCTTTTTCTGTTAATATATTCGTAAAGCATAATATTTCGGCACATATAAATACTAATATGCCAAAAATAGATAACGGTTTAAATAAATTAATCAAACATACACACAAAATATTTAAAATAGAAAATATTATTACTTCTTTTTTCTTTTCATTTTTTCTATAATAGACTATTTTTGACCATGTTAAGAGCCACAGTGTAATTAAAAATATAGATAAATGGTCTGGTGTAGTTATATTACTATATATAATATGAGATGGAAAAAGCGTAAATAATAATATTGCAAAAATACCTGTTCGTTTAGAAAAGCTATTTTTACATGTAAAATATAAGGCAATACTGGTAAGAGTAAATAATATCCAATTTAATATTTTTATATTCATAATATTTTCTCCAAAAATATTATATATGACAGACACTACTTGCATATATGGATACCAAGCCGGGAAAGTACTATAATATGTTTGGTAAAAACTATTATCCGCTACAGAATTTCTTTTCGCAAATATTCCTGTATCTTTTAGATGATATACTGCATGTGGTGTTGCAAAATCAGATATTGGTACACTTTTCATTATTTGATCAGTTCCAATTCTTAAAGCAAGGCCTAAAACTATTATTAATATAACAGAAATAATTTCAGCATATTTATTTTCTAATTTTATTTTTTTAATTATAATATATACTATTAGTATTAATAGAGCATATGCTACTATTATACCAAAAGTCATTCTTCTACTTAATTCATATATACTTTGAAGTGGTAAAATAAAGACTGCTATACTCATTATTATCATTAATATTAAGAAAGCATTTTGAGTAAATCTATTTAATTTTTTTATCATGTTAGCCTCCTATATATATAGTTCCAAAAAGAATGATGGAGAAAATAAACAGAAGAACTAATAAAGAATAATTATTTAGTATTACTTCTACAGGATCTCCATAATTATCATTTTCTACTATCATACTATATTTCATACAAGTAATAATAGCTAAGGGTACTGTCCATATTAAATACTTATTTGGACTGGCATTACACCATAAAGAATAAAAGGCAATTGTCAGTGTTAAACAAAGATACATGTTTTTATCTAAGAAATCCACACTATAATATTCTAGTACTTTTCGAGTTTTTGCTCCATTCTTTTTGGTTTCATTTCTTCTTTTTCCTAAAGCTAAATAATAGGGAACAGATATTACTGTTAAAAGTAACCAATTGGATACAGAAATGTTAATTAAATACGAACCATAGAGTACTCTAGTTAAAAAACCTAATACAATTATTGTAATATCAACTAGAGGTATTTCTTTTAACTTTAAGCTATAGGCAATATTCATTATTATATAAAATAAGATGAAAGCAAAACCATCTGGATTTTTAGTTAATAATTGGAATAATAAAGCCAAAACAAATGTTATAATAGATAGAATAATAGCATTTTTAACTGATACTCTACCAGATGCTATTGGTCTATTCTTTTTTACTGAATGTTTTTTATCTTTTTCTTTGTCTTTTATGTCATTAATTATATAAATGGTTGAGGCTGCCATATCAAAACTTAGGAAGCCTAAAAAGGCTATTTTTAATAGTGAAATATCAAAAAGTTTTCCGGAAAATATTATAGGTAGAAAAATAAGAAAGTTTTTTATATAGTGTTTTGGTCTCATTAATTTTATGTAATCTTTCATTTTTTCTTAGCTTCCTTTCTAATCTGTAATATAAATTTTACATTATTATTCCAAAATCTTTTTATTCTTTTTGGCTCTTTTATAAGTCTATATAACCATTCTATGTTTAACTTTTGAAATACTTTTGGGGCTCTTTTTTTGGTTCCACTTAAAACATCTAATGAACCTCCAACACCAACAAAAATCCCCTTATCAAAATTACTTAAATATTTATATATTAATTTCTCTTGAGCTGGTATTCCTAATGCTACTAAAACAACATCTGGCTTTTTTTTGATTATTTTTTTATATTCTGCTTCTTTATTTTCTACATATCCATTTGTTAATCCTGCTATTTTAATATTTGGATAGTTTTTGATAATCTTTTCTTTTAAGGCTTCTAATACTTCTTGTTTGGAGCCAAAGAAATATACACTTTTTTTATAATCGTTAGCATATTCTAAAAGTTTTTCCGCTATTTCTACTCCTGGTATTCTTTCTTTAACATCAATATTAAACATTTTTGCAGCTTTTACAACACCTATACCATCTGGTACAACAATTACGTTTTTATCTAATATCATTTCAGAAATTTCTTCATCGATAGTAGCATAATTAAATGTTTCTGGATTAGCTGTAATAATAAATTCTTTTTTGTTATTTTTTAAGGCTTCTTTAATTTTTTTATAAAATGCTTCTTGTTCTTTAATATAAAGCTTTTTAAAATATCGATAATATTTTGACATTTTTACACCTCCTTGTTGGTAAATAATTTATTTAATTCTTTTGTTATATTTTCGTTATATTCTTTTAAATCATTAAATTCTTTTTTTCCTTTTTTTTGATAATCTTTTAAATATAATAATACATCTTCTGTTCCTTTTATTGGAGGGCAATATTTTTCCAAATGTTTTGGTATTAATATATCTAAACCTACAGACATAGCTTCTAATATTACCATTCCTTGACCTTCATAGCGGCTTGATAAGTAGAATAAATCCATTTCTTTTAAGTATTTAAAAGGGTTTTTTTGATTTCCTAAAAAAGATACTTTATCTTCTATTAAAAGTTCTTTTGTTAATGTTAGAAGATTATCTTTTTCTGGTCCATCACCAATGACATATAAATGAAAGTCATCTCTAAACTCGCTTAGCTCTTTTATGTTTTTAAGCATTATATCGATTCCTTTTTGATGGCATAATCTTCCTACTGTTACTATATTTAACTTACTTTTATCTGTTTTTAATTCACATTTCTCTTGCATTTTCTTTTTTATTTCTGCAGTATCTATATAATTGGGAATTACGTTATATTCTTTTTCTGGATAATTTTCTAATGTTTTAAAAGCATCTAAGGCTCCTTTAGAAACGGCATTATAAGAATCAAAATACTTATATTTGGCTTTAAAGAAGAAGTGTAATATTCGATATTTTGGTTCTTCTTTTAATTTTATTGGTATATCATTATGAATCCATATTGCTTTCTTTTTACTGTTGGCTTTTAAAGCACCTATGGCAGTTGCCATTTGATAACTATCAAAATCAATAGATATATCATATTCTTTTTTAAGTACTTTTGGTTTATATAAATTATATGCTAATTTAAAAGGAATAAAATTTAATAATTTAGATGGTTTTTCTAAATATATAATATTTACATTTTTAGGGGTATCATAAAAATTATCAGTATTAAATAAATATAAGTCTACATTATATTTATTAAAATTCATATTTTTTAACATGTTTACTATTGATTTTTGAATACCTCCTACTTTTAGATTATCGGTAAATATTGCAATATTTTTCATAGTTAACTAACATTCCTTTCTATCGTCCTTTCAGTCCTCTGAAAGGCACAAATTGTATTGAAATAAATAATTAAATTTTCAATACGCATCATTTATTGTATAATAATAAACTGTTATTGGGCGTACTACAGAGCACGGCGAGGTGAGTGGTGTTAAAGTATAACTTTAAACCCGTATAGTTATATGTGTCAATTATTCTCGGTGTACAAATGAGTGTTGCCTTTATTGAGCACGGAACCTTATCTATGTGAAAACCATTTCTTGTTATTTTCTAGTTGAGAATTTTCAGTCAAAGCCCTTTAACAAAATATTTTTAGAAAGGAAAATTTTTATGTTAAAGATTGTTAACAGAAATTGTGCGGGAATTGATGTTCACAAAAAAATTATTGTTGTAACTATCGCTAAAACGAATGAACATGACATTACTGACTACCAAACTAAATCATTTAATACATTTACTGAAGACCTGATAAAATGTCGTGATTGGTTAATTTCTAACGGTACTCTAGATGTCTGTATGGAATCTACTGGTAAGTATTGGATTCCTGTATTTAATATTTTAGAAGAAAAATGCAAATGTATTATTACTCATCCTAAATATGTTAGAACAATACCCGGAAAGAAAACCGACAAGAAAGATTCAATTTGGATTGCAGATATGTTTAAACACGGTTTAGTCGAACCTTCATTCATGCCACCAGCAGATATAAGACAATTAAGAGATCTGATGAGATATAGAAATAAACTAATTAATATTCGTTCTGGCGAAAAAAATAGATTTCAAAATTCTCTTACTATGTCTAATGTTCAAATTGCTAATGTTGTAACAGATGTTTTTTGGAAAACATCACAATCAATACTAAAGTTAATGCTTTCTAACCCAAACTTAACCTTAGAAGATATTACACCATTACTTCGTAAAAATTTGAAATCATCACCTGAAGAGATTTTGAAATCTATAAATGGTAATTTTGATGAGTCTCAATCATCAAAAATGAATATTGTTCTAAAACATTATGATTCAATTAACGAATGCATTAATGAATTGGAAGAACAAATTTTAAAACTTGCAATTCAATATTCAACTGAAATTAATCTTCTTTTAACAATTCCTGGTATAAAAGAAATATCAGCGATATTTATTATAGCAGAAATTGGTACAAATATGAATACTTTTATCGATGACAAGCATCTTTGTTCTTGGGCTGGTCTTACTCCTAGATGTAATGAATCTGCCAAGAAAAAGAAGTCTGTTAGAATTACTAAAGCAGGAATTTATATCAAACCTTTACTTGTTCAATGTGCCTTATGTGCCATTAAAGATAAATCTTGCCCCTATATTAAAGCCAGATATAAGACGACGTGGTCATAAGAAAGCTATCATTGCTATTGCAAGATTATTACTCACAAGTATTTATCATATTTTACTTACTGGTGAAGTTTTTGATTATCAAAGATTTGAAAATCTTATGGATAGAAATTTTAAATCTCATAAAAATATTCAAAATACCCCAGAAGAAATGATTTCTTATTTAACTAATTTAGGTTACAACATTACTTTGCAGAATACCTAATAACAGTTTACTATTTCAAAGAACGATTTATTTTATAGTCTTCATTGACTTCCATGTTCAAAAAATGCTATTTTTGAACTCCTTTTGCGTGTTTCAATTTAATTATTTTTTTCAACCTTTACCTCTATTCGTGATTTCTTGCTATCCATTTATTATAAAGTCTTGCTCCTTTTGGAGTTTTAATTCTTAATTTGAAAAACTTAACTAGTTTTCTTTTTAATGGTTTTGCCCCTTCCATCCAACTTCCATTAAATACATGAATAACTTTTGATTTAGACGATGGATTACATAATACTTCTTTTTTATATACTTTAATATCATCATCTAACAATTGTTCAATATTTCCAGTTTTGCAACCATAATCATTGATTAAAATATTTCCTACTATTTTAGTATTTACTTCTTTCATTTGGTCATTTTTATCAAATCTAAATTCTGCAGTCTTATAATAATCTAATATCTTTTTTAAAAATGGATGATGTTTTTCTGCACCAAAGCAAGCAGTGAATGGATAATCATCATTTTCATAACCTACGAATGCTCTGTTATTTAATAAATCATCAATGTTTGCTACTACTAAATTATCAGTGTCTAAATAAACTCCGCCTTCTGTATAAAGAGCATATGCTCTAATATAATCGCTTACATAAGCCCATTTTTTAGCCTCATAGGCAGCTTTACAAAATGGATGAGAGTTTATATCAAAGTTTGTTTCGTTCCATTCCTTTATTTCATAATCTTTTAAGTTTCTTTGCCAACTTTGCATACAAATTTGGATTTCTTTTGGCTTAGGATTTCCTCCTACCCATACATAGTGAATCTTTTTTGGTATTTTATTTTTCATTTTGTCCTCCTTTAATATAACCCCAATAGGTTAATTTTGTATCATTTTGTTCTTTTAATTCAATTTTGTAAGATAACTTGTGTAATTTATTAGTTTTCTTTAATTCTTCATACTCTTTAATATTAAAATCTTTATTTAGAAGTTGTTCTAGCTTGTGAATATTTTGATTATTTATTTTATTATTATCAATGTCTTTTTTTACAATTATAAAGTTTTTGTAGGCCATATCAATCATATAATCCATTAAAAAATAATCAATTATAATATTCTCTTCTTGCCAATATTCTAAGTAAAAATCATACATAAATTTATAAAGTTTTGGGTTTATCTTTCCTAAGAAAAAACCACACCAACGGCCTTTAGAAATACTTGTTTTTTCTTTGCAAGGAAATTTTATAGTTTTAATATCATTAATTTCTTTTTTAGGTATAGGTTCTGATACATAAATAGTAGCATCTAACCATATTCCTCCGTGTTCACTTAATAATTTTGCCCTAACGATATCCGAAAAATGAGCTGGACCTATTATTTTTTGATTAAATTTTTCATAAATATAATCTGGTAACTCAATATAATCCTTTAGGTTTTCTTTGCTAATTATAATTACTTTGTGACTTTTCAATTTCTTACGCATATTTTCGATGCATAATTTTACTAGTTCAGGCATTTCTTTTTCTCCTTGATACCAAAATACCCAGATTAAATTGTCATTCTTGTGATATTCAATATCTACGTCTTTGTATTTATCAATTAAATAATTATATTTGGTTTCTAATCTTTTAGCAATCATGTTATTCTTTTTAATTGTAAGATTTTGTTTTAAATTATCTAGAACATGAAATTTATTTAAAAATAAAATTATAAATTCTACAAGAAATAATTTTAAACCATAAGACTTTATATACTCTAAGGGATGCTTTTTCATTTTTTTACCTCAATTCTTACAAAAGGATATATACATAAAAATTTTGTTATTGTTACTACTTTATTAAAGTTTTCTTCATTCGTAATAATTGTGTTAAATCCTTTACTCATTTCATTTAGAATATTTATATAAAATTTTGATAAACTATTATTTAATACTTTTTTATTAAATTTTCGCATGTCTGCGCCTATATATATATCTTCTGTTTTATTTATTTTGTCTATTACTATTTTTCTATCACTTTTATTAAGATAAAAATTTAAGAAGGAATTTAAGAATATATTTTCTTTATAGTTGGGAACTCTTTTTTCAATTATAAATTTTAGTATTTTATATTTATTTTTAGCTTCTTTTTTTTGATATATTGGATAATAATTTATTTTTAATTTGTTTAAGGTTCTAAATATTAAATACTGAAATTTATATAAAGGAATATTATAATATTTCATTAAGTTTACTGCTGTTCTTAATTCTCCATTTAGTACATTTAGTTTTCCTAGCTCATTATTAATATAATTTCCTTCAAAAACACGGTATTTAAAATATGAAAAGTCAGTATTTTTAATTTCTAACATTTTAGGACTAGTTTTAAAATCTAACCAAAATGGTGTATTCCATTCTAAATAGTTATTTTTAACATTTGTAACAAAACTTTCTTTTGTATGAAAAGCCATATCTGTAAAAAGATTTCTTCCTAGCCATAATAATTGAAGGGCTATTGTTGATTGATTTTTCTTATAGGATTTAACAGGTAAGTAGCCAATTTTTTCGGATTTTTCATTTATTATTTCTGAGCCTGATATAATAGCATCTGCTTTATTAATTTTAAAGTAATTGGCAACTTTTTGTAAAACTTCATTATTGTCAAATAAATCATCTGAGTGAAGGATATAGACATAATCTCCTGTTATTAATGGTAAAACTGTCATAATAGCATTTAATTGGTCCATATTTTCATGATATATATATTGTATTCTTTTGTCATTTATTTTCTTTAAAAAGTCTTTAATAATTGTTTTGGTATTATCGGTTGAGCCATCATCAGAGATTAATAATTCCCAATCTTGATAGGTTTGGTTTAATACTGAATTCACCGCTTCTAAGATCGTTTCACTATCATTGTATGTCGGCATAATTATTGTAAATTTCATATTTTATCTCCTTATAAAAATATGATAACATAATCAGGTATTAAAATCAATTAAATAGGCATTTTATCGAACTATTTTCTAGTAAAAAAAGAATACTCTTTGGTATTCTAGTTTTTCTTCTTACTATTTTCATTTTCTTTTTTTGGGAATACTCTACTTACAAAATAACCCATAACAAATCCTAAAATAGTGATAATTCCTAAGTTATCTAACATATTGCCAGAGTAAGCAGCGACACATAAAAGTAATCCTATTCCAAAACATAGACTGGCGTTTTCAATATTTAATAATTCTCTTTTTCTAATAATCTTAATCATTGATAAAATTAATAATAGAACTATTGGCCCCAATAATAAAATGACACCTACTATTCCTAAAGAAAAATATTGATATAAGAAGTCTCTTTCTAAATTAAATATTTTAGAAGTCCTACTATAAGTTATTCCGAAAAAATCATCCATTTTAGAAGAATTTACTTCTTTAATTCTTTTAAATATTTTAGTTTGAATATTTCTGTTATTTGCCTTTGCTTCTGCATTTTCATTCATAATGATATCTGCCCAAAATTCATAGTCATATTTAAATGAATAAGAGTTTATAAATAAACTTGGCATAATACCTAAATCATTATGATTTTTAGCGATATATTTCTTGATTAGTACCTTTCTTTCTTCTTTGTCTTTTATACTATATATTTCTTTAAAACTATTGTAATTATCTAATTTAAAATCGTCATCTTCTTTGTCACCATCATCAACGTCAATATCATCATCCTCATCAGGTTTTTTAGTATCTGTTTTATCTTTATCAGGTGTCTTATCGCCTTTATACATATCACTCGTTAAATATATTCTTTGTGCCATTGGTGAATTTGGCAGAAGAGCAAAGCAAATTAATATAATTGCTATAGAAGCAAAAAGTTTACCTAAATCAATTTTAAATTCTTTGACAATAAATGCAAAAAATAAATATAATAAGCACATCATAACTGCTATTATTACAAATCCTAATGTGCAGGCTTTAGTGCCTGCCATAAATAAAGCTAACATATTACAAACGATTGCAGTTAAATAAATATATTTTCCTTCTTTATAATAAATACTGTATATGTATGGTGTAATTAATAAAAGATTTGTCATTACGATTGTTGCGTAAAAAAATCCTCTTGTTGATGCATTTG
The DNA here is from genome assembly GCA_934099115.1 of uncultured Bacilli bacterium. Taxonomy (GTDB): domain Bacteria; phylum Bacillota_I; class Bacilli_A; order RF39; family UBA660; genus Caccenecus. The sequence goes on from CAKOPK010000001.1 coordinate 49,765, forward strand.
AGTAGCTAATATCTTTTACAAACCAATCAAAAATATTATAACTTATATTGAAATCATAATAGCTTGATTTAGATAATAAGAAAATATTAGAAATTATTACACTTATTGATACTATTAAGCTAAAAGTTACAATAATCTTTTTAAATAAGGCACTACTTATAGGAATTGAGTATAAATAATAGATTAGTATTAAGGGAAAAAAATATCTTGAAATATATAATAATTCTTCTACTAAACTATAGTTAAAATTTCCTGGTACTAGTGATTCAAATTGAAGTGCGTTTATATGATGCATTATAATATATAATATCATTAAGGCAAAATATACTATTAATCCTTTTCTTTTATCTGCAAATTTAGTTTGAATCAAGAGCAAAATAAATAAAATAGCTAAAAGTGTATATCTAATGATAGTAGAAATTTTAAAGCCAAAAATTTCAATTGCATTATTATACATAAAGTAGGTATCTAAAAAAGGCTGAATTAAAATTAAAATTGTTAAAACAATGTTATTTATTTTTTTCATTTTTGGTCTCCTTCTTTTGTTTCTTGGCGTGAGCAAATAGGATATCGGTCTTTAATACTAAGAATAAAAGCATAATCATTAATACTATATAAAGCGCTATCGCTTGTTTATTATCACCTATAACATAGAAAATAGATACTACAGAGAATAAAATATTTATAAAATAAATAATTAATACTGTTTTTCTAGTCCCAAATTTCATTTTTAATAATTGGTGATGTAAGTGCTCTTTATCGGGTTTGCCAATACTCTCTCCTTTTAATAATCTTCTTAATATAGCAAAAAGAGTATCAAATATAGGAATTGCTAAAATAAGTAATGGTACTACTAAAGAAGTAATAGTTGCCATTTTAAAGCCTAATAAAGAAATTACAGCAATCATAAAGCCTAAAAATAAACTTCCAGAATCGCCCATAAATATTTTAGCTGGTGGGAAATTATGGCCTAAAAAACCAACTGTAGAGCCTAACATTATTAAAGATAAAATAATATCTAAGCCTCCTAATTTATTGTTTATGAATGCTATGATTGCTATTGTAGCAAAATTGATAGTACTTATTCCTGCTGCTAATCCATCTAGGCCGTCAATTAAGTTTATAGCATTAGCAATAGATACAATAAATAGAACTGAGATAATAGTATTAAGCCAGTATGGAAAATTAAAGTGAAACCCTAAAAATGTTATTTCTGAAAAATAAGTGTTACCATAAAATACAACTACACAAGCTGCTATAATTTGAAATAAAAATTTTGTTCTTGCTCTTATGGGTTTTATATCATCAATAAATCCTGTTAATACAATTATGAATGCTCCTATTAATATAGATAACATCTGTGTTGTTGGTTCACCGTAAATCATATAGCCAATTAAAAAGCCACCAAAGATTCCTAAACCGCCACATCTTGGCATAGGTACTTTATGTACTTTTCTTTCATTTGGCTTATCCATAGCGCCAACATGAATTGCTATACTTTTTGCTAAAAATGTTAGTATATAACTTGATAATATTGTTACCAATAGTATTAAATATATTGAATATCCGTTTACCTCTAAATTCATCTTTACCACCTTTGTCACCTTTATCTCAGTCGCCTTTAACTTGTCTGTATTTTCATGATATCATAAAAATATAAAAAAAAAAAGACTAAGTATTGATTTCAGGGACTTATTGCGTTTTTTTAACATAAATTAAAGAAATCAAACTACTTAATCAGTGCATATTAAACATAATGGCCTTTTACTTTTATAAACTCTATGATTCTTGCTACTAACTTTCTAAAAGATTTAAAGCTAATATAATAAATAATTGTTAATATAGCTCCTACTACTATAGATGATATTGAAACATTTAGAATAAATGAAATTACTCCATTAACATTTAAATTTAATATATTTAGTAATACTACAAAGATAATATTCATACCAATTACTATAAAATATTTGGCAAAATATATTAAGGCATTTTTATTAAATATATTCTTATATATATAGCATGGGTTTTGAAGAAAAGAGGTTATTAATTTAGATACTATGGTTCCTATTAGAACACCCATAATTTTAAATTTTTGAATTAAAATTAATGATAGCACTAAATTTATTATAGCTTCTAAAACTGTAGCAATTTTTGTTTCTTTAAATAAGCCTTCACAATTAATTAGCATTTGAATTGGTTTTTCGGCAATTATCTGAAAAGTTGATAGACAAAACAAGAATAGAACAAGATTACCTACTAAGTATTTTTCTCCTATCCATAGTACAATTAATTTGCTTAAAAATCCATAAAGCATAATGCAAACAAAACTGGCAATGAATAGAAATAAAATATTTAATTCATTGAAAATACTATAAGATTTATCTTTGTTTTCTTTAATTAAAGCGTTTGCAAAACTTGGAGTTATACTATGAGAAACCATATAGATTATATCTGTTATAAACTTTGTTATATAAATATAGGAAGTATATATTACAACACTAATAGGATCAATAAAAGCTGATATTAAGATTATATCTGTATTTGAATTTAATAAATCAGCGCATTTTCTCCATATTATGTCTTTTGTTCCTTTTAAATACTTTTTATTAAATGTTTTTTCATTTTTTAACCAGGGATACATTTTATATATTTTTTTATTAATAATAATATCAAAACCAACCGTTAATGCAATACCTGGTAATAGTATTATTAAATAATCTACTCCTAATAAGACTAAACCTATTTCAATTATCGTTTCTAAAATTTTAGTTCCTTTTAAAAGAATATTAACTTTATATATTTTTTGGTCCGCTTCTAAAATATATCTAGGAGCTACAAAATAATAATCAATTACATTTCTTAATATAAAAATTAAGAAAATTATTTGGATGTAGCTTGAAGATACATTTGCTTTTGTTAAATACTCAATAAAAAAACTAATAATAATTGCTAGACCTAACATTACACTTCCTATTATATTATAAAATCTTTTGGAAGTACTATATATTCTATTTATTTCGTCGGTATCATTTTTGGCAAAAGCATGATATAATTGTTGATTTAGAATTAGGCCAAATCCTGCATCTGTAATTGCTATATAGCTTAATATTTGACCAAATAATTGATTTAATGAATAAATATCATCACTTAAACCATTTATAAATACTCGTACTTTTACAAAGCCTAATAGTCCTATAATTAATGTTAATATTACTGTTGAAAAAATATTTTGTAGTGACTTTTTTGTTCTCATCTAATTCTCCTTATACAAGCATTATATATCAAATTTTTGTAAATTAAAAGAAAATTATTACTGTTTTTTTAGAATAAACTATTTTAGATTGTTTGTCCAGTAATAATTTACTTTTAAAAATTCATTTATTATTTCTTTTTTTGTGCTTTCATTTTTGGTTATATAAGAATTATTTTCTTTGTAATAGACATTATTTATAACATTTACTTCTTTTTTTATGTCACTGGTATATTGTAAATATTCGTTTCAGGTTTATTGTATATAGCGTATAAAGCGAATAGATAAAAGAAGACTATTTCTTAAGGCAACGCTTATTACCGTTTTATTATCTATTTTGGATGATTTTATATATTGTTCATCTTTTAATAAATTGTTAATATTATTTATCATTATTTTCAAAGAATAACTTTCTATTATGATAGCAATTATATAAATAATCATGCCTAAACGAATTAACATTAAATTGTTTAAAAAAGCACCTATAATTATCATAGAATAAGAAATTATTATTAGAAAATCATTTAAATCACGAAGGTTTAAAATTGTTTTGTTTTTATTGCTTACTATTAAAGAAGTAAATGATGCATATATACTTTGGTTATTAAAAACTTCTTCTGATAGTTTTACTGTGTCTCTTTTTTGATCATAATAATTTGATATTATTCCTTTTTTCTCTATGATATGTGTTTCATCACCTGATAGTTTTCTTGCCAATTCAAAGCCTGTAAGCCTATTTTCGTTTTCTATTTCTTTTAAAGATTTATTTTTTAGATAAACAATAAAACCTGCGATTAATTCTAGTAAAATTATAATTAAAAATATATTTTCAACCATTATGCGGCCTCGTAAGTAGTTCCTTCTCTAGTGTCTTTTAATATTATTCCTTCTTTTAATAAAGCATTTCTTATATTATCTGCTTCTTCATAATTTTTGCTCTTCTTGGCTTCATTTCTTTTTTTAATCATTTCTTCGATATATTCTTGATTTATTTCCTTTTGTTCTTGTTTAAATAAATCTAATGATAAGACTTTATCCATTTCTTTTATGATTGCTATTTTTGTAGAATTATTGATTTCTGATTTTAATACATCGTATAAAACAGTTAGTGCATTCGCAGTATTTAAGTCATCACATAAACATTCTTTAAATTTAGTAACATACGTTTCTTTTGTTTTTTCATTTACACTTCCGTCTTCTTGAAAGCTTAATATTTTAGTTTTTAATTTTTTATAGGCATTTTCTGCACCATTTAAAGCTTCATAACTAAATGTTAATTGTTTACGGTAATGGCTTTGTAAAACAAAGAAACGATAGCAAATTGGGTTGATATTATTTTCTTCTAGAGTTGAAACTGTTAGAACTGAGCCTTTAGATTTACTCATTTTTCCTCTGGCGTCATTTAAATGTTCACCATGAACCCAATATTTACACCAATCATGGCCAATATAAGCTTCACTTTGAGCAATTTCATTTGTATGATGAGGGAAGATATTATCAACACCACCACAATGGATATCTAAATATTCTCCTAAATATTTTAAAGATATTCCTGTACATTCTATATGCCAACCAGGGTAACCTTTACCAAAAGGACTATCCCATTTTAATTCTTGGTCTTCAAATTTTGATTTTGTAAACCATAAAACAAAGTCTGTTTTATTCTTTTTGTTAGTATCTTCTTCTACTGTGTCTCTTACACCTGAGATTAATTCTTCTTTTACATGATTGGTTAGTTTATAATAATCATCTAGTTTAGAAGTATCAAAATAAACATTTCCTCCTCGCTCATAAGCATAACCTGTCTTTAATAATTTAGTAATAATTTTAATATATTCATCAATATTTTCAGTAGCAGGACTTACAATATCCGGTCTTTTAATATTTAGTTTATCTGTGTCTTTAAAAAAAGCATCAGTATAAAATTTAGCAATATCTAAAACCGTTTTATGTTCTTTTTTAGCACTATTAACCATCTTATCATCGCCAGTATCTGAGTCACTTGTTAAATGACCTACATCTGTTATATTCATAACTCTAGTTACATCATATCCTAAAAATCTTAGAGTTTTTTCTAAAATATCTTCCATAATGTATGTTCTTAAATTACCTATGTGAGCATAACTATATACAGTTGGTCCACATGTATACATTTTTACTTTATTTTCTTCCCAAGGAATAAATTCTTCAACTTGTCTTGTTAATGTATTATATATTTTCATCTAAGTCACCTTTTCATATTATTATTATATTATAAATCTATTTGAATTAAAAGAAAAAACTACTAGATTTAGTAGCTTATTTTAAGAATAATATTAGAGAAATGATAAAGAAGGCAAAGCCTAAGAATAGAGTTAGGCGACTTATAAATAGTTCAAATCCTCTTTCTTTCATGTTTTGAAATAATGTATCATTTCCACCGGTAATAATTTGACTTCCATCATTCGCTTTATTACTTTGTAATAAAACTACTACGATAAGTAAAACTGATATTATTAATAAAATTGTTTCTAACATTATAATCATTCCTTTTGTTTCGTGTTAAATTATATCATAAAAACTAGGGATTGTATACTTTTTTTGTGTTTTTCGGCTTTTTTAAATAAATAAGATAGAAAGTACTTGCAATTTTAAGATATTTTTGGTATTCTATAGTTGTATTTTATATATACATGGCGGAATTGGTGAAGTGGTTAACACGGTAGATTGTGGCTCTATTATGCAAGGGTTCGAATCCCTTATTTCGCCCCATTATATTTTAAATTAAGAGTGTAAACTCTTTTTTTATTTTTTTAATCTCATATAGTTATTTTTAATATTCTGTGCTAATATGTAGTAAAGGTGTTTAGTATGAAATATAAAAAGTTTTTTATAGGTTTTCTTTTTTGTGCTGTAGTTGGTGGTATTATTAACAGCAATAATTCAGATAAAACTGTTTTTAAAGAAGATACTAATCCCAATACTATAGCTACATGTGATGGTATTGATGTTACAACTGATTGTGAATTAGATGGAGTTTTGTATTCTGTTTATAAATATTATCCTCCGGTTCCAGAACAATCTCATATTGAGACTATTACTACTTATGTTAATGAAATAATTGGATATTGTACTAAATGTAATGATGGCAGCTATAGCCCTTCTTGTGCTACTGGTAGAGGAGCTTGTTCTCATCATGGGGGAGTTCAACAATTTAACGCTCCAATTTATGGACAAGTTCCTAAATATGATAAGAAAAAAGTGATTACTAAAGAAGCAGAACCAGAACGTTGGGAAAAAATATTAAAGTAAGTATAAAACCTCTTTATTATTGCAAATTAATAATAAGAGGTTTTTTATATGGCATTAGATAAATATAATGAAAAAAGAAATTTTAAAAAGACAAAAGAGCCGGTGGGAAAGATGAGTAGTCATCATAAAAAATTACATTTTGTAGTTCAACATCATCTCGCTAGTAAAGAGCATTATGATTTTCGCTTAGAATGGAGTGGTGTATTAAAAAGTTGGGCTGTTCCTAAGGGGCCTTCTTTTGACCCTAAAGATAAAAGATTAGCTGTTCAAGTGGAAGATCATCCCTATTCCTATCGTAATTTTGAAGGGATTATTCCTAAAGGGCAGTATGGTGGTGGAACTGTTATGCTTTTTGATGAGGGTTATTGGTATCCCTTAAATGATGTTGATTTTAAGAAAGGGAGTTTTAAATTCTTTTTAGATGGTAAAAGATTTAAAGGAATATGGACTTTAATTTATATGAAAGAAGATATGTGGCTCCTTATAAAAGAAAAAGATGAATATGTAAAGAAAATGAATATTAAGAAATGGACTACCAGTATTAAGACAGGAAAAAGGGTGAAAGAGATAGAAAATCCAAATATGATAACTTTAGCTAATTTAAATAAAATTCCAATTACAAGTCCTGATAAAATTATTATTAAAAAGCCTAAAATTTCTAAATTAGATATTGTTAATTATTATAAAAAAGTTTGGAAACGAATGTTGCCTTACATGCAAGATAGAATTATTAGTACGATACGTTGTCCAAATGGGAGTGATGGGGATTGTTTTTTTAAAAAGCATTTAGAAACGAAAAGTTCTGGATTAGGACGAATATATTTGCAAAATAATCATGAAAAGAAAGATTATTATTATGTAAAAAATGCGTTTGGATTAATTGATGAAGTGCAAATGAATAGTTTTGAATTTCATGTTTGGGGTAGTAAAGTTAATCAATTAAATTATCCTGATATACTTGTTTTTGATTTAGACCCCGATGAAAATTTAAGTCTTTTAAAAGTTAGAAATGGGGTTAAAGATTTAAAAAAAATTTTAGATGATTTGCATTTAAATAGCTATTTAAAGACAAGTGGTGGTAAGGGTTATCATGTGGTTGTGCCTATAAAGAATAAAATGACTTGGAAAGAAGCTAGAGATATTACTAAAAATATTGCTTTATTAATGGAGCAAAAATATCCAGATTTATATACTTCAAATATGAATAAAGAAAAAAGAAAAGGAAAAATATATATAGATTGGGTTAGAAATACAAAAGGTGCTACTAGTGTTGCTCCTTATTCAATAAGAATTAGAAAAAAGGCTACTGTCTCTATGCCTATTAAATGGAGTGAACTAGATAAAGTTAAACCTGATGATATTAGCATAGAAAAAGCTTTAAAAAGATTAAAAAGAAAAGACCCTTGGGAAGGGTTCTTTGATTAATTTTTGTTTATTTTAATTAGAAATTGATAACTATCTATTAAATCGGTTTCTTCTATAGAAATATTAAAGCCTTTATTTACTAAAGCATCTTTTGTTTCTCTTATTGCATTTATTGCTGTTTTTAAATCAATTCCTAATTTTTCTTCTACTTTTGTTTCATATTCTGGGTCTAAAGTATCTATTAAATCTACTGGGTCAAAGTCTTCTTCCTTTGGAGTTTCTAAACTTACAGGATTGCCAAAATTAGCATTAAAATTTTCTGCTAATTGTTCATTAGAAGTTTTCTCCTCTGGAGTAGATATCATACTTGGTAAATCATTATGGAATGTTGGAGCTTCTATTTTAGTTTCTTCCGTATTCATGTTTACTGTTTCATTTTCTAAGAAATTAAAGAAGTTTCCTTTTGAATTATTGGTTGCTTGTTCTACTGGAACTACATCAGGATTATACATTTTTTCATGTTCTATTTCTCTTAATTTTCTAGCAATATCACTTTCTTCGTCTAATCTAGGAAGTTCTGTTGCTTCTTTTTTTATTGCTTCTATATCTAGAGGTTTTACTAAAGGAATATCAGAATCATCAGGATTATTATCTGTTCCCTCTAATTCTTTTTTTATACCGTCATCTAAATTACGAACTGTTAAACGTTCATTAATTATCTTTTTTAACCATCTTTGTTGGGCTTCATGAGTTGGTAATACTAACAATGACCTAGCATGTCTTTCACTAATTTGATTATTTAATAAAGCTTGTTGCACTTCTTCATCTAGATTTAAAAGTCTTAATTTATTAGCAATAGCACTTTGGGATAAACCCATTTTTTTAGCTAATTCTGCTTGAGTTAAATAACCTTTATCTAATAAATTTTTATAACTTCTGGCTTCTTCAATTGGGGTTAAATCTCTTCTTTGAACATTTTCTACGATGGCTACTTCGGCACTTTTATTATCATCGATATCGGCAATTACGGCCGGAACTGTTTTTAGGCCAGCTTGAACTGCTGCTTTATATCTTCTTTCTCCTGCAATTATTTCATACTTGTCTCCGGCTCTTCTTAGTACTAAAGGCTGAATTATTCCATGTTCTCTTATGGATTCTGCTAGTTCGTCTAGACCACGGTCATCAAAAGTTAATCGAGGTTGAAATCGATTTGGGATAATGCTTTCTATTGGTATTTGTAATATATTTTGCTCTAAATTCATTTTATCAGCCCTCTTTATTCCCTATTTTTTCTTATAATTAATTTTAACATTATTTATAGTGTTTTTCAATCAAAAATTAATTAAACAGTGTTGTGTTATTTAATGTGGGATAGTTTTTTATAAGTTCTTCTTTTATATAGTTTGCTTTTTTGTATAGATTGGGATATTCTTTTAAATCTATTTTGTTTGTACAGATACTTTCAAAAATTCTTGCTCTATCCTCGGTGGGATAAGTTTTAGAATAAGCATCTACGAAATAAACATCGGCATTATTATTTTCATTTAAGGTATATTTTAAAGTCGTTTTATCTGTATAAGAGTAATTATAACTAAAATTATCAGGATTATAATTATTCCACTCTTCTAACATTTGCTTATTCATTTTTATAGCATTAAATTCTATATTATGTTCTAATTCATGACAGGTTAATTCTTCTATATTTGGCTCATTTATATTTATAACTATCATGTATTGATAATCTTTTATTAAAGAGAAAGCGGCCGGGTTTGCGACTTGAGTAGCATAATCACTTGGTGTTAAAGCACCCGTTAAATAAATATTTAAACCTTTATAATTTTTTAAATAAAAATTATTAAAGAATTCTTTGTCAAATTTAGATAAGATTGTATCTATCTTGTTTAAAGCTGTTAATATAGTTTGTTTATCTTTTTCTACTTCAGCATAAAAATCAGGATATTCTAATACAGTTTCATCTTTTATTTTTATGTTTATATTATATTTTTCTTTTAAAGATTCTACTTTATCTGTTAGTTCTTGATTCTCTTTTTTTAAATATTCTTCTATATTTTCACTGATATTTATCTTGGTAATATCTAATTCATAAAAATTGTTAGTATCCTGTAAACAATAAAAATATACTTTGTTATTAAAATTTTTTATGATAGTAATAGGATTAGAATTTGTAAAATCATGTTTATAATCTAATATAGTATTATCTTCTAAATTTAAAAATAATAATTTATCATTTAAAGCATCATAAAGGGATAGTATATTATTATTTAAACTAGCAGCATAAAAATAACTTTCTTGATATTGATTGGTATAAGTATTATTGTTATTATTTTCTAAGTTTATTACTTTTATTTTATCTTTGTTAATGAATAAAAAACCAGAGGAATAAGGATAATAATTGTCATATTCTAAAGTCTCTTCTTTTTCTTCATTAACATCATAAAGAATAAAATTAGTGTCATTTTTAAACAATATATAGGTATTGTTTTTGGTTATAAAATAATCAAATATATTATATTCTTTTAAATCTATTGTTAAAGCTTTAAAATAAGTTTCTTTATTTTTTAATAAATATAAACTATTATCTTTTATTAAAAGAAAGTTATCTTTATAAGGAATAATATATGCTTCTTTCTCATCTTTTAATTTATAATTTAATACTTCTTTATTGTTATATAAAGTTATTTCTTCATCGTTAGAACAAGTAACCCATTCGTTTTTTAGACTGCAAGATTTATTTGTATTTCCTATTTTGTTAATAAGCTTTGATTGCTTGGTTTTTAAATCAAATTCTTTTAGATAGTAGTTTCCTTCATTTTCTTCATGAGATTCATAAGTTAAATAAAAAATACTATTTTCTATTATTTCAAAGTTAATTAAATTTTCTTCTATTTCTAAATTATAATTTGTCAAGATTGGTTCTTCTTTTTTTTCTTTTGTAATTTGAAAAAATGATATACAAAAAATAAGTACTATTATACTTAGTAATAATAAGATGTCTTTTATTTTCATATTCTCAATCCCTTATTATAAATATAATATCACTTATTTTCTTTTATGTCTATTTGTTTATTTTAAGACTTTCTTTTTTATTTGATCATATCTACGAGGATATAGTCCTTTTGTTGGTTTTGTTTTTTTTATATCTAATATAGTTCTTGTGCTGCCTTCAAGAGGTAAATTAAAATCTATTTCTTTTTCTATTTGGCCATCTAAAACTTTAAGTGTGGATTTACTTTCTTCTAGTTCTTCTGTTAACTTGCCTTTCATAGGTAGAAAGTGGCCGTTTACCTTTAAATACGGGAAAGATAATTCTAACAGTATTCTTAAATGAGAAACTGCACGAGATGTTATAATATCGAAGTATTCTCTATATTCTTCAGGTAAGTCTTCTGCACGAGATACAATACATTTTATTTTTGTGAGTTTTAAAGTTTTTGCTAAATTTTCTAAAAATTCAATTTTTTTATGATTGGAATCTACTAAAACAATATCTAAGTTAGGATAAAATATTTTTAGTACTAATCCTGGGAATCCGGCGCCAGTTCCTATGTCCATGATTTTTAAATCTTGGTTTAAATCTATTACTTTGGTTAGAGTTAAAGAATCATAAAAATGTTTTAAATAAATTTCATTTTCTTGTTTGATAGCTGTTAAATTAAATTTTTGATTATATTCTAGTAACTTGTCTTTATAGATTTCTAAATCTTTTAAGTTTTGATTAGTTACGTTGATATTAAGATTTTTTAATTCTTTTATAAATGTTTCTATGTTCATAAATAGTCCTTTCTTTTTTCATATTATACAATAAATATAAGTATTTTTAAATATTATGTTTAAAAAAAGAAATAGCTTATTTGGTGGCATATTTCTTTTTTAAATAAACTGATAATATTGATAAATCTGAAGGGTTTACTCCGGATATTCTTGCTGCTTGACCCATTCTTGTTGGCCTTATTTTGTTTAGTTTTTGTCTTGCTTCACTGGCTAAATTTTTTATATCATCATAGTCAATGTCTTCAGGTATTTGTTTTTCTTCTAGTTTTAACATTTTTTCTGCTTCTTTATAAGCTTTTGCTATATATCCTTCATATTTTGTTTCAATACTTACTTCTTCTAGTATTTCTTTACTATAATTTATTGGAATTAATTTAGATATAAATTCTATAGTAATTTCTGGCCTTTTTAATAATTGATATAAACTCATACTTGATGTTGGTATTATTATATTATTTTCTTTAAATAGTTGTTTCGTTTCTTCATTTAAAGATAAATTATTATTTTCTAAGATATTTTTAAGTTCATTTATTTGATTTTTCTTTTCTATTAATTTTTTATATCTTTCTTCATCAATTGTACCATTTTTATAGCCTATTTCTCTTAGTCTTAAATCTGCATTATCATGTCTTAATATTAAACGGAATTCTGCTCTAGAAGTTAACATACGATATGGTTCTCCTGTTCCTTTGGTTACTAAATCATCAATTAATACGCCTATATAGGCTTCATTTCTTTTTAATATTAAGGGGTCTATTCCTTTTATTTTATGATGAGCATTTATTCCGGCGATTAAGCCTTGACACGCAGCTTCTTCATAACCACTTGTACCATTTATTTGACCGGCAGTGAATAGATTTTCAATTATTTTATTTTCTAGGCTTGGTTTCATTTCTAAAGGGTCTATTGCATCATATTCAATGGCATATGCATACTTTGTTATAACTGCATTTTCTAAACCACTTAAAGAGTGAACCATGGCCTCTTGAACATCTTTTGGCATAGATGTAGAAAAGCCTTGTAAATACCATTCATCATAGAATTCACTTTCTGGTTCTAAGAATAATTGATGACGTGATTTATCAGAAAATCTTACTATTTTGTCTTCAATAGAAGGACAATATCTTGGTCCTATCCCTGTTACATATCCTCCATACATAGCTGATTTATCTAAATTTTGTTTTATAATTTCATGAGTTGTTTCGTTTGTATATAATAAATAACATTTTTGTTGTTCATCTATTTTATATAGAGGCAAAGTATCAAATGAAAAAGTATAATATTCTTTATCTCCTGTTTCTTCTTTCATTTTTGTAAAGTCAATGCTTTCTTTTTTTATTCTTGGGGGAGTTCCGGTTTTTAATCTTTGAATAGTTAAGCCTAGATTTCTTAGATTATCACTTAAATTATTACTTCTTTCTTCACCATGAGGTCCTCCAGGATTGTTTTCGCTTCCAATTAGAATATTGGCTTTGGTATAAGTTCCTGTTGTTAAAATGACAGCTTCACTCTCTATTTTAGTGCCATCTCTTAAAATAACACCTTTTACTTTATTATCCGTTACAATTAAATTTTCTACCATGCCTTCAATTATACTTAGATTCTTTGTTTTTCTTAGAGCTTCTAACATATTTTTGGGGTATGTTATTTTATCAGCTTGAGCTCTTAGACTTCTGACAGCGGGACCTTTTCCATTATTTAGCATTTTAATTTGGAAATGAGATTTATCAGCAATTATTCCCATTAATCCTCCTAGAGCATCTATTTCTCTTACTATAATACCTTTGGCTGTTCCTCCGATTGAAGGATTGCATGGCATATCGGCGATATTATTAATATTAGCCGTTACTAAAGCTGTTTTTAAGCCTAGAACTGCCCCTATATGAGATGCTTCACATCCAGCATGTCCTCCACCTACTACAATTAAATCATACATTTTTTATCACTTACTTTCCTAAACAGAACTTACTAAATAAAGTATCTAATAGTTCATCTTGATAACTTTCACCAGTGATTTCTCCTAATAATTCCCATGAAGCTTTAATATCAATTGCTATCATATCAACTGGTATTTCATTTTCTACGCTTTCTAAAGCACTATTAATATGTTTTAAAGCTTCTTTTATTAAATTTATAATACGAGTACTGGATACTACTTCTAAATTATTTTCATTTATTTGTTCTAAATCAAATAATTCTACAATTTTATTTTTTAAGTTATCTAATCCATTATCATTTACTGTATTTCCTGTTATATAATTATTTTCTAATTTTAGATTGTTAGTTAAATCAGACTTATTCACAAACGTTATGTGAGTTTTATCTTTTAGTTTAGCCATTATTTCTTTATCTTCACTAGTTAATTCTTCATTATTATTTAATACATGAATTACTAAATCGGCATTTTCTATCATTTGATAAGATTTATCAACACCTATTTGTTCTACTAAATCGGTTGTCTTTCTTATACCGGCGGTATCAATAAATTTTAAGCGTATTCCTTTTAGTTCAATTTGGCCTTCTACAATATCTCTTGTAGTTCCAGCGATGTCTGTTACTATTGCTTTATTTTCATTTAAAAAGGCATTTAAAAGACTGCTTTTTCCTACATTTGGTCTACCTACAATTGCCACTTTAATTCCCTGTTCGATTATTTTTCCAATTCTAGACTCATCTAAAAGGCTTTCTAAGTTTCTTTTTATTTCTATAAGTTTAGGTGGTAAATTTTCCAAAGTTATTTCTAAAGCGTCTTCATATTCAGGAAAATCAATATTTACTTCAATATTGGCCATTAATTCCACAATAATGTCTCGTACTTTTTTTATCTTGTGAGATACTTTACCACTCGCTTGGTTAAGAGCTAGTTTTCTTTCTAAATCTGTTGCTGAATTAATTAAATTATTTACAGCTTCTGCTTCTGATAAGTCAATTCTACCATTTAAAAATGCTCTTTTGGTAAATTCACCAGGTTCTGCGGTACGTATTCCTTGTTCTAGTAATACCTCCATAATTTTTTTGGTAGTAGCTATTCCACCATGAGAATTAATTTCTACTATATCTTCTTTAGTATAGGTTTTTGGAGCTTTTAATATAGTTACTAAAACTTCATCAATTACTTCATTATTATTTATAATATGGCCATAATGAATGGTATGACTACTTACTTTAGTTAAATCTTTACCGTCAAAAATTGCCGCTACTTTTTCTATAGCATCAGTGCCACTTACTCTTATTATGGAGATAGCACCTACACCTAGAGATGTTGAGATTGCACATATTGTATCAAACATAAAAAGTCACTCCTTTTTAAGCGACTTTATTATAGCATTATTTTTAAGAAATTTCAAATTTGTTATTTTAATAAAAGCTTTAAGATATAGCTATATACTATTTTTATCAATAATAAGATTATTATAAATGCAATAGGAAAAGTAAATATATATGGGAGAGGCATATAATATATAAAATTAGATACTATAGATATGATTATACCATTAGAAATTGCTATTAATATTTTATTATATTTTAAATATTTCTTTTTTAATTTTTTATTAAATGTTTTTGATAAATCACTTATTTTATTTTTCTTTAAAATATATATATAATCTATACTAGCTATTAGAATTGTTATTCCTATTATACTAAATATTATTTCTTTCATATTTACCTCTTATTTTGTTCTTCTTTTGGTTGTTGTTCCATTGTTGCAATTGCTATATTATTTTCACCTTTTTTACGTTTAATACCTTTATTCATATTGTCAATAGTTGCAACATCATCCCATTTACCATTTGCTTTTAATTCACCTATTATTACATCCGTATTATCTGCATAATCGCTTCCTACAATACCAGCATTCTTTAGAGCTTCTAAATTTGAGTTATTGCGAATTACGCCTTTTAGTTTAACTGCTTCAACACGGACTCCTGATAATTTTGCTTGTAAATCTAGACTATATTTATTCCAATTGTCATTTGATACTAAAACATTATTTTCCAGTCTTAATCTAGCTTCCATTAAAGCTTGTTCGTATGCTGCTTCATCTGCGATAGTTGCAGTACCTTGGGCTCTTTTTTGCTCTAGTGTTTGTTTTAATTTGGCTACTTGGTCTATTTTTACACCTGCTACTGAAGTTGCACCTTTTTTAACTTCCTTTAAAATTAGTTCATTAATTTTGTCATCAAAATTATCTCTTTGACGAGTTATTTGTTCCATTCTCTCATTTTCGTCTTTTAATTCTTCTTTGTTTTCAACGCCAAGTATAGAACCAGCAATTCCTAAAGTGTCACTTACATGGCCTAATGCTGTTCTTCCTAAATCATCTAAGAAACCTTTCCCTGCACTATGAGATGATTTATAATTTGCTCTTTTGATACGATTTTCCATTGCTACTTTTGAGCCTTTTCTTGATGCTTCTTGCATATCTTTTAAATTTTTAGCACTGGCACCAGTGCGAAAGCTATGGGCACTTCCACTTAAAACTCCTGCAGTAGTTGAGAATGTACTTTTGGCTGCTCCTGCTGCGAGATTCGCTGCTTTATGCTTAAAGTCTAAATTATTATTTGTATCCTCTTTCCATTTATTGCGCATATTTCGGGCTCCACTTGTTAGATTTTGTGCTCCAGAAATTAGACCTCCACCAATGACTGCTCCTGCTGCTAAAGCTCCTCCTTCTTTTAACTTGTCCATAATTCCTAGCTTCATATTTCCGCTCTTTATTCCGGTAATGTCTTCTAATAGTTTTGGGAATTGTTTTATAAATACTACTAATCCCATTACGATAATGGCTTTAGCTAATAAGCCTAAATCCTCAAATACTAAGTTATTTAAATTACTTATTAAATACGCTAAACCACAAACACATATAATGCGTATAAATACTTCTAACCATGTAGTTAAAACTGTTTTTATATAGTTTCCTAATAAACTTTTATTAGATGGTACGACACTTAATAATAAACAAACAGGGGCTACTAATTCATAAAATGCTAATTTAGCAACACGGACTCCTAAATCTATACAAAAGCTAGCCATCATATAAAGTATTATTAAACCTGCTAGAGTGGATACTAGTGGAAGATAATTCATACTGGTTCCTATAGCAGAATTAAAGGCTGTTATAACATCAAAATTGCCTTCATAAAGCATTGCTATTTTGGCAGATTCCCAGGTATATTCTTTTGCGGTAAAAGCATAGCCTGCAGCACTTGTTAGTCCTCCTAGGGCAGCTCCGCCGAAACAAGATGCGACAATAAAACCAGAAAAAGCCGAAATTGAGCCTGGAATAGCTGCAATTGTTGCAAAACCAGTTGCTGGAGAAGTTGCTATTTCAAGTCCAACTACAGAAATAGTAGCAGCAGCTCCACCGATACCACAGGCTATAGCGCTTAGTTTAATTCCTTTTGATAAATTAAAATATTCACTTGCATTTACCACTACTTCATCGTCTTGTAACCCGTCTATTGGGGCTAGAAAACCATTTAATATTGTATAAGCCATCTCATTTCCATAACTTTCTAATATTTTCTTTGAGTAATCTGTTTCTACTTCAATGGTAGCAATGCATTCATTCATATTTTCTTTATTACAATTTTCTAAATAAATATAGTTTCCATTCTCATCTTGTAATTTTATTTCTTCAGTTTTATTTGATGTATCACCACTAGATAAAAAGAGTTTAGGGATTGTATTATAAGTTAAAATTGCCTTTTGAAAATCATATAAAAAGTCAAAAATTGTAGGAATAACTGCAATTAATACTAGAGCTATTAAAAAATTTTTTAATATTTTAACTCCTCCACTTTCGCTTTTTATGGCATTTTCAGGGTTTATTAGAGCTTGCAATAAAGCGTATGCTATTACAAATAATGATACTACTCCGATTATTGCATATACTTTACTTGTAACATTTTTAACCATGTCATTATTAAATATTTCTGCTTGTGCTAAAGATAAGTAAATACTATAGAGTTTAGATATTAAACCATATATTTTGGCATCTGCTAAAAGTAAAAGTGGAATTATGCCATCTACTATTCCTATAAAAGGATTAAAACTTATTAGAAAAGTCGTTAGTATTTTTTTCATAGGCGTCTCCTTACTACAAAGATATTATAATATTCTTTGTAGTAAAAAGCAATATTTTTTCTAGTAAGGTTTAAAATTCTTATTAGTAGGTATAATAATTTTAGGTGAATTGGTATGAGGATAAATGATAAAGATGATTATAATAAAGTTAAAAGTACTATTAATATGGAAAATTTAAAAAAAATTAGAATTAGCAAGGGATATGGAATTGTTAAGACTGCTTCTTTGGCCAGCTTAACAGAGTCCACTATTTCTGCTTACGAGTGTAATTTAAAAATACCCTCTCTTCCTAGTTTAATTAATCTTGCTAATACTTTTAATTGCTCTTTAGATTATTTAATTGGTAGAACTAATAATCCTACTCCTATTGTAGATAGTAAAAATGAAGAGTTTGATTTTTTGGTTAATAACTACTTAGAATTATCTGATATTAATAAATTAAAAGTAGAAGCCTATATAAAAGGTTTATTAGATAGTCAAAAGCAATAGAACGTTGATATTCTATTGCTTTTATTTTGGAGGCTTATTTATAAGTTAAACTTTATTTATTATTTAAATATTATCTTCTTAAATTAAAAAGCAAAATGGAAAACATAATGTTATTTGTTTCATCAAAATATAAAAAAGGAGACATTTTTGTCTAAAATAGGTTCTTTTTATATGCAAAAAATTAAATTTATTTTAAGAGATTAGAATCGTATTTTATTCTATTTTTTGTGTTGCCTACCCTGTTACCTACTTGTGGGCTACGAACCGTTTTTAACGGTGTTTAACGGATATCTTAACAAAAGAAAAACCCCATAAACACTGAGTTTATGAGGGTTTAAAGAAAACAATTTACTATCTCTTAGAGAATTGTGGTGCACGACGAGCTTTTTTAAGACCGTATTTTTTACGTTCTTTAACTCTTGCATCTCTTGTTAAGAAACCATTTGTTTTTAAAATTTTACGATAAGAATCATCTCTTGTTTGGTCTGTATTAGCATCAAATTTTAATAATGCTCTTGCAATACCTAAACGGATAGCTCCAGCTTGTCCTGAATATCCGCCACCTTTTACAGTAACTTCAATATCAAAACGATTTAAGTTATCAGTTTCTACTAATGGTTGAGTTAAATCCATAACTAAAATTTGATTTGGGAAATACTCTTTAACATCTACACCATTTACGGTGATATTTCCAGTTCCGCCTACTAATCTAACAGATGCAGAACTTCTTTTACGACGACCTGTTGCAGTCCATACTTGTTTTGCCATATATTATCCTCCTAATCAATTTTTAAAGCTTCTGGTTTTTGTGCTTCATGTTTGTGGTTTGCATCAGCATATACAAATAATTTTTTGCCCATAGCTCTTCCTAACGGTCCATGGGGAAGCATACCTTTAATAGCTCTTTCTACCATTTCTTCTGGATATTTTTCAATCATTGTACGAGCATTTCTTTCTCTTAATCCTCCTGGAAATCCAGAGTGATTATAGTACTTCTTATCTTCTAATTTGTTTCCTGTTAAAACTACTTTATTAGCATTAATAACAATAACATAGTCTCCACAATCAACATATGGAGTATAAGTTACTTTATGTTTTCCTCTTAAAATAGTTGCAGCTTTAGTAGCTAATCTACCTAAAGTTTGTCCTTCAGCATCGATTACATACCATTTGCGTTCAATGTTTTCTTTTGTTTGCATGAATGTCTTCATATTTTTTTCCTTTCATTAGTTTTCGTTACTTTCACTTTCCCACGGCTAGGTAACTAGAACAAATAAAATGTACCATTTAAAATTATATGTGAAACCTAAGCATTTGTCAAATAAAATATGATCTTTTTGTGTTAATTTCGTGTTTTTTTATATTTTATTTTATTTAAGTATAGACCATTAGGGATTGCTGTTGTAAATTGTTTTTTTATTTCTGGGTATTCTAGAGCTTCTTTTATATCTTCTATACTGTTTTTTTCTTTACTAACATCTAACATAGCTCCTACTAAATTTCTTACCATATATCGATAAAAGCTTCTGCCTATAAATTTTATTTCTAAAATATTCTTTTTTTGTTTAAATTTTATTTTATAGATAATACATTCATAGTTATCTCTTTCACCTGCGACAAAATTTTGGAAATTGTGGATACCTAAAAATAGTTTGGAACATTCTTTCATTTTTTTAATGTTTAGTTTTTCTTTTGGTTGATAATAATAATCTGTATATAAAGGATTATATGTGCCTAGATTTATTTTATAAATATATTCTTTTCTTAAAGTATTAAATCTGGGATGAAAACTATTTGGTACTATGCTTATATCTCTTATATGAATATAGGGCTCTATAAGGGAGTTTAATGCTCTTTTTAAATGATTTGGTTCTATGTTTATGTTTAATTCAAATGTTGCTTTTTGATTATAGGCATGTACTCCTTTATCTGTTCTTCCTGCTCCTTTTATTTTAATACTCTCTTTAGCAATTAAACTTAGGGCTTCTTCTATTTTCTTTTGAATAGTATCTAAATCATTTAATCTTTGAAAACCGTAAAACTTAGAGCCATCATAAGCGATACTTATTAAATATTTCATTTGTTCTCCTTTAAGCGATAAATAGCTTTTAGTAAATCAGCTTCATTTTTATAATTTTCTATTTTCAAGCCTTTTGCTCTTATTAAATCTGTTATATCTATTATATCTGGTTTATCTATAACATCTAGAATATTAAAATATTCTTCTTTATTAATATAATTAATTTTCATATATTCATCTACTAGTATTATTTTTTTACATATTTCCCATAGAAATGTTATATCATTTGTAAATATTAAAATTGTCTTATGATATGTATTAGCTATTTTTTTAAATAGTCTTTTAAAATAATCTTTTTCTTCTTTATTTAAACCTTTTTCAAAATAATCTAAGACAATATATTCTTTATTTTCTATTAAAACTTTAGCTAAATTTATACGTTTAATTTCACTTTCTGAACATTCACTTATTCTTTTATTTTCTATATTTTCATCTAGTAATACCATTTTTAAGCTAGATAAGCTTTTTTCACTTTTTAAATATTCTTTTACTGTTATTTCTGGTTTATAATCATTTACTATTCCATAGTTTTCATTATTGGTTGTTAAGTTTAGATTTCCTATTAAGCCATATATTTCTTCTGTTTGTAAATTATCTAACAATCTTTTTACTTCCATAAAGCATTCACCAAGCTTTCTTTTGTATAATATGTTTCATTTAAAAGATTATAGTATTTTAAATCATTTGATAGAGTAACTACTAATGGTAAATGAAATCCTAGTTTATTTAATATTTTTTCTTCTTTTAAGATTTCTTCTTTTGTTCCTTCCATTACTATTCCTTGTTTATTTATAACTATTATATAGTCTAAATATAAAGTTTCTTCTATTTCTGTTGTATAATTTATAATTTGTTTATCAGTTTCTTTTAAATGCTCTATTAGTTGTTCTTTAAATTCTTTATCTAAATAAGTTAAAATATTATATAAGACTACGGTTTTGTTTGCATCTATAAGATTAGTTAAAATACTAATTTTAAGATTATCTATTTTACTTAAATCACTTTTTGTTTTTAAATCTGTTATTTTAAATTTTAAAAGCATACTATCTGGTATTTCTTCTATATGACCATAATCATCTTTAGAGAGAATTGTACAGTTGTTTTTTATTAAATCCATTGTATCTTCTTTATAGTTAATAGTAGAAGAACAAAGAATGGTTGTATTTAGATTGGGTATTTGTTTATCTTTTATATTCATAAGTCCTCCTTTTTATATCATAACAAATAATTATTCTTTTTTAAAGAAAAAGTTCTTGTATTTAATATTCTTTTATGATAAACTTAAGTATGTAAAGTGTTCTACATTTTACAGAGTAGAGGAAGTATATTTTAAAACAGATATGTGAGGTCATATCTGTTTTTTAGTTAGATAAATAAAAAATGTTAGTAAGTTTGCACTTATTAACATTATTTTTCGTCTGTTAAACCATATTTACGGTTGAATTTTTCAATTGTTCCAGTTTTCTTTACTTTTCCTTGTGCTCCAGTATAGAATGGATGACATTCACTACAGATTTCTACTTGGATGTTTTCTTTTGTAGAATGGGTTTTAAATGTTGCTCCACATGCACAAGTAATTGTTGCTTCTTTTGTTTCTGGATGAATTCCTTTTTTCATAATTTCCCTCCTGCCATATCAAATTTTTTGACATAGTTAAACTTGTTTGTCTTTAAGTATTATATCATATTTTTTTATCTTTACAAGAAAAAACTAAAGCTTTTTTATTATTTCACTGTAAATAGCTTTATTTCCTAAATAATTTAAATAATAATTATTGGGTTCAAAATAATAATTATTGTCTGTTAAAATTGTACTAATATCTATGAATATAAAATTATAACTAGAACACAGTTCTCTTAGACTTGTATTTATTTTATTTATGCTTAATAATTCTTTCTTTTTTATAGTATAGAGGCCTGTTACAATTACTTTTTTATTATTTAAGCTTTTTATTAGCTTTAATAGTTCTTCCATATCTTTTAAATAGTCTTTTATAATATCTAGGGTTATTTTATCTTCTGATAGTTCATCCATTCCAATGGTAATTGTAAGTATATTGGCATTATTAATTATTTGTTGAATTCCTTGTTTTTTATCGTTAATAATTAAGCTTTTATTTTCTTTTATTTCATAAGTTAATTCTTTTACAGTTTTTCCTACACTGGCATATTCGTAATAGCTATGAAGTTCACGATTACTATTATATTTTTCTTTTAAATAGTCATTAAAACTGTAACCTTTTATATTATAGGGTGTCATTCCTAAAGAGATAGCGTCTCCAATAGCAACAATATTTATCTCTTCTTTTTTTGTATAAAAATAAATTAATATAGATATCATAGAACTTACTAGAGTAATAATAATAATTTTCTTTTTCATAAACACCCCTATAAAAAAATATAGTATATTATACTATATTTCTATTATTTCTATTTTAGCACCAACTTGTTCTAGTTTATTTTCAATATTTTCATATCCTCTTAATATATGTTCTACATCAGTTATTTTTGTTGTTCCTTTGGCTTTTAAGGCTGCTAATACTAGAGCTGCTCCTCCTCTTAGGTCTGTTGCTATTACATCACATCCTGTTAGTTTTGTTGGGCCTGTAATTATAGCCGTCATACCGTTTACTTTAATATTTGCTCCCATTTTATTTAATGATGGAACATGACCCATTCGATTTTCCCATATAGTTTCTTCAAATATAGAAGTTCCTTCGGCTTGAGTTAATAAAACACTCATTGGTTGACCTATATCAGTTGGAAATCCTGGATAAACTAATGTTTTAATATTAATTGGTTTTAAATGTTCTACTTGATTGATTGTTATTTTATTAGCTTCTATTTTTATGTCTGCTCCCATATCTTCTAATTTAGTTGTTAAGGCTTCTAAATGTTCTGGAATAATATTTTCTACACTTAAATTATTTCCACATAAAGCTCCTAAAATAATATATGTTCCTGCTTCTATTCTATCTGGTAATACTGTTATTTCTCCTCCATGTAGTTCTTTTACCCCTTCAATAGTTATTTCATTAGTTCCTATTCCAGTAATTTTAGCGCCCATTTTAACTAAGAAATTAGCTATATTATCTATTTCTGCTTCTTTAGCAGCATTATGAATAATAGTAGTACCTTCTGCTAAGACACTTGCTAACATTAAGTTTATAGTAGCTCCTACACTTTGAAATCTTAAATAAATATCTGTTCCTATTAATTTATCTGCTTTTAATATATATTTATTTCCTTCCGTAATAATTTCTGCTCCTAAAGCTTTAAAACCATCTAAATGAATATCTATTGGTCTTTTACCTATATTACATCCTCCAGGTATATATATTTCTACATATTTTTCTTTTCCTAATAATGCGCCCATAAAATAATAAGATGCTCTTAATCTACTAGAATGATAATCATCTATTAAAGTATTTTTTAAAGCTGTTGTATCAATTATAAGTTCATCTTCTTTTAATGTAGTTTTACAATTTAAGACATTTAATATATCTATTAAAGCATCTCTATCTGATATATTAGGAACATTTTTTATAACTGATATTCCATTTGCTAGTACTGCTGCTGGTAATAGGGCTACTGCACTATTTTTAGCACCTCCTATTTTAATACTTCCTGTTAGAGTATTACCTCCATTAATTATCATTTGTTTCATGTAAACACACCCTTTACTTCTAAGTTATAAGCTAGGCACTTATACTATTTTTTATGTTAAATATTTTTTTTAGTGCATATTAAAAGAAATTTATAAATTTCTAATATTACTATATCTTACTTTTCTAACGTTTGTCAATCTTTTTAAAGATTACTTTACTTTTATGAATAATTTTTTTCTTTTTTCTCTTAATTATTACAGGTGATAAGATTGAAAAAAATTATTATAGGCTTGTTTATTTTTACTTGCTTCATTTCCCTTTCTAAGAAAGAAGAAGGTCTTATTATTCCAGATACATCTATTCGTTTTCGAGTGATTGCTAATAGTAATACAACGAAAGATCAAACAGAAAAGTTAATGATTAAAGATAAAATTGAAAAAGAAGTTTATGGTTTAATTGAGGGAGCTAATAATACAGATGAAGTTCGTAGTTTAATTAAAAATAATATGGATACAATTAATGAAATTGTTAGTTCTTATGAAGTACCTTATAAAATAAATTATGGAGATAATTATTTTCCTACTAAAAATTATAAAGGTGTTTTATATAAAGCAGGAAATTATGAATCTTTAGTAATTACGTTAGGAGAAGGTATGGGGGATAACTTCTGGTGTGTTTTATTTCCTCCTCTTTGCTTACTCGATAATGAACAAAATGATGTTAGTGATATTGAATATCAGTTTTATGTTAAAAAATTATTTAAACAGTTCTAAAATAAAAGCTTTCTAATACAATTTTTTAGGAGGCTTTTTATGCAACTATTAAGTGTCTTTTTAATAGGTATTGCTCTTTCTATGGATACTTTTTCTTTATCTTTAAGTTTGGGCACTTTAATAGATTATAAATCTATATTTAAATTATCTTTTATTGTTGGTATTATGCATTTTATTATGCCTTTTCTAGGTTCTCTTATTGGAAATAAGATTATTGTTTTTTTGGAAATTTCTTGTGATTTTTTAATGGGTATTATTTTGGTTTTTATTGGTATTCAAATGCTTATTGATATTCTTCAGAAAGAAGAAAGTAACTTTCAATTAAGTACTCTGGGAATGTTTTTATTTGCTTTGGGAGTTAGTTTAGACAGCTTTTCTATAGGTTTTGGAATAAATGCAATTACTACTAACAAGTATCTTGCTATGATGATTTTTGCACTATGTAGCTTTTCTTTTACATTTCTTGGGGTATCTTTAGGTAAATTTGCTAGTAAAATACTTGGGAGTATTGCTAATGTTATAGGTGCTATTATTCTAATTGTTTTGGGAATCATTCATGTTCTTTAACTTTAGTTTAAAAATATAGCATTTAAACGCCAGATTAACAAAAAATCTTTTATTATTACTATTTTTATCATGTTGTATTATTTTTGCTCTTTGGGGTTTAATAATTATTTTGACCCTTTATATGTTTTAATTAAGAGAAAAATACATAATGAAAATGTAAATAAAATTAGAGAAGAAAATAGAAGAAAAAAGAAACAAATTAATTTTATTTTGTTTCTATTCTTGCAAATAATATTTCAGGATTATTTAATTTTAAGTCTAATTCTAAAGCACCGAATTTGGCAATTGATTTGTATGAAGTTTCTTTTGTATTTAATTGTTTTAATATTTTACTAGTTGTTGAAGGTACAAATGGTGTTAGTAAAATTGTACAGATACGAATACTTTCTAATAAGTTATATAATACAGTTTGTAGTCTTTCTGTTTTAGTTTCATCTTTAGCTAAAGTCCATGGTGTTGTATCATCAATATATTTATTACATTTTTTTAATACCTCCATGATTTCTTCAATAGCTTCATTTACTTTTAATTCATTCATGCGTTTATCTACAATAGCTTTTAGGGCTGTTACACTTGTGATTAAGTCTTTGTCTATTTCTTCTTCTACTTTAGGATTTGTGACAATTCCAGAGAAGTATTTATGAGACATACTGATAGTACGATTTACTAAATTTCCTAAATTGTTAGCTAAGTCTGTGTTAGTTCGAGAAATTAAAGCTTCTTCTGAGAAATTACCATCATTTCCAAAAGGCACTTCACGTAGAGCATAATATCTTACAGCATCTACGCCGTAAGCATTAATATATTCTCTTGGGTCTTTATAGTTTCCTAAAGATTTAGAAATTTTTCCTCCGTCTATTTTTAACCAACCATGGCCAAATACTTGTTTTGGAAGTGGTAAGTCTAAAGCCATTAATAGGCATGGCCAAATAATGGTATGAAATCTTACTATTTCTTTTCCTACTATATGAAGGTCTGCTGGCCAATATTTTTGGAATTTTTCACTGTTAGTATCTGGATAACCTAAAGATGTAATATAGTTTGTTAAAGCATCTACCCAGACATATACTACATGTTTTGGGTCAAAATCTACTGGAATACCCCACGTAAAGCTTGTGCGAGAAACACATAAATCTTCTAATCCTGGTTTAATAAAATTATTTAACATTTCATTCTTGCGAGATAATGGTAAGATAAATTCGGGATTTTCATCATAGAATTTAATTAAGCGTTCTTGATATTTTGATAATTTAAAGAAATAGGCTTCTTCACTTACCATTTTAACATCTCGACCACAATCTGGACATTTACCGTCTACTAGTTGTTGTTCTGTCCAAAAAGATTCACAAGGTACACAATATAAGCCTTTATATTCTCCTTTATAAATATCTCCTTGATCATATAGTCTTTTAAATATTTTTTGTACTGCTTCTTCATGATTTTTATCTGTTGTTCTAATAAAATAATCATAAGATATATCAAGAGATTGCCATAAGTCTTTAGCATTGGCAATTATTTTATCTACATATTCTTTTGGTGTTACTCCTGATTCATTCGCTTTCTTTTCAATTTTTTCACCATGTTCATCTGTTCCTGTTTGGAAAAATACATCATAGCCAGTTAGTCTTTTATATCTTGCTAGAGCATCAGCGATAATTGTTGTATAACAGTGGCCTATATGAAAATTAGCACTTGGATAATAAATTGGGGTTGTAATATAATATTTTTCTTTCATTTTTTCACTCTTTCTATAATAATTCTTTTAATTCATATATTTCTTTAATAGTATCTTTACTCTTTTTATCTGTTATTTCTATGGTTTTTATTCCTATATCTTTAGCTCCTTTTATATCTGTTTTATAAGAATCTCCAACCATTAAACATTCTATAGCTTTATGGTTTCCCATTGCTTTTTGAAAACTTTCTTTACTTGGTTTAATAAATTCATCTCCACCAATTATATCTATAAAATAATCTTTTATTTGGGCTTTTTCTAGTCTTTTTATTTGAGATGATATAAACCAGTTTGTTAATATTACTAATTCATATTTTTGGCTTAAATATTCTAGTAAATCAATTAATTTTTCATCTTTTTCACTCATATCTCCTAAATATTTTAACCATACTTTGATAACTTTTTCATCTATCTTTGTATTGGTTATTTTACTTAATAAATTAGCCATATTAGAAGTTTTATAAGCTTTATATTCTTCTTCATATAAATCACATAGCTTATCAAAAGATTCATAATCTATATTTAAATTACATTCTTTTATAGTTTTGATTGCTGCTTCTTTGTATTCTTCTTTCCATGGCATAAGTGTATTATCTAAATCAAATATTACTCTTTTAAGCATCAAATTCCTCCTTTTTAAAGCAAATAAAAATCATAAACTAGGAACGAGTTTATACCCGCGGTACCATCCTAATTCACGATTTTTTCGCACACTTTGTATTCTTTAACGAGAATAAGTCGTTTAAACTCCAGAGTCATCTTCTATACTATATATTACCTATTTCCATCAAACATAGGCTTTCTATTAATCATATAATATATACTCATTCCTTCAATGTTTAATTTGTACTCATTATATAAATGTTTTTAGATGTTGTCAAGATTATATATCTAATTTATGAGATAAAATATTTGATACTAGTTTTCCTATATTATATTCATCTGTGAAGGGTTCTTTACTATTCATAATAACTAATCCAATGGCATCATTTAAGGAAATAATTGGTATATAAATAAAGTTTCCTTCTAACTCTGTTTCATTTATTTTAAGTTTACTATTTTCTTCTTTCTTTGTTTCTCTTTCTTCTATAATTTTTATTAGTTTATCCGTTAATTTTGCTGCTTCTAATTCTTCTTTTAATATACTACTACATATTATTTTTTCATTATCTGTGATTATGATTTTATAGTTAAAGATCGTATATACTAGTTCACAAAGATTTTTAGCCAATTCATTATTATTATTCATTCTATTATATTTTTTTAGAATAATATTGTTATTTTCCGTAAATATTTCTACATTTTCGCCATCTCTTATTCCGAGATTTCTTCTTATTTCTTTTGGTATTACTATACGTCCTAATTCATCAATTCTTCTTACAACTCCAGTTGATTTCAAAGGCTTACAACTCCATTCTGGTATTAATATGGTTTTGTTTATTATTTTTATACTTAATAATACGTATAGTAAAATTTGCCTATTTGTTAATATTTAAGTTTATATTTTGGTTCTCTTAATTCACTTGTAGGTATAAATCCTGGGGTAGATGCGATAACATCTGGGATTCTATTTGCTATATCAGCACAAGTTAATTCTACTGTATTAGGTTTATTTATTGTCATTGTAGTATTTGGTTCACCAAAGATAGTCCATTCATTTTTATCAAAATCATCTTTACTATATACTTTACCGATACATTCTGCTTCAATTGTAATTCCCTCTTTAGTTTCTAAGGTTGCTACTGCACTCATTCCAGTTGCATTATTACTTGGAATATCCATTTTTAAAGTTTCACTATGAATGTCTTCATTACATGTTGTAGGTATACATTTGCTAGTTATTTTGGTTGGCGTTAAGTTTAATTTGTCTGCCAACCAACCAACAGTATTCCACATGTATGAGGGATAAAATTCTCTATTATTTATTAATTCTTCTCTTTCTTCATCACTCATGTTATCTGCTTTAGCAATTGTTTCGTTAAATTCTGTAATCGATAAACCGGCACCATGGGCTTTAGCAAGTGCAATACCATAATCTTCAACATTATAAGAAGAACTTCCTTTTATTTTTGTTATATTATGGGTAGAAGCTGCAATATTGCTTATTAAATTACCCCAAAATATGTCTTGGTAACCACAACCTGTAATTGTAACATTATGAGATTTTGCTAAAACATCTAATTCATGATATAACGTTGGATTACTGTTTTTAGGATAAAAGCATTCTTCAGAAGTTGTAATTACATTAACATCATTTATTATACATGTTCTAATATTTTCTTCTATGTCATTTAAAAAACTTAGAGTTGCTATAACTGCTATATCTGGTTTTATTTCTTTTAAAATAGTATCTAGTCTTGATAAATCGTTTACTTTAATATTTTTAGCTTTTGTTTCCATTATGTCGCCTATATCTTTTCCAATTAGCTCTTCATTAATATCTACAGCGCCAACAATTAATCCTCCTAATTTTTCAATATATCGCATGATATATTTACTCATTTTTCCACAGCCAATTTGTACTACTTTAATTTGTTTCATTTAAATCTACTCCTTCTTCTTTTATTATATCCGCAAATTCTATTTTGAATCGTTCTATTTCTTTTTTCTTAGCGTCTTCATATATGTTTTTAGCATTACATATTGCTTTATAAAAATGCTTTAAAGTTACTGTTTTTTTATTATCATATAACGCATATGTAAAAGCATTTGATACAATTGCTAAACAGATATCTGGATAGCGACTTGCTATTTCATAAACTCTCTTATATTCGTCTGTCATCTCCACTATAAAACGCATTATTTTTTCTTTAATGAAATCCGTATAAGTACAATTTACTCCCATTTGTTTTTCTAGTTTAGGTAGAGTTCCTAATAAAATTTCTACAGTTGTATCTTTATCTGCTTCAGCAATTTCTATTTTAGTAAAACGTCTTAAGAAAGCTCTATCTCTTAAAATATATTGTTCATATTCTTCTGTAGTAGTTGCACCAATCATTTTAATAGTTCCACGGTCTAAACCTGCTTTTAACATGTTAGCAAAATCTAAGCCTCCAGTTTTATTTACTAAAAGATGAGTTTCATCGATAAATAATATTATATTATCTTTATCAGATATTTCTCTTACTAATAAATCAAATCGATTTTCAGTTTCCCCATTAATACTTGTATTTCCTATTAAACTGCTTATATTTATCTTAATAATTTGATAATTTAATAAAGCATCTGGCACATAGCCTTTAATAATACGGTAGGCTAGTCCTTCTACAATAGCTGTTTTTCCTATTCCTGGTTTACCAACTAGTAAAGCACTCTTTTCTGGCGTTAATAACGTTAATATCATTTGTTTAATTTCTTGTTCTCTACCTATAGCGGGATCTGTTATATAATTTTTGGCTGTTAAATCTTCACCATAACGACTAAGCATACTAATTTCTTCCATAATTTTCTTCCTTTCCAATTTCCATTAATTCATTAAAATTTGCATTTATAAAGTGTTCATTTCTAGTATCATAAGCAAATTCTATACTTTCATATTCTTTATTTAAAAACTCTGGTAAACTAATGATATCTATTAAAAAATCATATAGAAAATACTCTTTGTTTTGATTTAAGTCTATTATAAATTGTTCTAATTCTTCTTTTCTAGTATAAGTACCTAAGATAATTTTTACTTTAATAAAATCATCATTGATAAGATATTTTAATATCTCTTTAACTGTTTTATCATAATCAGAACTTAAGTGGGCTAATAGGTGATGATTATAATTATCTTCAAAGATAACTGCAAAACAACTAGCGAGAGCAAAAGTTCCAATTACTGGTTTTGATGGGGTTGATACTACAAATTGATGCATAACTGCTACAGTAGTTTCTTCTGTTTTAGCTATTTCTTCTTTATTTTTAGAATAATTTTTCTTTTCCATTTTTATCATTTGTTTGTCACCTAGTTTCTAAGTTATTATATCATGTTAATTTAGAAACATAAAGATTTCTAAGAAAATTTTTTCTTTTTTACTTTTATTTTATAAATAAAAATCTACTTTTCATTTATAATAAATTATGATAGAATTAAATTATATTAAGGATTGATAAAATATGAAAGTTAAAACTTTATTAAAAGTACTTTTTGTTGTTTGTATATTTTATTTTTATAATCAATTTATATATCATTTTGTTTTAAAAGTTGTTAATAAAGAGACTAAAACTGTTATTAAAGAGATGATTGGAGATAATACTTTTAAAGGAGCTCTTTATAATAAAGAACACAATTATATA
Organism: uncultured Bacilli bacterium; assembly: GCA_934099115.1. GTDB lineage: Bacteria > Bacillota_I > Bacilli_A > RF39 > UBA660 > Caccenecus. The sequence goes on from CAKOPK010000001.1 coordinate 81,079, forward strand.
GAAGTATATAGTAAAGATGATAGAAACGATTATTATACTTTTTATTTTAGACTAGATAATGGTTATTATAAATTAATGGATGTAAAAAAAGAAGTACCTATATATATAAAATAACTTTAGTTTGTTATTTTTTTGTTTTTAGATAATTCTTTATATATTTTTACTATTCTTATTAAAATTTCTTTATTATCTATTGTTAGTTCATTAGATGCGATTAGAGTTGCTAACCCATTAGCATATAGCCAGACATGCATAAATAGTTCTTTTGCTTCATCAAAGCTTAGATTATGTTTATTTACTAAGTTGATAATTGTTGATTGGTTCCATTTTTCATTTAATACATCATTTACACTTTTCCAATTTAAATTGTTAGATAAGAACATAGAGCGGAAATAGTTTTTGTGCATACCAGCAAATTCTACGTAAGCTACACATACAGTTATTAAAGCATTTTTGCTATCTACACGACGCATAATAAATTCATCATACTCTTTTTTTATAATATCGTTTACATCCTTTTTCAAGTCATTTAAACTAGTATATAAACGATATATCGGTTTAGTTGATATACCTGCTTTATTTGCAAGTGACCTTGCATTAATACTGTCTATTCCTTCTTCTTCTACCATTTTTACTGCAATATATAGTAATTGTTCTTTACTTATAATACTTTGTCTTGCCATAAAATAGTCCCTCCTAATCTATTAGGTAACTTACGTTATCATTATAACATATTACCTTATATTGTCAAATAATTTGCTTTTTTTCGACAAAATATGTCAATATTATCTATTCTTGGGATTATCAATTATAGTTAGTAAATAATCTGCACTTGTATTATATTTTTTGCAGATGGTATATAGAAATGGAGTTGCTATTAAATTTCTTCCTTTTTCATAAAAAGCGATGGTAGAAAAAGTTGTGTTTAAAATACCGGATAATTTTACTTGAGTTAATTTATGTTCTTTTCTAAATTCTTTTAGTCTTTGTCCAGCTAATGTTTTATCGATTGTTTTTTGGCTATTTTCGTATTGTTTAGTGTTTGTTAAAGATAGTATGTAATCTACTGAGACATTGTAAAATTGAGTTAGTTTTACTAAATGCTTGATTGGTATTATTTTTTCATTTACCTCATAATGATTATACGTTTGTCTTGCAATATTTAAAATGTTTGCGATTTGATATTGACTTAAACATTTTTCTAGTCTTAATTCTTTTAGTTTATCCCCAAATTGCATATTATCACCGATTTAATTCTCTCATTAATTTTTCTGGCTTTAAATTATATGCTCACTATTGTGTTATTTTTCTTGACTTTTAATATTCTTGATAATATAATTTTAGTATAAGGTATGAGAATTCTAAGAAAGGTTAGAGAAATGAAATTAGAGAGATTAATTTTTAATAAAAAAAAGATAATAGCTATAGGTTTAGTAATATTTATAGTTTTAATAGTTACTATTACCCTCTTAACAACTAGAGCCAAATATAGAGTAATAGAAAATATAAAATTAGCAGAAGGTACAATTAACTATAATCCTTACGATTTTAAAATAATGGCGATGTATCAAGAAACTGATAATGATTATGTAGAAATAAGTTCTATTCCTAGTTATGGATATCATATTAATCAAGATAAGAGTTATTGTACTTTAGATAATATAAATAAAGATAATCATGCAGTATTAAAGACAATAGGTAGTAATCATACAATTTCTAATTTAAGTAAGAATGATAAATGCTATATTTATTTTGATAAAAATAAAATAAATAATATAAGCGATATTATAAATACTCATAATTTAGCAGTAAGAACAGATTTTAGTACAACTGTAACAGAAGATACAACAGGTACTTTATTTGTAGCACCAGATGATTATGGGAATAGTTATTATTATGCAGGAGCAGTAAAAGATAATTGGGTTAAATTTGGAGGATATTACTGGAGAATAATCCGTATAAATGGCGATGGAACAATAAGAATGATTTATAATGGACCAACAACAGACCAAACAGGAGAGACAACACAAATTGGAAACGATGCTTTTAATACAAATTATAATGATAATATGTATGTAGGTTATATGTACACAAGTGGTGAAGTACATGGAAGAGGAACAGATAGTACTTTAAAAGGCCTATTAGATAACTGGTATAATAATAATTTAAAGAACTATGAAAATTATATAGCAACAGGAGGAGGAGCCTCATTTTGCAATGACAGACAACCATCAACGGATAGTTCAAGTATGAATGGAAGTGGAGGAACAGGAATAACAATGACGTATTATGCAGCAAGATATAGACTAATAATAAATAAAGCACCAACCTTTAAATGTGCGGACACAAGAGATAGATTTTCAATATCAATAGGATTAATAACCGCGGATGAAGCAGCATACGCTGGCGGAGTATCATATGAAAAAGGTAACTCAAGTTACTATTTAAATAATGGACAGTATCATAGAACTATGACTCCAGGTCAATTTGGAGGCCATGCTCAAGTATTTTGCATTTATAACGATGGTATGATTGCTATGCCTTTTGTGGATGATCCAGATGGCTTTAGGCCTGTAATTAATCTAAAAGCAGACACCCAATTTACCAGTGGTAATGGTACTTCTTCTAATCCCTATACAGTATAAAGTAAAAACAGAATCGCAAATATGATTCTGTAATTTTTTAATTATATTTTTTTATAAGTTAGGATTATATATCCTTTTTTTATGGAATAATTTCATATTTTTTATTTAAAATGTTTTAAATAAATGATAAAATGAGTGTAGAAGTTAATAAAGGAGCGTTATTATTTATGAAACATTTGGCTATATTAGCTACTAAAATTACTATTTTTATTGGTTCTCTTCTACATAAAGGAAGTTCTTTTCCAGGAAAGATTGCTTTTAAACTTGATAAAAATATTTTAAATGATTTAAAGTACCCTTCTATTAGAATTGCCGTTACGGGTTCTTCTGGTAAAGGAAGTACATCTAGTTTGATTGCTAATACCTTAAAAGATAAAGGATATCGTGTTTGTTTTAATGATACTGGTGCTAACTTAGTTTGGGGAATAACTACTAATTTTATTAAGCATTCTACTTTAAGTGGAAAAATAAAAGCGGATGTTTTAGTTATTGAAGTAGATGAAAGATATACTAAAAGAGTATTTAATAGTGTTAAACCTACTCATGTTGTTATAACCAATTTAACGAAAGACCAGCCTCCTAGACAACATACTGTTGATGTTGTTTATGAAGATATTTTAAAGAGTATTCCTAAAGAGACTTGTATTATTACTAATATGGATGACCCTTTCTTAAGAAAATTTGAGAGAGATACTAAAAATGAGATGATTTATTATAGTGTTCTTAAAAATAAATATAGTTATAAAGAACAATTATTTGAAAATTTAAATATTTATCATTGTCCTTATTGTGATAGTCGTTTGAAATATGATTATTATAATTTTGAAACTTTAGGTAAGTATCATTGCCCTAACTGTGATTTTAAATGGATTAAGCCAAAAATTGTGGGTAGTGATTTAGATTTAGAAAATAAAACAATATCTATTCAAGATACAGAGGTTACTATTGGAGGAGATATGCTTTTTAATGCTTATAATATTTTAGCTAGTTATACAGCATTGGATTGTGTCCGGTTAAGTCATGAAGAAATTATTAAGGGAATTAAAAAGCATAGTAAGACTTTTAATTTAGAATTTATACGTAATAATAAAGTTTATAAAGCTTTAGATTGTAAGGCAGAGAATGCCACTACTTATAATGCTTGTGTATTTAAAGTATGGCTTGATAAGAGGAAGAAAGATGTTGTTATAGGTTGGAAAGAAATATCTAGAAGATACGAACATTTTGATGTTTCTTGGTTATATGATGTAGAATTTGAATTGTTAAATAATGATACTCTAAATAAAATATATGCTTGTGGTATTGATGCTTTAAATATTAAAAGAAGACTTATTTTAGCTGGTATTCCAGAAGACAAGATTATTACTGGAGATAACTTAGAAGAAATTAAAGAAAGTGTTTTAAATAGTGATGCAGATGTTATTTATGGGGTTTTAAATTTTGATTATATGGAACCTTTTCATAAAACATTTATAGAAAGTGAGGAATAACATGGTTCGTATAGCACATTTATATCCTGAAGAATTATGTTTATATGGGGAGAATGGAAATATTAAAGCACTTGTTTATGCTTTAAAAGAAAAAGGAATAGATAGTTCCATTATAAATGTTTCTAAAGGTGATAAATTAGAATTAGATACTTATGATTTTATATATATAGGTAGTGGTTTAGAAAAGAATTTAGGTAGAGTTAAAGAAAGATTAATTCCTTATAAAGAAGACTTCTTAAGATATATTAAGTTAGATAAACCTATTTTGATAACTGGGAATGCTTTAGCAATATTTGATTTTTTAGATAAATATGAAATAGAAGAATATAAAGAATATAAAGTTGCTGATGTAGTTGCAACTAGTTCTATATGTAGTGGAAATATTTATGGGTTTCAAAATACAAAATATATGATTAAGAGTACTAATCATTTATTATTTCAAATGATAAATGGTTATGGAAATCAAAATTTAGGGATGGAAGGTTATCATGAACATGAAATGGTTGTTACTTCTATAATTGGTCCTATTTTAGCTAGAAATATTAGCTTGACTAATTACTTTGTTAATGTTATTATAGAGGCCACGCGTTAGAAAGTAGGTTTTGGTTATGATTAATAATTATCCTGTAAGATTTGCCTTAATGCCAGTTTATGAAAGCGATAGTTGGCAAAATGGTGGTAATGAAGTTGAAAGAGTTTATGAAATTAATGGGTATGTAGCTTCTAAATGTTATTTATTAAAAGAAGTTACTTCCTATGATAGAAATGGAGATTTTAGTTTAAGCTATAAAGTTGCTTTTCCATATTGTAGAAAAGAAAATAATACATGGGCTAGCAATGAAGATGATAATCATATTTTACAAAATACTGTTGTAGTAACAGATATATTTTATACATATGATGATGCTTTAAAGGCAGCGATGATTAAAAATAATGAGATTTTAACTAAGAAAATTTCTAAGTCTTTCTTTAATCAAAAAACGAGTTCTATTAGTGATACTAAAAATGCTTATTTAGAATACTTAAAATTCTTAAAAGAATTAGAAATTCAAATTAAAATTAATACTGATAGTATGAAATTTCATCATCCTACCTATCCCGGATTTATTGTAAGGATTGATGGAAAAATTCAAAAAGTTGCTAACATTTCTGTTTATGAGTTTATGGAGTTATACCATGATAGAAGTTTTCAAATTTATAGTGTTCAAGGGTCTCGTTTAGACAAAGCTTTTAAAAACTGTACAAGTGAGCCTTTGTCTGGGGACTTAATTGCTTATAGTAATAGAGGTGAGCATAATATTTATTTAACTAACGGATATTATTTAGACCATAATTTTACAATTCAAAAGAAAACTAATGCTATTCAAATGGAAGATGCTGAAGTTCGTGTTTATACAAGTGAAACTTTAGAAGATTTTATGATATCTTATCAAAAACATTCTCCTATACAAATTAAAAAATAACTAGCAAATTTTAATTACTTGCTAGTTTTTTTCTTATCTAAATCTTTGTTAATAAATCTTACTTTAACACCTTTTACTTTACCAAATTGTTTTTTTACTCCTTTTGGTAAATTCTTTTTGATTGTTTTCATTAAAGTTACACCTCCGTTTGTGAAAACATTATAACACAAGTTATTCTATTATGCATTAAAAAATAAGTACTTACATAAAAATTATAAGTAAAAAATAGTGTAAATTAAGAATAAAATACCTTGAAATTTCACAAATTTGGGATATAATTTATAACTCTGGAGGTATGATTATGAATATTATTACAAAATTTTCGCAAGTTTTAAGTAAAAATATGGGTATTAATTATAAATATATTGAACTTTTAGTTAGTACTATTCTTGTTTTAGCTATTATTGCTGTTATAAAAAAGATTGGTAGTCGTTTTATTCATTTAATTAAAAATGACCGTAAAGAATTTATTTATAATACTAGATTTAAATTAATTTTAAATATCTTACTAGTCTTATGTTTATTCTTTGTTTGGGAAGATTATATAGAGAGCTTAATTACTTTAATTAGTTTTCTTTCAGCGGCGATAGCTTTTGCTTTAAGAGATATTATTTTAAACTGGTTTTGTGGGATTTATAATCGCATTAAAAAAATATTTAAGATAGAAGATAGAATTGAAATAGACGGTATAAAGGGAGATGTTATTAATATATCTACTTTGGGTTTTGAAATATTAGAAATTAATGAAAAAGAAGAGAATGGACAGTCTACTGGAGTATTTGTTAATTATCCAAATTCTGTTATATTTCAAAAACCTATCAAAAATATTACAAAGGGATTTAAATATATTTGGAATGAAATGACTATTAAAGTAGCTTTAGATAATAATATAGCTAATACTAAAAAAGAATTATATAGAATTATTAATAGTATTGAAGAAATTAAAAATACGCCTAGAAAAATGAAAAAAGCTGTTAGTAATATTAATGCTGAGTATCGTATTTATTTTAATCAATATGACCCGATGGTTTATACAAAAATTGTTGATAATCATGTTGAATTAACATTAAGATTTTTAGTTAATCCTAAGAAAGCTAGATTTATTGAGTCTAAGATATGGAATCAAATATTTTTATCTATTAAAAGTGGGAAAATAGTGTTATTAGATAGTTAAACTTGACGAACATATTTTTGCTTGGTATAATAGATATATATTTTTAGATTATCTGTATCAAAATAAATTATGTTGGGAATTATATTAAAAAGATGGTGTTAGGGAGGTTATTATGTTTCAATTAGTGTCTAAGTATAAGCCTAGTGGAGACCAACCACTAGCGATTAAAGAATTAGTTGATGGTATTAAAGAAGGTAAAAAAGAGCAAGTTTTATTGGGTGCAACGGGCACTGGTAAAACTTTTACAATTGCAAATGTTATACAAGAAGTAGATAAACCCACTTTAGTTCTTGCTCATAACAAAACTTTGGCTGGTCAATTGTATTCCGAGTTGAAGGAATTATTTCCTAATAATCATGTCGAGTACTTTGTATCTTATTATGATTACTATCAACCGGAAGCGTATGTTCCTCAAAGCGATACTTATATTGAAAAAGATAGTTCTATTAATGATGAAATTGATGAATTAAGACATGGAGCTACTAGTGCTTTAATTAATTATAGAGATGTTATTGTAGTTTCTAGCGTTTCTTGTATATATGGTATTGGTGAAAAGGAAGAATATGAAAAATCTATGCTTATTTTGACTGTTAATGATGAAATGAAGAGAAACGATATTATTAATCGTTTAGTAGATATGACTTATGAGCGAAGTGATATAGATTTTCATCGTGGTACTTTTAGAATTCGTGGGGATATTATTGATGTAATACCTGCGAATGAGCATGAATATGGAATACGCATTGAATTATTTGGAAATACTATAGATAGAATTTCTACTTTTGACCCTATAACTGGAGTTATTATTGCAGATAAAAAAACTATTACTATTTCCCCTGCTTCTCACTTTGTTACTAGTCCAGAAAAGTTAGAGAAAGCTATTGTAAGGATTGAAGACGAACTAAAGAATAGACTTGCAGAGCTTAAAAGCGCCGGTAAACTTATTGAAGAGCAAAGATTAAGAGAAAGAACAAATTATGATATTGAAATGCTTAAAGAAACAGGTTTTTGTAATGGAGTTGAAAATTACTCGAGACATTTAGCTTTAAGAGATGCTGGAGAAACTCCTACTTGTTTAATAGATTTCTTTCCTAAAGACTTTTTATTAGTAGTTGATGAATCTCATGTTACTTTACCTCAAGTTAGAGGAATGTATAATGGAGACAGAATGCGTAAATCCACTCTTGTTGAATATGGATTTCGTTTACCTAGTGCTTTAGATAATAGACCTCTTAATTTTACAGAATTTGAGAGTAAGATTAATCAAGCAATTTATGTATCTGCTACTCCTGGAGATTATGAGTTAGAGCATACTGGTGGAAAATATGTAGAACAAATTATTAGACCAACAGGGTTATTAGATCCAACCATAGTTGTTAAACCTAGTGAAGGACAAATTGATGATATTATAGAACAAATTAAGATTAGAAAAGAGAAAAATGAAAGGGTTTTAATTACTACTTTAACTATTCGAATGAGTGAAGAACTTACTAATTATTTAAAAGAAATGAATATTAAAGTGGCTTATCTTCATAGCGAAATTAAGACTTTAGAAAGATTAAAAATTATTCATGATTTAAGACTTGGAGTTTATGATTGTATTGTTGGTATTAATCTTTTACGAGAAGGTTTAGATATTCCTGAAGTTAGTTTAATATGTATTTTAGATGCTGATAAACAAGGTTTTTTAAGAAGTGATAGAAGTTTAATTCAAACTATTGGTAGAGCAGCTAGAAATGAAAACGGAGAAGTTATCATGTATGCAGATACTATTAGTGATGCTATGAATAAAGCTATAACTGAAACAAAAAGACGTAGAGAAATACAAGAAGAATATAATAAAGAACATCATATTAAACCAACTACTATAGTTAAGGCTATTAAAGAAGTTGTTTCTAATGAAACTATAAATAAAACAAAAAAACCTAAGATGTCTAAGAAAGAAAAAGAAAATATTTTAATGACTTTAGAGCAAGAAATGAAAGAAGCAGCTAAAAATTTAGATTTTGAAAGAGCTATGGAATTAAGAGATATTATATTTGAAATGAAAAAGAAAGAAAAATAGGAATGTTATTAGATTAGCATTTCTTTTTATTGCAAGTATCTAAGTTTTGTGATACTCTATTTTTAGAGGTGAATTATGAAGAAGTTGGTAATCTTTATAATCAGTGTTTTAACTTCTTTATCTATTTATAGTGAAATTGTGTTAAAAGAAATGATTATTGCTTATGATAAAATAAAAGAATTAGATTTAGTACAATTAGCTAGTTTTAGTTATAAAAACACTAGTTTTTTACTTATTGCTATTATTACTTGTTTTTTATATTTCTTTTATAATAAATATAAAAATATAAAAAGAGAGAAAGCTTATAATTTTTTAAGTATTATATTTGCTCTTTTATTAGTGTTTGGTTATAGTTATAGTGTTGTTGGTAATTCTAGTTTAGTTACTGGTTCTTTACTGCTATTTTTGGTATCTATTATTAAAACTATTTCCTATTATTTGTTTTTGTCTACTATATTAAATTTAATTGCTAGTAAAATTAAGTTAATAGATATTTCTAAAATTAAATTACCAAGTATTTTAAATAAATTTCAAAATTATTATGAACAGCATCCTTATAAAACCACTTTACTTGTTATATTAATAGCGTGGTTACCCTATATTATTAGTTTTTATCCTGCTATATTATCTCCTGACCCATCTAATCAAATTAAACAATATTATGGATTAGAAACTTCTTATTCTAAAAGTGTTCAATTAATTGATGAAAATGTTTTAATTACTAATCATCATCCAGTTTTTCATACTTTTATTTTAGGAGGATTTACTAAAATAGGCTCAATGTTAGGAAGTTTTAATTTTGGATTATTTCTTTTTACTTGTTTTCAACTTTTTGTAGTTATAAGTGCTATTATATATATGTTAGTTTATTTACAAAAATTAAAAGTTCCTTTTTTATATCGTTTTATTATTTTATTAATGTTTGCTTTTGTTCCTGTTTTTCCATTATATGCTTTATCTTGTGTTAAAGATACCTTTTTTGGAGCTTTACTTGTATTCTTAATTATAGAATTACATAAGATATTAAGTAATTCCACTTATACTAAGAAAGATTATTTTGGATTAACTCTATTATTACTAATTATGATGTTAGTTAGAAATAATGGTGTTTATATATTATTTATTTCTATTGTTACTTTAATTTTTGTTGTAAAAAATAAGAAAAGTTCACTTATTTTGGTTTTACTTATAAGTGTTAGTTTATATGAAGCTCATAATAAAATATTACTTCCTAATATGCATATTTCTATGGGAAGTATTAGAGAAATGTTATCTGTACCATTTCAGCAAACTGCTAGATATGTCTATTATTATGGGGATGAATTAACTAATCAAGAAATAGAAGCAATAGATAAAGTTTTGGGTTATGAGACACTTGCTAGTAGATATAAGCCTAATATTGCTGACCCTGTTAAAAATGAATACAATAAAGATGCTACTACTAAAGATTTAAAAGAATATTTTAATGTTTGGTTTCATGGATTATTAAAACATCCAGGGGTATATATAGATGCTACTGTTAATACCGTTTATGGATATTTTTATCCTAATACTTCTAATTGGTATGTATATCATAATTATGATAAGAGATTAAAAAAGAAAGGTTTTGATTATCACTATAATAAGTTAAAGACTTCAAGAAGTGTATTGGAAAGTTTTGCGGTTTCTTATCCTTATATTCCAGCTTTAGGAGCTCAAGTTAATATCGGATTTAATATTTGGGTTTATATGTTTCTTGTAGCATATTTAATTACAGAAAAGAAAAAGAAATATATTGTTTTATTAGTTCCTGCTTTTGTTTTACTTCTTACTTGTGTAGTAGGACCTGTTAATACTTATTTTAGATATATGTTTCCTCTTGTTTTATCATTACCTTTACTTATAGGTATTATATATCAAGAAACTAAGAAAAACGCATAGAGCGTTTTTTATTTTTATAATTTTTTTGTATTTGTTTTTCCTAAAAGATAGTCTGCACTTATATTATATTTCTTACAAATTGTATATAGAAAAGGAGTTGCTATTATGTTTTTTCCCCTTTCATACTCTGTTATGGTAGTTCTACTTACATTTAAAATTTTGGCTAATTTTTCTTGGGTTAGTTTATTTTCTTTTCTAAATTCTTTTAATCTAGTGCTAGATAAAGCTTTATTTATATCTTCTTTTAGATCTTTATAAGTTAGTTCTTTATTAAATTTAAATATATAATCTATAGATACTTTATAGAAATTACATAAAGTATTTAAGTGTTTAATGGGTATTATTCTAGTTTCATTTTCATAATGGCAATATTGAGTGTGATCTATTTTTAAAAGATTTGCTATATATATTTGAGATAGTTCTTTTTCTTCTCTTAAATATCTAAGTTGTATACCATAATTCATAATTACCACCAAGTTAATTTTCTCATATAATTATTTTGCTTAATTTTTAGTTGGCAAATAATGACATTTTTGTTGACTTTCAATATACTTGATAATATAATTTTAGTATAGAGTAGAAAATTCTATGATAGAAAGGTGATAGAAAATGAAAATAAAAACGTTAAAAAGAAATAGAAAATATTTTTATATGGGTATTATATGTGGAGTTATACTTCTTAGTATTTTAGTATTTAATGTATCAAGAGCTAAATATAAGAGTACGGAAAGTATTGAGCTTGCTAGAGGAACTATTAATTATACAGTTCCAGATTTAAATTTAGTATCTATGTATGTTAATGATAATGGAGAATATAAAGGAACAGATACAGTACCTCAGAGTGGTTATAAATTAAATCAAGAAAAAAGTTATTGTACAATTAATGGAAATAAAGAAAGTTCTATTATTATTGATTATAATAATGGAAAATTAAATGTAAATAATTTAACCAAAAAAGGGACAAAATGTTATTTGTATTTTGATAAATTATCTGCAAAAGATACACTTGCAAAATTTAGAGGAATTAATTCTATATTAACTAGAACAGATTTTAGTACCATATTAAGCACAGATACAACCGGAACAATCTATAGTGCCGCAGATGATTATGGAACAAGTTATTACTTTGCAGGAAATCCAACAGACAACTGGGTTAAGTTTGCAGGATTCTATTGGAGAATAATCAGAATCAATGGAGATGGAACAATAAGAATGATTTACCAAGGAGATTCTGCTAATACAACGGGTACAGGAACTCAAATAGGAACAAGTACTTTCAATAGTAATTATAACGACAATATGTATGTAGGATATCAATATACAAACAATGAAGTACATGGAAGAGGAACAGATAGCAATATAAAGGGCGTTCTTGATAGTTGGTATAATAGCAATTTAAATAGTTATTCTGAGTATATTGCAACTGGAGAGGGAGCAACTTTTTGCAATGATAGACTGACTTATTTTGGTACTGGTTTAGATAATACCGATACTTTCTATGCTCCACGCAACAGACTTTTTGATAAAAAGGATCCAAGTTTCAAATGTCAAAATGATAGTGATAAATTTGATGTATCTATTGGATTAGTTACAGCAGATGAAGTAGCGTATGCTGGAGGTGTTTGCAATATTAATAATCAATCATATTACTTAAACACTAATCAGCAATATTGGACAATATCTCCAGGGCTTTTTTATAACGGTAATGTATATATGTTTAATGTATATTCAGACGGAACTTTAAATGGTTACTATACTAATAATTTTTATGGCGTTAGACCTGTTATCAATTTAAAAGCCGATGTTAATTTTTCAAGTGGTAATGGTACTAATTCTGACCCTTTTCTTATATCTTAAAGTTTAATTTTAGAGTGACACTAGTAATAGTGTTTTTTATAATTTCATAGGATTATCTATTTTTCCCAAAAGATAATCTGCACTTATATTATATTTCTTGCAAATTGTATACAAGTACCCTGTTGATATTAAAGTATTATTTTTTTCATAACTTGATATTACAGAGTGACTTGTATTTAATAACTTTGCTAGTTTTTCTTGAGTTAGTTTATTTTCTTTTCTAAATTCTTTTAATCTTCTACATGTCTCTTCCCTATCTATTTCATCTCTTATATTTATATACTTTTTTTCTTTTGATAACTCAAATATATAATCTATTGATACTTGAAAATAGTTACATAGTTTATTTAAATGAGTTAAAGGAATTATTTTGTCTGCTATTTCATATTGAGAATACAACCCTCTTGAAATTTCTAGCATTTTTGATATTTCACTTTGAGTTAAATTTTTTTCGTTTCTTAATCTTTTTAATGTACTTGTATAAAACATTTAAATCACCAAAAGTATTGTCTCATTTTAAATTAAGCTGCAGAAGTTTATGCACCTAAATACGACATTTTTATTGACTTTCAATATACTTGATAATATAATTTTAGTATAGAGTAGAAAATTCTATGATAGAAAGGTAATAGAAAATGAAAATAAAAACATTAAAAAGAAATAAGTTAAAGAAGTATGGAGGAATTGTATTAGTGTTTATAGCAGTTATTGTAACAGTAGTACAATTAACATCAAGAGCTAAATATAGAACTACACAAAGTATTAAACTTGCTAGAGGAACTATTAATTATACAGTGCCAGATTTAAATTTAGTATCTATTTATATCGAAGATAATGGAATTTATAAAGGGACAGATACAGTACCACAAAGTGGTTATAAATTAAATTATGATAAAAGTTATTGTGCAGTAAATGGAAATAAAGATAGTTCTATAACTTTTGATTATAATAATGAAAAATTAAATGTAAATAATTTAACAAAAAAGGGAACAAAATGTTATTTGTATTTTGATAAATTATCTGCAAAAGATACACTTGCAAAATTTGTAGGAATTAATTCTATATTAACCAGGACAGATTTTAGTACCATATTAGGCACAGATACAACTGGAATAATATATAGTGCCGAAGATGACTATGGAACAAGCTATTATTTTGCAGGAAATCCAACAGATAACTGGGTTAAATTTGGAGAATTCTATTGGAGAATAATCAGAATCAATGGCGATGGCACAATCAGGATGATATATCAAGGAACCAGTGCCAATACAACGGGTACAGGAACACAAACAGCAACAAGTGTCTTCAATGGTTATTCTAACGACAATATGTATGTAGGATACCAATACACAAGTGGATATGTTCATGGAAGAGGAACAGATAGTACTATAAAAGGAGTACTAGATAACTGGTATAACAGTAATCTAAGTGGTTATGCAAGTAAAATAGCAACAGGAGGAGGAGCGAATTTTTGTAATGATAGAACACCATATAGTGGAAGTGGTATAGGTACAAATGAAACCTATTATGCAGCTTATAATAGATTAGCAAGCAATAAAGCACCAACATTAAAGTGTGCGGATACAAGAGATAGATTTGCAACATCAGTAGGATTAATCACAGCCGATGAAGTAGCGTATGCAGGAGTAGTAAATGGTTCTAATAACTTTGGCTATTACTTATATACTGGCCATGATTACTGGACAATGGCTCCATGCATCTTAAACTCTAACGGTATTGCGGGCGTGTTCTATGTGACTTCGGGTGGCGCCCTCGGCGGCAGCATAGTAGACTGGACTAATCCTGGAGTCCGTCCTGTTATCAATTTAAAAGCTGATGTATCTTTTTCTAGTGGGGATGGTACTGCTTCTAATCCGTATGTTGTTGCAAATTAAAAGTTGATAATGTAAAACTTATCAACTTTTGTTATGAAATAAAAGTTATAATAAAGCTTGTTAAAAGATAACTTCCTATAAAGCTTAGAGAAAGTACTAGTAGTTTTGCTTCTATTTCTTTATTTTGTTTCATTATAGCGTTTATATTTATACCATTAAATATAAAGATAAACATCATTGTAAAGAATACATAAAGATAGATTTCTATTTTCATTACTTTTCCTCATATTTTGTAATTGTTTCTACCCTTTTTAAATGTCTTTCTTCACTTGGAGCTTTTGTATTAATGAAAGTATCTACAATGTCTTTTACAAGATTTAAATCTGTTGTTATGTCTGCTCCTAAAGCTATTACATTGGCTCCATTGTGATTTTTTCCTTTAAACGCATCATCTACTGATAACGCTCTAACACAACGAATTCCTTTTACTTTATTGGCAGCGATACTCATTCCTACTCCAGAACCACATATTAATATACCTAATGAATTACTAGTATCTCTTACTTTTTCTCCTAAAGTAAAAGCAAACTCTGGATAATCATCATATTCACTGTTAGGTAATCCTATATCTTCTACATCCAAACCATTATCTTTTAAATAGGGCATTAATTTATTTTTTAAAGTAACTCCCCTATGGTCACATCCAATATATATTTTCATTATATCCTCCTCTTTTATTTTAGCAAAAACTACTTTAATTGAAAATAAAAAATTAAAAACTATACTTAAACTTTACTTCAATTTTGATTTATTCTATAATTATATTGGTGATATATATGTTTACAGATACTCATTGTCATATTTTTAAAGAATACTATTCTAATATTGATGAAGTATTAGAACAGTCAAAAAATGTTGGTATCTCTAGAGTTATTAACAATGGGTGTAGCCATAAAAGTAATCAAGAAGTATTAGAATTAATAGAAAAATATCCTAATATGTATGGAGCTTTAGGAATACATCCAGAAGTTGTTGATACTTATCAAGAACAAGAATTGGATTTTATTATCAAACATTTAAATAATTCTAAAGTAATAGCTATAGGTGAGATTGGTTTAGATTATCATTATACAAAAGAAAATAAAGATAAACAGATTATGCTTTTTAGTAAGCAGCTAGAAATAGCAGAAAAATATAATTTACCGGTTATTATTCATAGTAGAGATGCTACAGAAGATACAATAGAAACATTAAAGAAATATCATGTTAGAGGAGTTATTCATTCTTTTTCTGGTTCTTTAGAAACGGCTAAAATCTATCTAAAAATGGGATTTGCATTGGGCGTTAATGGAGTTATTACATTTAAAAATGCTAAATTAAAAGATGTTATTAAGGAAATAGATTTAAAATATTTATTGTTAGAAACAGATAGTCCTTATTTAACTCCTGAGCCTTTTAGAGGTAAAACAAATTATCCAGGGAATGTTAGTATTATTGCAGATTTTATATGTAATTTAAATGATATTTCTAGGGAGGAACTGGCTTTTATTACCAACCAAAACATTAAACGTATTTTTGACATTTAAGAGAGTTTATGGTATGATTAATTTGTCGATTGAGGTGAAAAAATGAGTAAAAATTTATTTTACTTTCGATATATATTTAAAGTTGGAGTATTAGTTATTTCTTTATTTTTATTAAATGCTTCTACTTTTAAGACGAAAAATTATAGTACAAATGAAAATGTTAATAAAAATGTTAATTTATCTACGATGGCTATTTATATAAATAAAGAAGAGGAAGAAAAAGCTACTTATGAAGCTATGCAGACTTATCTTTGGGGTGTTTTAGATAGTTATACGGGGGATTTAACTGGTTATGGTGCAGATTGTCCATTATGTAGTGGGCGTCTTGCTTGTATGTCTAGTTTAGATTTAAGTAATGGTAGAAATACTTATGTTGATAAAACTTATGGTGAAGTACAAATTGTTGCTTCTAGTAAGAACTTACCTTGTGGGACTATTATTCGTTTTACTAGTAAAAGAATTAGTGAAAAGCCTATTGTTGCAATTGTTTTAGATAGAGGAGTTTTAGGGAATGATATTGATTTTTTAACTCCAAGTGAAGCTTATGCTTTAAAATATGTTGGAAGAAGTTCTATAACTTATGATGTTTTAAGATTTGGATGGGAAAAATAATGACAGAGATAAAAGCTAAAAAAAGTTTAGGGCAGAATTTTCTCAATGACGAAAATGTTTTAAAAAATATAGCCGATAGTATTACTACAACTAATCAAGATTTAATTATTGAGGTTGGGCCTGGTAAAGGAGCTTTGACTAAATATTTATTAAAAAAAGATGCTTATTTAGTGTGTTATGAAGTGGATTTAAGACTTAAAAATATTCTAGCTACTTATCAAAACGAGAAAGCCAAAATTATATATCAAGATTTTTTACAAAGTGATATTTTAGAGGATACTAAAGATATGATTTATCAGGATGTTTATATGATTGCTAATATCCCCTATTATATTACAACTCCTATTATTAAGAAAGCTATAAATATTCCTAAATTAAAGGCTATGACTTTATTAGTTCAAAAGGAAGTAGCGGAGAGATTGACTGCTAAACCAGGAATGAAAGCTAATGGTTCTCTTACTTTGTTTTTAAATTATTATTTTCAAATTGATTATTTATTTCAAGTAAAAAATACTTGTTTTACTCCAGTTCCTAAAGTAGATAGTGCTGTCGTTTTATTTAAGAAGAAAGAAGAGCCTAAAGTTATTAATAAAGAACATTTATTTCAATTAATAGAGGATGCGTTTCGCTTAAAAAGAAAAACTCTTAGAAATAATCTTAAGGATTATGATTGGAATATTATTAAATCTGTTTTAGAGAGTCATCAATTATCTTTAGCGGTAAGAGCAGAAGAATTATCTTTAGATATATTTATAGAAATATCTGATAAATTAAATTCTTATTAGATATTTTTTTATTTTTTGCATATATTTTAATGGTGGTTCTATGGAAATCAAACGAGGACAATTGGTTACAAGAAAAAGCTATAATAATGATACTGTATTTAAAGTTATAAATATTAAAAACGATATTTATTATTTAAAAGGAATGGAAGTTCGTTTATTTGCTGATGCCTATAGTGATGATTTAGAAATATATACAAAGAAAGAAGAACCTGAAACAGAAGAAGAAGTTGAAAAATTGGATCGCAGTGAGTATTTTTATATACCTGGTAAAATACTACATATTGATGGAGATAGTGATTATTTAAATAAATGTCTTAATTATTATAAAAAAAATGGGGTTTATGCGATTGGTAAAAAAATTGTTGAAGAACATATTTATGAAAATATAACTGCTTTATTAAGAGAATATAAACCTGATATCGTTATTATAACAGGACATGATGCTTATTATTCTAAAAAAGGTGATATTCATGATTTAAAAAATTATCGTAATACAGAAAATTTTATAAAGGCAATACACATGGCTAGAAAATATGAAAAATCACATGAAAAACTTATTATTATAGCTGGGGCTTGTCAATCTAATTATGAAGAGCTAATTAAAGCAGGTGCTAATTTTGCTTCCAGTCCTAAAAGAGTTAATATTCATGCTTTAGACCCAGCGATTATTGCTGCTAATGTTGCTTTAACTGAACGTAATCAAGAAATAGATTTATTAGATTTATTAGATAAAACAAAATATGGACATGATGGTATGGGTGGTATTAAAACTAATGGACTCATGTATGTTGGATTTCCTAGATAGGAGGAATTTTGAATTTAGAATTTATTAAAGAAGAAATAACTAAAAATAAGAATTGTGAGGTTACAATTACTGTTTATGGTATGAGAGGAAAAACAAATACTTATCATGGAATTATTCATGGAATTTATCCTAATATTTTTACCATAATAGAGAGTGGTATCGAAAAAAGTTTTAGTTATTCAGATGCTATAACTGGGGATATTAGAATAAAATATGAGTAAAGACTTGCTATTTGTTTATTTTTGCTATAGAATATAATTAAGTTCAGTATGACTTTAGAAGGGAAAAGAAATTTATGCAAATTACATCAGTAACTGTTCGTAAGATTGAAAAGGGAGACACAAGAATGAAAGGAATTGCTTCAGTTTTAATAGATGATTCTTTTGCAGTTCATGATATTCGTATTATAGAGGGAGATAATGGATTATTTATTGCTATGCCAAGCAGAAAAACTGCTACTGGTGGATATAGAGATATAGCTCATCCAATTAGTCCAGATGTAAGAAAGATGTTTGAAGATGCTATTTTAAACGAATATAATAAAAATTAAAGCTTGCTTAGGCAAGTTTTTTTCATATTATTTTCCTTTTATTCATATATTTTAGTAAAGGAGGACTATGCATATGGATAAGACTTTAGAAATAGCAAGTTATGGTAGTCATGAATTAAAAATAATTGACCGTAGAGAAATATCTTTAACTGGTATTAAAAAAATTACTAGTTTTGATAGTGAGGAATTTTTATTGGAAAGTAATATGGGTATTATTTTGATTAAGGGTAGTAATTTAGAAATTATGAAGTTAGATACTCATGATGGGAATGTTAAAATAAAAGGTAAAATTAATGGTTTTAATTATTTAGATAATAAAGAAAAAGTAAAAGAAGAAAGTTTATTATCTAAATTATTTAAATAATATGAATGCTAAAACACAAATAATAGCTCTTTTACTTTCTTTTTTATACGGATTTATTTTTGCTATTTTAGCTAGAATAAATGCTATAATTGTAAATAAGCAGAAAAGATATTATCGTAGCTTTATTACTGTTCTCTTTATATGTAATATTGTTCTTTTATATATTATTCTTATTTTTAAATTAAATCATGGGATATTTCATCCCTATTTCTTTATTATGATGGGACTTGGTTATATATTAGGTTTGTATATACAAAAAAAAGTGTCAAATAATAGCAAATATTTGCAATACGTTGAAAGAAAGAAAAAAAAATGATATACTTGTGATAATAAGGAAGAAGGGATTTATATAAAAAGGAAGGTAACTAAGAAAGAAAAAAGAAGGCTAACTTTATTTATTTTTGCTTTTATATTTTTGATTACTTTAACTTGCATAAATATATTTCCTGATTGGTTAAAAATTATGGCAAATAAAAAAGAAGTTGCCCTACTTCAAGATAATTATGAACAATTATTAGATAATGAAGAAGCTTTAAAAGCAGAAGTACAAAAATTGCAAAATCCGGAATATGTAGAAAGATATGCGAAAGAAAAATTTTTATATACCAAAGATAATGAAATTATAATAAGAAAAACAGATGCAAAGTAATAGCGTCTTTTTTTTAGGAGCGATTTTCATAAAATTTTTCAATACTAACATCTAAGATATGAGAAATATTCCATAGTACTGGAATACTTATTCCTAAAACTTTACCTGTTTCTAAAGAACAAATAAGACCTGTAGAAACGTTACACATTTTGGCTTGAGAAGTTCTTTCATTTAGATGATTGGCGTTATAGATATTTCAATAACTTCTTACATTAGCACCTATTATTTTAAAAATATCGCCTCTTGTTTCTTTAACATATAACATGGTGATTACTACTTTCTTTTTTAAATAATACCATAGAGAAATTGCTATTTTTTTCAATTTGATTAAATAGGGGTTATGTGTTATAATGATGTTCGAGAGGAAAATGTTTATATGATAAAAATTAATAATAAAAATATTAAAAAGGAACTAAAGAAAAAGAATGTTTTAATAGTTAGTATTGTTTTATTATTTTTAGCTATTATATTATTCTTTATTGGTACTTATAATATTACAGAAAATGAGAAAAAAGCTGTTTATTTAAACGATATTATTGAAAAAGATGATAATGATATAGACAGAAGTGCTTATTTAAATGTAGCTTATAATCCCTATTCTTTTGCTAAATATGAGGGTGAAAATGATAGAGCTTTCTATATAGTAAGTGATAGTCAATATTTTTATATTGTATATATGGATGATAATTTATATAAAGAATTAAATAAAGATGATATAAAAGATAATCATGTTAAAATATATGGGGTTACTAAAGATATTGATAGTGGTATTAAAGAATTAGCTTTAGATTCTTATAATGAAGGATTAGATGATGAAGATAAGATTACTATGGATGACTTTAATACTATGTTTGGTAATGTTTATTTAGATACGACTATTTCTAATGATTTAGGGGGATTATTTTATGCGATAGGTTTTGTTTTAATATTTATAGCAATTATCTTCTTAATCACTTATATTATTATTAAGATTAGAATAAATAAAAAGCTTAAAAATATAGATGAAGAAGAATGGATAAAAATAGAAAAGGAAATAGAAAAAGAAGATAGTATTTATTATAAGAAAGCTCATTTAATATTAACTAAACATTATATTGTTTCATTTAGTTTAGGACTTGATATATATAGTTATCAGGATATTATCTGGATATATGAAAAGAAATTAAGACAATATGGGATTACTACTATGAAAGCAATTATAGTAGTAGATACTAATAAAAAAGCACATACTTTAGTAGAAATGCAAGGATTTACAAAAAGTTCTAAATTAACTATTGAAGAAATTATGCAAAATATTAGTAGTAAAAATAATAAGATATTAATAGGATATACTAGTGAAAACAGAAAGCTAGTAAAGGAATATACAAATTAAAGTGTAACATAGTTATACTTTTTTTGTTTGATCATATATTTTAATATGAAAAAGATATATAAAATTTTAATTATAAGTATATTGTTAATAAGTGCTTTATTTATCAACAATAAAGTAGAAGCTTTATTACCTTTAAGTGGAAAGATTATAGTTATTGATCCAGGTCATGGTGGTAAAGACCCAGGATCTACTGACGGAAATATTAATGAAAGCAATATAAATTTAAGTATTAGTAGATATTTAGAATTAGAATTATCTAAGATGGGAGCTAGTGTTATTTTAACTAGGGATGGAGATTATGATTTAAGTAAGCCTAATGCTAAATGGAGAAAGAAAAGTGATTTTGATAATAGGATTAAGTTAATAAATAATAGTAATGCTGATTTATATTTGTCTATTCATTTAAATTATTTAACTGATTCTTCTTATTGGGGAGCTCAAGTATTTTATTCTGATGAAAAAAATAAAGAAATTGCTAGTTCTATTCAAAAAATTATTAATGATGAACTTAAAAACAATCGTGAAGAAAAGAAAATACCTTCTAAAACATATATGTATAGTAAATTAAATAGACCAGGAGTTTTAATAGAATGTGGTTTTTTGTCTAATGAAAAAGAAAAAAATTTGTTAATAACTCAAGAATATCAGCAAAAGTTAGCTAAAGTAATTACAAATGGGGTTATAGATGTGTTTAATTAAAATAAAAAGACTATTTTAAATATTTAGGAGATTCTATTTTTCCTAATAAATAGTCTGCACTTATGTTATATTTTTTGCAAATTGTATATAGAAAAGGAGTTGCTATATAGTATCTTCCCCTTTCATAGTCAGTAATTGTAGAATGTGTTGTATTTAAAATATCTGCTAGTTTATTTTGAGTTAATTTTTTTTCTTTACGAAATTCTTTAAGACGTTTTCCACTTTCTTTTTTGTCTATTTCTGATTTAAAATTATCATATTTTTTGACATCATTAAATTCAAAAACATAATCTAAAGAAATATCTAAATAATTACATAAAGTATTTAAATGTTTTATTGGTATTATATCTTTTTCTGTTTCATACATACTATATGTAGAATTTTTGACATTAATTATATGCATTATATCTAATTGTTTTATTTCTTTTTCTTCTCTTATATCTCTTAATTTTTTGCTATACATACCTTTTCACATCCAAAAATATTGTCTCATATTAACGTCTTAGCAAAATTTTGTTTCGGAAATACCTGCATTTTTCTTGACTTTTAATATACTTGATAATATAATTTTAGTATATGGTAGAGAATTCTAAGAGAGGTTAGAAAAATGGAAATAGAAACATTAAAAAGGAAAAATAAATATTTTTATTTAGGAATTATATGTGGGGTTATACTTCTTGCTATAGTGGGATTTAGTACTTCAAGAGCCAAATATAAAACAACACAAAGTATAAAATTAGCAGAAGGCACTATCACTAATTATAGTACCGCAGATGTAAATGTCGCAGTCTATTGGGGAGACAAAGCAAAGAGTGCATTTCCAGATAAGAATAGTGGTTATCAATTTGATAAAGTAGTATGTAGTGTAGAAAGTATAGCAAATAAAGCAACATGGTCCAATGAAGCGTGGTCACTTAATATGGAAGTAACAGAACCAGTTAAATGTTGGATATATTTTACATATACTCCAGAAATGAGTTTATCATTAAGTGGAGATTATACGAATAAGACAGTAACAATAACCAATGATTTTAAATCAACCAATTTATATAAAGTAACAAAATATTATTATAGTTTAGATGGAACTAATTATGTAGAAAGTACAAATAATAGTTATACATTTACAGAATGGCAAGGAGTAAAGTTAAGTGCATCTAAATATACAATTTATACGAAAGCGGTAGATGAAGAAGGAAATGAAACAAGTGTAATAACAGGATCTATCTGGTTAGATAATGCAGCCCCAAATTTAATGTTTAATACGGGATCTAATACAGTAGGAAATAATGGATGGTATAAATCATATACGATGAATATAAAAGCAACAGATGAAAATAACATAGGAACTTTCCAATATTGTGTAACAACTAGTACAACATGTACACCAAACATCAATATAAATGCAGGAACAACAGAAGCAAGTTATAACTATACGTTTGGAACAGCAAGTAGTGGACAAAGAGTATGTGCAACCTCAACAGATATTGTAGGAAACAATACCGGAATAAAATGTTCAGAAGCATATAAAGTAGATGTAACAAAACCAACGATATCTAATATGAGTGCGAGTGTAAACAATAAAACAATAAACATATCAGTAAATGCAACCGATGTAGGAAGTGGAGGATTAACATACTTCTACAGTATAGATGGAGGAAGAAATTATACATCTAGAACAAGCAACACTTACAGTGTTACAGTAGGAGCAGGAACCTACAGTATTTATGTATATGTAGTAGACGCAGCAGGGAATCAAAGTGCGGTAAAGACAACGAGTGCAGTGATTAACAATCCATTAAAAGAAACAATTCTTGCAAATTCACCGACAATAACAACAAGAACAGATTTTAGTACAACCGTAACAAATACAAATACTGGAACATTATATACAGCGGCAGATGATTATGGAACAAGTTATTACTATGCAGGAAATCCAACAGACAACTGGGTAAAATTTGCAGGTTTCTATTGGAGAATCATTCGATTAAATGGAGATGGCACCATCAGAATGATCTATAATGGAACTACAACAAATCAAACAGGAGAAACAACTCAAATAGGAACAAATTCTTTTAATAGTAGCTATGACAGCAATTTATATGTTGGTTATCAGTATGCTGATGGTGAAGTCCATGGAAGAGGAACAGATAGTACAATAAAAGGTGTGTTAGATAGTTGGTATAGCAGTAATCTAAGTAGCTATGCAAGTAAAATAGCAACCGGAAATGGAGCAGCATTCTGCAATGATAGAACTCCATATAATGGACAGGGAATAGGAAGAATTGAAACATATTATGCGGCATATAATAGATTAATAACAAATAAAACTCCAACTTTAAAATGTAACAATACCAATGATAACTTTAATGTTTTCGTAGGCTTAATTACGGCTGATGAAGTAGTTTACGCTGGTAGCATATATTATCCATTTAATACTGTTTTTTACTTATATACAAATCAAAGTTATTGGACTATATCTCCATCTCATACTGATTGTGATGGATGGGCAGATGTATTTCACATAGGGGCTAATGGTACACTAAGCACATATGATCGTGTTACCAACACATTTGGTGTTAGACCAGTAATCAACTTAAAATCAGATGTATCTTTTTCTAGTGGAAATGGAACTTCTTTTGACCCATATGTAGTTTCATAATGTTTATAAGTTATGTGTTATTCACAATGTAAAAAGACAGGTTGGCTGTCTTTTTCATTTAAATTATTTCCTGGGAAATAATTACTTCATATTTTTTATTAATTCTAAAAGTGGGACAAACGTATATAAGAAATGCTTGTCTTTTTCTTTTAGCATTAAGCTTATAATTATTTTCTTATTAAAATACTTAAATTTTAAGTTGGGATTAATATTATAGCTTTCTAAGAATAATTTATCTGCTTTTAGAGCATTAGATAATTCTTCTGGTAATTCTACTTCGATTAATTTGGAATTTTGTACTACTCTGGTTATATTAAGCTCACTTGCTAGTTTTTCAAACCATTCTTCATACATATAAATAATTATATTTTCATCTAATTTACCAAATCTATCTTCTAATTCTTCTTTAACTCTGTTTAGACTATCTTCTGAGTTAATCTCATTAATTTTTTGATGGATTTCTATCTTAATTTCATCGTCAGTAGTATATTTATCAGAAATATGAGTGCTTACATTTATTAATGACTTTTCGCTCTTTTCTTCAAATACTTCTTCCCCTTTTAGTTTATGCATTTCTTCTTCTATCATTTGCATATATAGATTAATTCCAATAGAATCTACAAACCCCGCTTGTTCATTTCCTAAAATATCTCCGGCACCTCTTATGGCTAAATCGCGCATGGCAATACGATACCCGCTTCCTAGCTCTGTAAATTCTTTAATTGCTTCTAGACGTTTAACCGCTATTTCATTTAACAATTTGCTTTTATCATATAATAAATAGGCATATGCAATACGATTTGACCTACCAACTCTTCCTCGTATTTGATATAGTTGAGAAAGTCCAAAGTGGTCAGCATTATAAATTATTAAAGTATTTGCTCTTGGAATGTCTATTCCTGTTTCTATAATAGTAGTACATACTAAAATATCATATTTATAATCAATAAAGTCTTGCATTATATTCTCTAAATCTACTTTTGACATTTGGCCATGAGCACTAATTATTCTTGCTTCTGGAACTAAAGTTTTTAATTTATTTATAACTGTTTCTAATTGATTAATATTATTATATAATACAAATACTTGACCTTCACGTGATAATTCTTTATAGATTGCATCTTTTACAATTAAATCTTGTTCTTCCATTACATAGGTTTGGATTGGATATCTATTTACTGGTGGAGTATCAATTACAGATAAGTCACGCAAACCGGACATAGCCATTTTTAACGTTCTAGGAATTGGGGTAGCTGATAAAGTTAAAACATTAACATCATTTTTGTATTTTTTAATTTTTTCTTTATGAGTTACACCAAAACGTTGTTCTTCATCTACGATTAAAAGGCCTAATTTTTTAAATTTTACATCATCACTTAATAATCTATGAGTTCCAAAAACAATATCTATTGTACCTTTTTCTAAGCCCTCTAAAATATTTTTAGTTTCTTTGGGAGATGTAAAACGATTTAGTAGTGCTATTTCTACAGGATAATCTTTAAATCTTTCTAATGCACTTGTATATTGTTGTTTTGATAATATTGTTGTAGGACATAAATAAAATACTTGTTTATTATTTAAAATTGTTTTAAATATAGCTCTAAAGGCTACTTCTGTTTTACCAAATCCTACATCGCCACATAATAAGCGGTCCATTGGTACTGGGTCTTTTAAATCTTTATTAATTTCATTAATTGCTCTTTCTTGGTCTTTAGTTGGATTATATTGAAAGCTTTTAGCAAAGTCTTCTTCCATTGTATAATCTTTATAAGCATCTGCTTTTATGGCTTTTCTAGAGGCATATAATTTCAATAATTCTTCTGATATATCTTTTATTTTCTTTTCTACTGCTCTTTTTGTTTTAGCCCAATTTGTAGAGTTTAACTTGTTTATTTTAGGTTTTAAGCCATCTTTACTAGCGTATTTTAAAATAGTATCCATTTTTTCTACAGGTATATATACTTTATCATTTCCAGCATATAATATTTCAATATAATCTTTTTCTAAGCCATTTTGGCTTAAAGTTTTAATTCCATTATATATACCTATTCCATGAGCCATATGTACTACATAATCACCTAAATTTAAAGAATTTAAGTCTTTTATTTTACGTCCTATTTTATATTTATTTTTATATTTTATTTCTTCTGTATTTACTTTTTCAATATCATTTTCGCTTATTACTACATATTTATCAATAATAAAGCCTTTGGGTAATTGTTGCTTAACAACTTTAAAAGGAACTGTTATATTCTCTTTTATTATATTTATTTGTTTATCTTTAGTAAGAGCAAAAATTATTTCATAGCCTTTTTTGTGCCAAATTGCTGTTTGATCTTTTAATTTTTCAAAGTTAGAATTAAAATTTTCTATTTCGCTAGATTTTATATTTAATACATCTTTGGTGGTTATATTATCTAAGTATGTAATATATATATTTTCTTTGCTATTAATTTCATTTAAATTATACATAAACTGGTGATTTTCTGGTAACCCTTTACTTGTTTTGTACTCAAACATTTCTTCTTCTAATTTATTATAACTTGCATTAATTCTACTATTATCAATAGTGACTACTATGGGATTATTGCAATAGTCATATAAACTTGAATAATTATCTGTTTTTATGTCACCATTAGGTATTAACTCTATTTCTTCTATTTCTTCAATACTTTTTTGAGTTTCTTCGTCAAAGTAACGAATGGATTCTATAGTTTTGCCAAAAAATTCAATACGTATTGGATGTTCTTTTAAAGTAACAAAAATATCAATTACAAAGCCTCTTATAGCATATTCACCAGTAGATGTTACGATTGTATCTCTTTTATATTCTAAAGCATCTAATACTTCTAAAAGCTTTTCTCTATTTATATCTTCTCCTTTTTTTAATTTTATATTTAACTTTTGGCCTGTTTTTAAGTCTGGTAAATATTTTAAAAAACCCATTAAATTAGTAACAACTATCCCCGTGTTTGTTTTTAAAGCCTCAATAGTTTCTATTCTTGTTGTTTTTAATTCTGGAGAGATTGCAATAGCCATACTCGTTAAAAAATCGTCCATTGGAAACATATAAGTTTGGTCTTCCATTCGTTTTAAATTGCTATAAAATTTATTTGCTTCATATAAAGTACTTGTTAAGACAATAATATTTTTATTCTTTTGGTGATATAATTTTTCAACGTATAAAGCCGCAAGTTCGTTTGTTAAACCCGCGATAGTTAAATTATTATCATAACGAAAATAACTATCTAAAAAATCCATAAAGACCCTTCCTTTATTTATGATTATAGTCAT
The DNA here is from genome assembly GCA_934099115.1 of uncultured Bacilli bacterium. Classification (GTDB taxonomy): domain Bacteria; phylum Bacillota_I; class Bacilli_A; order RF39; family UBA660; genus Caccenecus. The sequence continues at coordinate 108,903 of CAKOPK010000001.1, forward strand.
TCATGACTTTTGCAATAGAATTTCTTATAAAACTTTCAATTATTTTATCAAAAATTGGATATAAATTAGCAATTGCTTCTCGTTCTTCTTTGTTAAATGTACCTAAAACATAATCTTTTACATCACCTTTTGTATTATGAGATATTCCTACTTTTAATCTAGCAAAAGCATTTGAATTTAAATGTTCAATAATAGACTTGATACCATTATGGCCTCCAGCACTACTATTTATCTTAATACGATATTTCCCAACTGCTAAGTCTAAATCATCTTGAATTACCAAAATGTCTTCGGGAGTAATTTTAAAATATCGGGCATAAGCACCAACGGCATTGCCTGATAAATTCATATAAGTTTCTGGTTTTATAAAATATACTTTTTCATCATCAATATTAAGAGTTGTACACATGGCATTCATTTTATTTTGCCAAATTACAGACTTATTTTTTAAATAATTATCTATTACCATAAATCCTATATTATGACGAGTATTTTCATATTCTTTTCCTGGGTTTCCTAATCCTACTATTAGTTTCATGTTCTTACCTCTTAATTCCATATGTTTTGATATGTTTTTGTTTCTCTATTTATTATTTTATGATCCACTTTCATTCCTATACGGGCATTTTTAACACATTTTATTAAAACCATTATTGCAGGTTCTTCTTCTTTGGAAGAAATAAATGTCATCTTTTTTATTCTTAAATTATTTTTGGAGCATAAGGTTATAATTTCTTCTAGTCGTTCTGGGCGATGGACTAGATAAAACTCACCATTATTCTTTAATAGATAAGATGCTATTTCTATTAATTCTTTCAATGTAATGGTTATTTCATGTCTTGCTATCGCTTTTTCATAATTTTCATTTTTTAATGAACTATCCTGTTTAAAAAACGGTGGATTGCAGGTTATTATGTCAAAATTATTTCCCGGGAAATAATTTTTAGCATTTTTGGCCGTATCATTAATCATTGTTATTTTATTTCCCAAGCCATTTTCTGCAATACTTTTAACTGCTAGATCATAAATTGATTTTTGAATTTCTATTCCAGTTATTTGTATTTCTGTTTTATTTGCAATAATCATAGGCAATGGTGCATTTCCTGTACATAAGTCCAATAATGTTTTTTTATTTTTGGTTTCTATGTATTCTGCTAGTAAAAGAGAATCCAAAGAGAACTTGAATTTCTCATTATCTTGATAAATAATTAAACCATAGTCATATAAATCATTTTTTACTGTCATCATTATCTCCAAGATACATGTCTATTTTTTCATTATTTACTAAAACTTTATAACTACGATTTAAAATGTTTTTACTTATAACTTGGCCACTGCCACCTGGTGTTTCCACAATATTTCCAACATCTGGCATTCCTTGATTACATTCTTTATATTGCTCATCTTCATAAGTTAGACAGCATAATAGGCGACCACATAAGCCATTAATTTTGGTTGGATTAAGTGCTAACCCTTGGTTTTTAGCCATGTTCATAGATACAGAATCTATATGATTTAAAAAACTAGCACAGCATATTTTTTGACCACATTGACCTAATCCACCAATTTCACGAGCTTTATCACGAGCTCCAATTTGGCGCAATTCTATTCGTGTACGATAAATGCTTGCTAGTTTTTTAGCAAGTAAGCGAAAATCTATTCTTTCATCGGCTAAAAAATTAAATATTAGCTGTTTACGGTCGAAAGTAAAACTGGCATTAATTATTTTCATTTCTAAGCCTAGCTCTTTTACTATATTTCTACATTCTTTTAAAGCTTTTTCTCCATCACGGAGGTTTTTTAAGTATTGTTCATAATCTGATTTTGTAGAAATACGAATTACTTCTTTTAATTCTTCTAAATTAATATTCTCTTTTTCTAAAACACTAATCACTTTGCCAAATTGTAGTCCTTTTTCAGTTTCTGTAATTACTGTTACATTTATTGGACATTTAAACGTGCTTTTAAAATTATATACTTTGCCATTATCTTTAAAGTTTATTCCATAAATATAATAATTATTATTCATTGCAACCTCGCATTTCTATAACGAATTTATCTAATATTAGTTCTATATTTACATTATAACTCATATCTTGTAATATGTTAGTAATAATATTTAATTTTCTGATAATTATTTTAGGAGTATCTTCTATTTCAAAGGCTTTTACTAGGTTTTGATTATATTCTAGACCTGAAGCTTTTAAAAGATTTTCATAGTAAATATTTAATATTATTTTTAAAATTTGCTCAATATCTTTTTTCTCACTATAATTATTTAATAATTCTTTTTTATTATTAATTAATTCTTTTGAATTAATTTTTTTTAAATAAGACAACGCTGTATTTTTATAATTTTCATATTCTTCTTTTGTTATTTCTTCATTTGTTTCTTCATAGTTTAAAATTATACTTTGACATCGACTCTTAATCGTATCTATCATTACATCTTTATTATTAGTAAGAAAAAAGCCTAAAATCCCTGGGGTTGGTTCTTCGACAAATTTTAGCATAGAGTTGGCACTGCTGGCGTTTAGTTTCTCAGCATTTTTAACTATATAAGTATTATATCTACTATAAATTGGAATAGTACTAAAACTATCTTTTAAGGTTTCTATTTGTTCTTTTTTAATGCTTATTCCATTCGGTTCAATTATTTTTAAACTAGGAAGACTATCTTTATTAATTAGATTACATAAATTACACTTTGTACAATTAAAACTATATGTTTCTTTACAATTTAACATTTTTATTACTTCTTTTAAGTCTTTTAAAGCCAAAGTCATATTATTTGTTTCAATTAAATAGGCGTGAGCTAATTTTCCCTCACGATTTTTTATGACTAATTCTTCTAATTCTTTTAACATAAGTCCTCCTAAATAAGAAAATATGTTGCTACTAATCCTAAAATTCCAGGAGTTCCTAAGAATGTTACTAATACAATAGTTATTATATTTATTGGGATAAAGATACTGGTTGTAGATAGAAGTATATTTAATCCATATAGCATTACAAATGATACACATAGTTTTCTTATATATTTTATTATTTTTTTTGCCATAATCATCACACTAATATATATGATTATTATACTTTTTTATTCCGATATTTTTTTTCGGTCTTCTAGTGCTTTTTCTAAAGTAATATTATCTAAATAATCTATTTCGGCACCGATTGGGATACCATAAGATAATCTAGATATTGTTACTTTTTTATTTTCAAGTATTTTTTTTATATATAGGGTTGTAGCTTCTCCTTCAATAGTTGGCCTTAAGGCTAGAATCAACTCAGGATTTTCTAAATTATCTACACGATTTAAAAGTGAAGGCAAATTAATATCTTCTGGGCCTATATCATCCATTGGGGAAATAAGGCCATTTAGTACATGATAAGTTCCGTTGTATTTGCCTGATTTTTCAAATGAAAAAATACTTTTAAAATCTTCTACTACACAAATTGTATTTTTGTTTCTATTTAAGTCATTACAAATATCACAAATCTCTTTATCTGTTAGATGTCCACAGATATTGCATCTTCCTAGTTTAGTCTTTGCTTCTTTCAAAGTTATACTAAATCCATCTATTTCTTCATCAGAAAACTCTAGGGTGGCTATAGCTAATCTTTCGGCACTTTTTTCGCCTATTCCAGGTAATTTTTTATAGTAGCCTATTAATTGTTCTAAATAGCTAGGATAATTCATTAGAATAGTCCATTTAGAGAAGAGCCATAGGCACCCATTTTGCTCTCTATTTCTTTGTCTATTTTGTTTGTAGCATTATTTATTGCTATTTTAATCATATCTTCTAGAGCTTCTTTATCATCATCTTCAATTGGGCCTTCGAAAAGTATTTTAATAGATTGTATTTCCTTCTTGCCATTCATTTCAACTTTTACCCATTCGCTGGTTCCTTCAAAAATAGTTTTATCTATTTCCTCTTTCTTTTTAGTAATATCTTTTTGCATTTTTTGTGCTTGTTGCATTAAACTTTGAATATTCATTTTCTTTCCTTCTTTCTAATTTATTTCTATTTTATCTTTATCAAATAGATTTAAAGCGATATCTTCCATAGAAGTGCTTTCTTTTGGTTCCTCTTGTTTTTCTACAGGTTCTTCTATATATTCATACTTATAATTGTTTTTTAAGTTTGTTATATAAATTTGTTTTTCTTTTTGCCATTCACTATCACTAATGGCAATAAAATTATAATTAGTATTTGAATAAATGTCGTAATATTTTTTTAATTTATCAAGATTGTTGTTAATAAGTGCTACCGTTCCTTCTAAAGAGCTGGATATTATAGCAAGTTTATCACTTGCAACCACTAAGTTACTATCTATTAGAAGATTTAAAAGGGTTTTATCCTCTAGAGTTTCTAAGAAACTGTCCCATGTATCTCGAACTTTTTGGAGATATTCTTTTTTTGCATTTACAAAACAATTATTAACTCTGATTCTTTTTAATTCGTTTGTTTTATCTTGAAAAATTGTTGATTTTGGTTGGGAAATTATTTCCCGGGAAATAATTTTAGACTCTTTTGCAGTGTTTATCATTGAATTTTCTTCTTTTTGAAAATATTTTAAAAGAGTTATTTCTATTAGTAAATAGGGGTCTATATTAATATTAATGTAATTTGAAATGCTAGATAAACTAAAAGCCATTTCTTTTAAATCTTTATAAGGCAGTCCTTTATAATTTCTGCCCTTTACTTCTGCAATTGCTTCCGCTTCAATTTTTTCTAGCATTTTTTTAATCAATAATTTATAATCAATTGCTAACTCTTTAAATTTATTTATTGTTGTGATAAATTTATCTATTTCGCCATTTACTATATATTCGAATAAATCATTAATTTGTTTTTTAGATACTGACCCAAAGTGACTCATAACATCTTCAAGAGTTACTTTAGTAGTATTCCCAGATAATTGATCTAAAATACTCAGTGCATCACGCATTCCACCATCGCTGATGTAAGCTATTTCTTCTAGAGCATCTTTATCTATATCTATTTTTTCTTGTTCTACTACATAATTTAGCCTTTTTATAATATCTATAGTGCTTATTTTATGAAAATCAAAACGCTGACATCTTGATAAGATAGTTATAGGAACAGCTTCAATATTAGTTGTAGCAAGAATAAATACTACATGTTTTGGAGGTTCCTCTAAGGTTAATAACAAGGCATTAAAAGCACTTGTACTTAACATATGAACTTCGTCAATTATATATACCTTATATTTTGAGTAAGCTGGAGCAAGCTTAATATTATTAATTATTTCACGAATTTCATCTACACCATTATTAGATGCTGCATCAATCTCAATAATATCTGCATTTTCTTTAAAATGAATACAACTTTCGCATTCATTACACGGCCCCTTTTCTGTTGGATGCATACAGTTTATTGCTTTTGCAAAAACTTTGGCAGTACTTGTTTTTCCTGTTCCTCTTGGACCCGAAAAGATATACGCATGAGATATATGGTCTTTTTGTATAGAATTTTTTAAAATGGATACCATGTAATCTTGGCCAATTATATTGGAAAAATTATCTGGTCTATATTTTCTATAAAGTACTTTGTAATCCATTTAAACCACCTACAATTATTATAGCATATATCTTACTTTTTGTCTCGTTGTTTCTTAAAAAACGAGCTTAATTCTTTAGTATATTTTTCCTCTATCGTACGTATGTTTGCTTTGATTATATTTGTTTTTTGGTATTCTTTTTTATAATTTTCTTTATCTATTAAATAGTAAACATTTTTAATTCGAGATTGTCGAATAGCTGCCTCACACATAGAACAAGGTTTTAAAGTTACATATAAATCACAATCTGATAAACGCCAATCTTTCAATTTTTTAGAAGCTTTTTTTATTACTAACATTTCTGCATGATCTCCAATATAGTGGCTTTTATTTCTTTTATTGTAAGAAGTAGCTATGATTTTATTATTTCTAACTATAAGCGCACTAACTGGAACTTCATTTTGTTTACAGGCTTTATGGGCAAGTTTTAATAGTATTTCAAAATATTTTTGCATAATTCCTCCATAAAAAAAGTGCACACAAATAGGGATTGATGTGGCTGCTATCTTCCGATTCTGACCAGGTTACAATATATTTGTTGCACATATATAATTTACCACATTTTTAAGTATTTAGCAAGTATAAAATGATATAGATTTACTATGTTTCACGTGAAACATAGTATTTTTTATTTGATATATATAACTTTTGCAAGTTTATAATCAAATGTGTGATTATTTTAGTTATAAATCCTTTTGTTTTTAAACTATAGCACAATGTTTCACGTGAAACATTGTGGATAAGTGCAGATGGATTAATTATTTTTTTGTTTTTTAACTTTATTTTTCGTTTAAATTAGCTTAGTGTTTCTTTTTATTAATTTTTAATATAATTTTTCTAACAATGTTTCACGTGAAACATTGTTAGTAATTTTAAATTTTATATTTATAAAAGTTTTATTTATAAAAAAAAACATTATAACTACAGTATTTAGCATAAATTTTGTTTATCGATTATGTTTTTTTAATTTAATTTATAAAATTGCGTTAATTCAATGTGCAAAATAGCTTTTATTAGCTTTAAACAAGATTTTAATATTGTTTCAGTTAAATAAATTTATGATTTTCATTTATATTTATATAACAATGTTTCACGTGAAACATTGTTAGTAATCTTAAATTCTATTTTAATAAAAACTTTAGTTATTCAAAAAACAATATAACTGCAGTATTTAGCATATTTTTTGTTTATCGATTATACTTTTTAATTTAATTTATTAATTCAATGTACTAAAACAGTTTTTATTAGTTTTTAACAAGATTTTAATATTCTTTCAGTTAAATAAATTTATGATTTTCATTTATGTTTATATAGCAATGTTTCACGTGAAACATTGTGAATAACTTTTAATTAATTACAATTTTTTTTATTACTTCATTTAATTTATTTGTAATTTTAAAGTTTAGTAGGGGAATTATATGTTTCACGTGAAACATATATTAATTTTCTTGCTATTTTTGAGTTATCCACATTCTTTTTTATAATTAAAATAAATAAAATTTAGTAAAAAAAAGAATGCTTATTCAGCATTACTTTCTTCTTCTGGTTCATCTTCTTGTTTTTCAACTAAGCTTATAGTTGAAACATATTGATTATCCTTTAAATGAATTAATCTTACGCCTTGAGTTACTCTACCTAAAGTATTAATTTGTTCTAGAGACATTCTCATTGTGATACCAGTATTTGTCATTATAACTAGTTCCTTATCTTCGTCTACTACTTTAACACTTGCAATATTACCATTTTTGTCTGTTATATTCAAGGCTTTAACACCTTTGCTACCGCGGCTTGTCTCTCTAAATTCACTTACTAAAGTCTTTTTACCATATCCTTTTTCAGTTACTAACAATATTTTGTCATCTTCTGTTACTACTTCAGCACAAACACATTTACCGCCATCTAAATTGATACCTTTAACACCACTGGCTGTACGTCCCATTGCTCGGATATTGCTTTCTTTAAACTTAACCATACGTCCTAAATCGCTACCTAACAACACTTCATTTTCACCGGTAGTTTTTTTAACACTTATTAATTCATCATTTGGTTTTAAGCTTATAGCAATCTTCCCAGACGTACGTATGTTTGCAAATTCGCTAATTTGGGTTTTCTTTACTAAGCCTGATTTTGTAACGAATAATAAATATTTAGCTTCTTCTTTTGGATTTACACATATCATTGAGCTTACCCATTCATCTTTTTCAATTGGAAGAAGATTAATTATTGGTAATCCTTTTGATTGACGATTAAATTCTGGAATTTCGTATCCTTTTAAGCGATATACTTTTCCTTTATTTGTAAAGAAGAATAAGTAATCGTGGCTAGAAAGATTGATAATTTGATTTACAAAGTCTTCTTCATTTGTAGTCATTCCTTTTATGCCCATTCCACCACGTTTTTGAGCTTTAAAAGTATCACTACTAGTTCTTTTAATATATCCCTTGTTAGTTAAAGCAATTAAGATATTCTCTTCTGGAATTAAAGATTCATCTTCAATATACTCTATTGCTGTCATATCAATATCTGTACGACGTTTATCGCCATATTTTTCTTTAATTTCTAGTAATTCTTCTTTAATAATATTTAATATTTTTTCTTCAGAAGCAAGAATTGACCTTAATTCTTCTATAAGTGCTAATAATTCGTTCAATTCAGCCTCAATTTTGTCTCTTTCTAATCCGGTTAATCTTCTTAGCTTCATTTCGAGAATTGCTTCTGATTGAGCCTCAGAAAGGCCAAATTGAGTCATTAAACCATTTTTTGCTTCTTCATCTGATTTTGAACCACGAATTAATTTAATTACTGCATCAATATGGTCTAATGCTATTTTTAACCCTTCTAAAATGTGTACTCTTTTTTCAGCTTTTTCTAAATCAAATTTAGTTCTTCTTACGATTATTTCTTTTTGGTAATCAATATATTTAGAAATAATATCTTTTAAGCCTAAAGTTTTTGGTACACCATTATCTAACATTAAGAAGATAATTCCATATGTAGTTTGAAAAGCAGTATGCTTATATAATTTATTTAAAATTACTTGAGCATTTGCATCCTTTTTAAGCGTTATAGTAATTTTTACGCCTTCTTTTAAGTCTACATGATAGTCTGTAATACCTTCTAAAACTTTATTATGAACTAAATCTGCTACTTTATTTTTTAATTCTAAAGTATTTATTCCATAAGGAACTTCATCAATAATGATATATTCACGACCGTTTTTTTCTTCTATACGAGCTCTAGAACGAATAGTAATACTTCCACGTCCTGTTTCGTAAGCCTTCTTTATTCCACTATTTCCAAGAATAACAGCTCCTGTAGGGAAATCTGGACCTTTAATATACTGCATTAATCCTGTAGTATCTATATCTGGATTGTCGATATAGGCTACGCATCCATCAATTACTTCTCCTAAATTGTGAGGAGGAATATTAGTTGCCATACCAACGGCAATACCTGTTGTTCCATTTACTAAGATATTAGGGAATCTTGATGGTAAAACGGTTGGTTCACTCTCAGATTCATCAAAGTTTGGTGTAAAATCTACTGTGTTTTTACGAATATCTCTTAATAATTCTAAAGAAATCTTAGATAAACGAGATTCAGTATAACGCATGGCAGCGGCGCCATATCCTTCAATATTACCAAAGTTTCCATGACCATCCACTAGCATATAACGATAGCTAAAATCTTGAGCCATACGAACCATAGCTTCATAAATACTAGAATCTCCATGTGGGTGATATTTTCCCATTACGTCTCCGACGATACGAGCACTTTTTTTATGAGGCTTATCGGGAGTATATCCAGACTCAAACATTGAATATAATATACGACGATGAACTGGTTTTAAACCATCTCGTAAATCTGGTAGGGCACGTGCTACAATAACACTCATGGAATATTCTAAGAATGAATCTTGTATTTCTTTTACTATGTTATTTTTTTCTAATCTATCCATTATTTACCTCCTAAATATCTAAGTTTTCTGCATATGGAGCATGAGTTTCAATAAATTCACGTCTAGGTTCAACTTCTTCACCCATTAATTTATTAAATACTTCATCGGCTGCCATAGCATCGTCTACTGTTATTTGACGAAGAACTCTTTTATTAATGTCCATTGTTGTTTCATTTAATTCTTCAGCATCCATTTCTCCTAAACCTTTCATACGAGCTATCTCATATTTGGTATTTGGAGATAAATTGGCTAAATATTCATCACGTTCTTGTTCATTTAACACATATTTTGTTGTTTTGCCATGTTTTATAACAAATAATGGAGGTTGAGCAGCATATACGTGTCCTGCTTCTACAATAGGCTTAAAAAAGCGATAGAATAGGGTTAATAATAATACACGAATATGAGCACCATCGACATCGGCATCGGTCATGATTATGATTTTATGATATCTTAGTTTATTTAAATTAAAATCTTCTCCTATACCAGTACCAAAAGCTGTAATTATTGTTCTTATTTCTTCATTAGATAAAGCTCTATCTAAGCGGGCTTTTTCAACATTTAATATTTTACCACGTAAAGGAAGAATTGCTTGGGTCATACTATCACGTCCTTTGATTGCAGAACCGCCGGCACTATCTCCCTCGACTAAGAATATTTCGCTAATCTCAGCATCTTTACTCTTACAATCTGCTAATTTTCCAAAGAAATTAGTTACATCTAAATCGCCTTTACGACGTGTTGCTTCACGAGCTTTTTTAGCAGCGATACGAGCACGAGAGGCAGTCATACATTTATCAATGATTGTCTTAGCAACCGTTGGATTTTCCATTAAGTAACGCTCTAGGCCATTACCAAAAATATCACTAGCAATCTTTCTTACTTCACTATTTCCTAGTTTAGTTTTAGTTTGCCCTTCAAATTGTGGGTCTGGATGTTTACATGAAATAATCATTGCTAATCCTTCACGAACATCGTCACCACTTAAAGCTTCATCTTTTTCTTTTAAAATCTTATTATTACGAGCATAATTATTAATAATTCTTGTTAAGGCTAGTTTTACTCCATCTTCATGAGTTCCACCTTCGTAAGTATTAATATTATTGGTAAAAGAATATAAGTTGGCAGTATAAGAATCATTATATTGCATAGCAACTTCAATGCTTATATTATCTACAGTTCCTTCTACATAAATAATTTCATCATGTAATGGTTGTTTATTTTTATTTAACAAGCTTACATATTCAATAATTCCACCATTATAACAAAATACATCCTTTTTATTGTCTACACGTTCATCTTCTAAAGTTATTCTTAATCCTTTATTTAAGAAGGCTAACTCACGTAAACGCGTAGCTAAAGTATCATAATTAAACTCTGTTGTTTCTTTAAAAATTGCTGGGTCTGCTTTAAATGTTACGGTAGTTCCAGTACGTTCTTTAGAACATTCATCTATAATATGCATTGGTTCACAAGGGTGACCTCCATTTTCAAAACGTTGAAAATGAACTTCACCATCACGATATACGCGAACTTCTAACCAAGTAGATAAGGCATTTACTACACTGGCACCAACACCATGAAGTCCTCCGGATACTTTATATCCACCACCGCCAAATTTTCCTCCAGCATGCAAAACTGTAAATATTGTTTCAATTGTTGATAGACCTGTTTTTTGGTTAATACCTGTCGGCATTCCACGGCCATCATCTTTAACAGAGATTGAATTATCTTTATGTATGACTACCTCAATATCATCACAATAGCCCGCTAAAGACTCATCCACAGCATTATCTACTATTTCCCAAACAAGATGATGTAAACCTTTTTCACTGGTAGAACCAATATACATACCTGGTCTTTTTCTTACGGCTTCAAGTCCTTCTAGAACTTGAATATCATTATCTGAATAATTGTTTTCCATTCTACTCCTCCATTATTTTTCCGTTTTCACATTTGATGATTTTAGCATTATTTCTCAATTTTGGGTCTACTTTATCTATTTCTGTTGTTGTTATAAAAGTTTGCATATCAGAATCTAGTAAATTAAGAATATTGTTAATTTTTTCTTGGTCTAATTCACTAAATAAATCGTCTAATATTAAGATAGGCTTTCTATTTAGAAGCTTTTCGATATTTTTGATTTCTGCTAATTTAAAGGCTATTACACTATTTTTTTGCTCTCCAACTGAAGAATATTCTTTTACAATCTCTTTATCTATCATAAATTCAATATCATCATGCTGTGGTCCAAATAAAGTTTTGCCCATGATTATTTCCCGGGAAATATTTTTAGCGAACAAATTTTGTAATTGTTCTTTGGTTTTTCCTTTAAATTCACTTTTATAATGAATAGATAATAACCCTTTACCAGTTATCATCTCATATATATCAGAAATATACGAGTTTATATTGTTGATAAACTCCATCCTTATTGACATTATTTTTAAGCCTAAATCGATTAATTGACTTGTTAAAATGTCTAAAAAATCATTCTGATATATATTTTTTTTGTTTAAAGCTTTTAAATAAGCATTTCTCTGTTTTAATATCTTATTATAATTCATTAAATATGCGACATAAGTACTATTAATCCCAGAAATTTCAATATTTAAAAGTCTTCGTCTAGTCATAGGAGTGTCCTTGATAATCTTTAAATCATCAGGATTAAATAAAATGATGTTTATTTTGGTAATGTAGTCATTTATCTTTGTTATTTTGTTATTATCTATTTTGATTCTTTTTCCTGTATCACTTAAAATAATTTTATAGGTATTTACCATTTTATCAGAGATTGTTCCCTCAATTTTAGCTATATTTTTGCCTTTTTTTATAACAATATCTTCTTTTCCTAAACGAAATGTCTTGGTGAAAGCTAAAACGTAGATAGCTTCTACTAAGTTTGTTTTTCCCATTCCATTTTTACCATAAATTAAATTAATATGATTTGAAAAGTGAACATCGAGGGATTCATAATTACGATAATTTAATAATTTTAAACTATTAATTTTCATTTTTGACCCCCTAATTTGTTTTTAGTAATCATAATAGGTATTCTTGTACTCCTATACCTAAATATATTATATCATAAAAAAAGACCTTTTTAAAGGTGTTTTTGTTTGTTATAGCCTTTTAAAGCATATTCTAATCTGGTAGCTCGTGCTATTTGTTTATCAAAAATATTATAACTAATTTCTAAGACTACTTTTTTGCTATTTTTTAGTTCTACAATGGTCTTTTTTTGATTATTTTCATAATAGGTTACTATAGTATGAAAATTTAACCATGCACATTTCTTATTACGAATAGAATGCGTTGGGATTAAAATGATATTTTTATAACCATTTATAAGTATTGGAGGTTTGTATGATGTTCCTATTAAATAAGCACTTCCTTTTTGACGGCCTAAAAAAGAGGAACCATTCATGTAGCAATTTCTATCAACGATGCTTGGTGTTGCTTCATTAACAATAAAAGATTTGTATTCTTCAATAATTTTAGTACCTTTACTATTTGGAAGTAATGCAAACGTTTCTTCTCCAATTAAATACGGCATTTTTTTGCCCCCTTCCTGTAAAATGATTTTAATATAGCATAAAGAGGGCATATTGTTTGTCGAATTGTGGAATAAATTTCATTTTAGTATGTTTTTATTGGTAATATTAGTTGAATTAAAGATTCATCTGTTAATGCTTTAATAATTAATGGTTTTACATCACTATTAAGTAATAATAAGATTTCTTCTTCTTCCATTGTTTTTAAAGCTTCTAACATATATTTAGATGAGAAAGATATTTCTACTTTTTCCATATTGTTTGTTTCTACTTTTAATTGTTCTTCTACTTTTCCTATTTCTGATGCATAAGAATTAATAATCATTTTAGTATTATCTAATGACATTTTAACAATATTTTTATCTTTTCCTTGAGTAAGTAATGCTGCACGGTCAATAGCATCATTAAATTCTCTTTTATTAACTTTAACTATATAAGCAAATTCACTTGGAATTAAGTTCGCAGTGTTTGGGTAGTTTCCACTTAATAGATTTGTTTGGAAATTGATGTTTTTATATTTAAATAGAGCTTTATTATTGAAAATATGAATTTCGATTTCACTATCATCAGTTATAATACGTTCTAACTCCATAATGTTTTTGCCAGGAATAACAATTTCAAAATCTTTTTCAACACTGTTTGATAATTTAATATTTTTCTTAGCTAAACGATAAGAGTCTGTTGCTGTTGTTTCTAGGACGTCTTTCGTAAATTTAAAGTTAACACCTGTTAATATAGGTCTTAATTCTTGATTTGAAATAGCAAATACTGTTTGATTAATGATTGTTTTAAAAATATCACCTTTGATAACAATTGGGTCTTTATTTTCTTCTAATTTAACGTCTGGATAATCGTTAATATTTAAACAATTTAGATTATATTGATTATTTTCAGTATAGATTTTAATTTTTAGGCCGTCGATAACTTCAAAGTTAATAACATCACTTGGCATTTTTCTTACTATATCTAATATATATTTACTTTGAATGATAATTCCACCTAGAGTACTTATTTGTTTTATTTCTTTAGCATCTATTAAGGTTTTAATTGTTAGTTCAGAATCACTAGCAGTTAAGTATAAGCCTTCATTTTTTAATTCAAATTTAATACCATTTAATACTGGTATAACGTTTTTTGTAGAGATTGCTCTAATAACATTATTTAATCCTTCTAATATAATATTTTTTTCAATTGTAAATTTCATTTTCTTTCCTTCTTTCTATTTTTAATAGTTATTATAATACTGTTGATAATGTTTATAACTTTGTTTTATCCCTTATTTAGGGAGAATTTTTTGTTTTTAGTTGTTTATAAGTGTTTGTTTATTCACAATTTTTTATTATTTTATCTACAATTTTGATTTTATTTCTTTGATATTCCTTTCTAATTCTTTATTCGTTAGCAGTTCTTTTTCAATTTTATCACACGCAAATATGACTGTTGAATGGTCTCGGCCTCCAAATTCTAGGCCTATTCTTGGGAATGTTTCATCTGTTTCGATTCTACAGAGATACATTGCTAATTGACGTGGATGAGCTACTTTATTGCTTCTTTTTTTGCCTTTTAAGTCTTCAATTGTAATTTTATAATGGTCGGCAACTGCCTTTTGAATCTTTGTAATATTATTATTTGAATATATGTTTTTATTAACGAAATCTTTTAGGGCTTCGCAAGTAAATTCTAGGTCTATTGTTTTAGGTACTATCATTGCGGTGTATGCCATAAGACGGTTGATTGCACCTTCTAGGAATCTTACGTCATTTTGACAAGCATTTGCAATATATTCAATGCTTTCTTCTTTCATTAGTCCTGCGATACTCGAATTTTCGATTTTTTTCCTTATAATTCGACATCTTAAATCGAAATCAGGAGGATAAATATCGACTGGTAGACCCCACATAAATCTTGAACGTAAACGTTCTTCTAAGATTTTTAAGTCATCTGGAGAACGGTCGGAACTTATAATTATCTGTTTATTAGATTGGTGCAGATAATTAAATGTGTTAAAGAATTCTTGTTGGGTTTTTTCAGCACCTACTAAATATTGGATATCATCTATTATTAAGACGTCTACATTACGGTATTTATTTTTAAATTCTGTAGCATATTCCAGGGTGTTTTTGCCATTATCAGGATTTGCTATATTGGTATATTCTGTCATAAACTCATCGCAAGTACAGTATAAGACTTTCCGGTTAGAATTTTCTGTTATAAAGTTACCAATAGCGTGCATTAAATGGGTTTTTCCTAATCCGCTTTTACCATATATAAATAAGGGATTATGAATTCTTCCAGGAGCTTCTGCTACTGCCATAGCAGCTACTTTAGCTAAACGGTTGGTGTCTCCAACTACGAATGTATCGAAGTTTAGGTTGGGATTTAGGTTTGTTTTAAAGTTATTGTTGATAACATCTTCTTTATCCACAACTGGTTTGGGAAGTGTATCCAATTCACTTTCTAAAACAAAGTTTATATCATAATTTATATTTGTAATCTGATAAAGTGTTTTTTCAATTAAAGAGTAGTAGTTATCGCCTAACATTTTTTTATGTATTTCCATGGGAACTTCAAAAGTTATTTTATTCTCTGTTAGAGAGATTATTTTTAAATCATTGAACCATGCATGGAATGATGCTGGATTTATTTCTTTATATATATTGTCTAAAAAACTTTTCAGTAATTCTTGATTACTCAAATAACCTCACCCCACAGTCTAGTAACTTGTAACTACTTAATTGTATCGCATTTTTATTTTAATTTAAAGTATAAAATTTAAAATGTTAATTATTCACAACTTATCAACAGAAGTTATCCCATATAATATCTTAAAAGAATGAATTTATCAACACTATTCACAAATTTTTATTAAAAAAATTTTTTATTAACTTCTGAGTATTTTTAGCTAAATTGTTGATAGTGTGGATAACTTTTAAAAAACAGCTTGTTTGCTTAGGTTTTATCTGTGTTTTATTAATTTATATATTTTGTTAGTAAGTAGATATTTATTAACAATTATTGGGAAATATCCTGTTTATAATTTATTTAACTATTTTTTCTTTTAAAGTTGGATTGTGAATAATTTGAGGATAACTTTTAAATTTTTTTGTTTAGTCTTAAAAAAAGTAAAATTTCTAGTAGTTTTTGTGTTTGTTGCTTAAAAAACTTGACTTCATTGTGTAAAAATATTATAATTAAACCACTTGAAAAAATTTTAAGGAGGTGAAGATATGAAAAGAACATATCAACCAAACAATCGTAAAAAGGCAAAAAAACATGGTTTCTTTGCTCGAAAGGAAACTAATATTTTAAAAAACAGACGTAGAAAAGGTCGTAAAGTATTAGCTAGATAACCACTTTTTTTAGTGGTATTTTTTTGCTTTTCTATTTATACTGGAAGTGAATTATGAAAAAATATCAAATTGTTAAGAAAAATACAGATTTTAATGATATAATTAGTACGGGTTCTTGTTTAAAAAATAAGTACTATTATATATATTATAAAGATAATGGACTTGATTTTCCAAAGTTTGGTCTTGCAGTTAGTAAGAAATGTGGTAATGCAGTTGAGCGAAATTTTATTAAGAGAAGAATTAGAATGATTATTGATAGTCATGAAGATTTGTTTCAGAATAAGAATTATATTATTATTCCGAAGAGGAATATATTAGATTTTACTTATCAGAATATGGAAAAATATTTTGTTCAATTATTTTTAGAAAGGGAAAATAATGAAAAAAATTAAAATTGGAATATTAGTTCTTGTAGTTAGTTTTTTGACAGCTTGTGGGAACAATAATTATATTATGGATGGAAAGAATCCTGTAGAATATGAACAAACAGGGCAAATATTACAAAAAGATATTTTATGTAAGCCTGAAGATGAAGAGCTTGATAAATTATATCAGAAATATGCTTCACAAACTAAAATAAAATATGAAGAGTTACCTAAATGTGCTGATTTTAAATTATCAAGTAATAAATCAGATGGTATTTGGGAAGGGATTTTTGTTAAGCCTTTAGCATTTTTTATTTTAAATCTTGGTTATATGATGAACAGTTTTGGTTTATCTGTTATTATAGTAGGATTACTTATCCGTTTAATATTGATGCCTATTTCAAGAAAAACACAAAAACAATCTAATAATATGAAAAAGGCACAACCAGAGCTTGCTCGTATTGAAAAGAAATATGCGAATAAGACTGATAATGAGGCAATGCTTGCGAAAAGCCAGGAAATGATGTTAGTTTATAAAAAGTATAATATTAGTCCTTTTGGTAGTTGTTTACTTGCTTTTATTCAACTTCCATTGTTCTTTGCATTCTTACAAGCTATTAATCGTACGCCTGCGATATTTGAGGATAAGTTTTTAGGTTTGACCTTAGGAAAAACTCCTATTGTGGGATTATTCCAAAACCATGAATGGGCTTATATTATTATTATTGCTCTTATCATATTGACTACTTATTTATCATTTAAAAATGCTATGGCAGGAAATCAATCAGGTAGTCCAGAAATGGAAAGGCAAATGCAATTCATGTTTAAATTTATGATTATTATGATTTCTGTAGCTTCTTTATATTTATCTACAGCAGTTGCTTTATATTGGGTTGCTACAAATGGGTTTGTTGTATTACAAAATTTTGTATTTAAAAAATTAGATGAAAAAGAAGAAAATAAAAATGTTATCATTAAACCTAGTAAATCAAATAAGAAAGGGAAATAGTCATGAATGTAGTAAAGGAAGTTGCTAAAACTAAAGAAGAAGCTTTAAATAAAGTATTGGTAGAATTAAATGCTCAACAATCAGAAATTATTTATTCTTTTAATGAGATAAAAGGGAGTTTTTTAAAAGGAATTACTTATGAATGTTCAGGTTTTTTAAAGTCAGAACTAATAGATTGTGCTTTAGATTTTGTAAAGAATATTATTAAAGGAATGGGTATTCAGGCAAATATTGAAGTTCGAAATGATGAAAATACTATTACTATGAAAATATATTCTTCTAATAATCCTTTATTGATTGGTAAAAATGGACAGAATTTAGATGCTCTTTCTACTCTTGTTAGGCAATATATTAGTAATATTACTTTTAATGGTCCTAGAATTATTTTAGATGTTGAAGATTATAGAGATAAACAAATTCAAAGATTAGAAAAATTAGCTAAAAATTTGGCGAGAGATGTTATTAAAACAAAGATAGATGTATCTATGGATAATATGAATTCTTATGAAAGAAGAATTGTTCATAGTGCTTTAGTAAGTTTTAAAAATATTAAAACGGAAAGTGTAGGAGAAGAGCCTAATCGTCATGTTGTAATTAAGTATCAAGATTAATTGGTACTTTTTTTCATAAAAAAATTTATGTTTCAATAAACATAAATCTATCTAAATTATTAAAGTCTTTTTCTACTATTATGTTAGACTCTGGATAATAGTTAAGAACTATATTTTTTATATCATTTGCAATTGTTGCACCTATCTCAAAAATAATAATACCTTTTTTATTTAATATATTTTTAGCTTCTTTTATAATTGCTTCATAAAATTCTAAACCATTATTATTTGCAAACAATGCTATTTGAGGCTCATATTTTGTTTCTAATGAGGTATATTCGTCTTTTTTAACATAGGGTGGATTACTTACTATTAAATCATATTTCTCTTTTATATGGTCATTTAAAACATCAATTTTAAAGAATTTAATATTTGCATTATTTTCTTTTGCATTTTCTTTTGCTAATGTAAGAGCAGGATTTGAGATATCACAAGCATCGAAGCTTATATTTAGTTCTTTATTTAAAGTAATAGCAATACATCCACTTCCAGTACAAATATCTATTGCTTTTTTAATAACTTTCTTTTTTAGATATTTTATACTTTTATCTATTAATAGTTCTGTTTCAAATCTTGGTATTAAAACATTTTCGTTTACTTTAATTTTATAATTATAAAAGTCTACATATCCAATTAAATATTGTATTGGGTAATTTTTTTTTAAAAGTTTATAGGCTTCTTTTAAATCGCCTTTATAAGTTTCTTTTAAAAGTGTTAAATCTGCGATACCAATATTATTCAAAAGTTTCTCCTGCTAGTTTAAGTCTTAAATCTTCTGTTTGTAAAGCTTCAATAATTGGTTCTAATTCACCATCCATTACACGGTCTAGGCTCATAATTGAAAAATTAATTCGATGGTCTGTTACACGGTTTTGAGGATAGTTATAAGTTCTAATCTTTTCACTACGGTCTCCAGTTCCTATTTTACTTTTTCTAGCGGCACCTAATTTCTTTTCTTCTTCATTGCGCATTTCATCATTTATTTTGATTTTTAGCATTTCCATAGCACGCTCTCTATTTTTTAATTGGCTTCTTTCAATTTGACAAGTTACTACAGCTCCTGTTGGAATATGAGTTAATCTTACAGCTGAATTAGAAGTATTTACAGATTGACCACCGGCTCCACTTGAGTGGTATACGTCCATTTTTATATCTGCTTCTTTTAATACAATATTAGAAGTTACTATTTCTGGCATTACTAATACTGTTGCGGTTGAAGTATGAACTCTTCCTTGAGTTTCTGTTACTGGTACTCTTTGGACTCTATGACTACCACTTTCATATTTTAACTTTTTATATACATCTTCGCCTTTTATCATAATTTCTACTTGAGAATAGCCACCACTGGTACCTTCAATAGAGTGTAATTCTTCTATTTTCCAGCCATTTTTTTCTGCATAATAGGTATACATTCTGTATAAGTCACCAGCAAAAATATTTGCTTCATCTCCACCGGCAGCACCACGTATTTCCATGATAACATTCTTGCCATCATTTTCATCCTTTGGTACAAGTAATATTTCTAATTCTTTAGTAATTGTTTCTAATTTTTCTTTGTTTGTTTCTAATTCTAGGGTTGCTAAGTCTTTTAGTTCTTCATCTTTTAGTAAAGCTTTTGCTTCTTCAATTGCTTTGATTGTTTCTTTATATTCTTCGTATTTTTTTACGGTTTCTTCTAAATCACTGGATTCTTTGGATAATGTTTTTAATTTATTATAGTCACTAATGATTTCAGGATTTGTTAATTCTTTTTGTAATTCGTTGTATTTTTCTAAAATTGTTTCTAATCTTTCAATCATAATTTGTTTCCTTTCTAATCAATATTATAACAAAAATCTAGAAAAAAACAAACATTAACTGTTTGCTTCTTCTTCGTCCATATCAATTACTACTAAATCATCTAAATCGTCATCTGGAATGTCATCGTCGTTATCATTTTCATAAAAGATATCTTCTTCTTGTTCTTCTTCTAATTCTGTAGGTTCATCATCTACTTCAGCGATAACCATTTCATCCTCGTCTTCATCAACGATTACTTTTGGATTGTGATGTTCTCTTAAGTCCCAGGAACCATCTTCTAACATAATAAATCTTTTGTCTGTTGTTAATAATTCAAAGAAATCTGCTATTTTTGCTTCATATTCTTGTTCACTTAGTTCTAAGGCATTACAAACTTTTTTGAAAAGAATGTTTATTTTCATTTGTTTCTTTTCTTCATTTAAGATTGCAAAGGCAATATCATCATAATTCATTGCTTCTAATTCTTCTTTTGGTATATCACTTAATTTCATATTCATAATCTCCTTTTGTTAGTGTCAAGACATTATATGATAGTTTTTGATTTTTGTGTAGTCCATTTCTAACTTTTGTAATTGTAATATTAAAAACTATATTTGTCAATTCTTAATTTACATTTTTTCGGGAATATTTATACCTAGAATGTTTAATAAATATAAATTGTTATTATAAATAATATTTGTGAGTGTTAACCATGATGTTTTTAAGTCTTTATTTTGCTCTGTTAGTACTTTATTTTCGGCATAAAAATTATTGTATAGATTGGTTGTTTTATATAAATATTCTGCGATTTCATTTAAAGAATAATTTTCATAACTTCTTTTAATAATTCTTTTTAAGTCTAGCATTGATAGGATTATTTTTCTTTCTGAGGCTCCTATTTTTGTTATTTCTTTAAATTCTATATTCTGTTCTTGGGCTTTTTTAAGTAAAGATTTCATTCTTAATGTAGAATATAGAAGATATGTTCCTGTTTTACCATTTAAGTCTGTAAATTTTTCAATGTCAAAATTATAATCGGTTGCTCTATATGGTAATAAGTCTGCATATTTAATTGCTCCGATAGCTATAGTTCTGGCAATTTGTTTTCTATTTTCGGTAATACTTTCATTTAATCTTTTTTCACATTCTTCTGTTACCATATCTAATAAATCGGATAAGGGCATAACTCCTCCATCTCTGGTTTTAAATGGTTTTCCATCTGGTCCATTCATTGTTCCAAAGCCGCTCCATATTAACTTTAACTCTGGTTTTATCATTTCACTTTTATAAGCTGCACGAAATACTTGAGTAAAGTGCAATTCTTGACGTTTATCTGTTAAATACCATATTTCATCAATATTAAATTTTTTTGTTCTTTCCCATATGGCTGCTAGGTCAGTTGTCTCGTAAGAAACAGCTTTATTACTTTTAATTAATATTAATGGAGGCATTTCTAATTTATCACTATCTTCTTTAACAGGGATAACTTTTGCTCCTTCACTTTCTACAATTATGTTTTTACCATATAAATATTCCATCATTTCATCAATATAGAAAGAATTATCACTTTCTCCTTCCCATAAGTCAAAATCTACATTTAAGTCTTTATATAGTCTTTTTACTTCTTTTAAACTAACTTCTACAATTTTTTTCCATAAAGAATAATAACCAATTTGTTTATTTTGAAGTTCATAATTAATTTTACGAGCATTTTCCATAATTTCAGCGTTTTCTTTGGCTTTGGTAGTAGCAATGGGATACAACTCTAATAAGTCTTCATTTGTAATATTAAATTCTACTTCTTCACCATTATAATCTGGTTTGAAGTATGCTAAATCGGGATATCTATTTTTAATTTCCAGTATAACCATTCCCATTGGTCTTCCCCAATCACCTAAATGGACATCAGCGATGGTTTTACAGCCTACTTTTTGACATAATCTTTTTAGAGCTTCACCAATATTTGCACTTCTTAAATGGCCTACATGTAAAACTTTTGCTACGTTTGGGCCACCATAATCTAAGAAAATGGTCTTATTTATTCCTAAATTATAATTAATGGTGATGTCTTTATTGCTTTCATTCATAAAGTCAATTAAAAAAGTATCACTAAATGTTAAGTTTATAAAACCAGGACCTGCGACAGATACATCTTTTAACTCTTCATATTCTTTTAATTTAGTAACTAATTCATTTGCTATTAAGACAGGATTTTTGTGATAATTTTTAGCTAGAGGCATTATTCCGTTATATTGATAATCTCCTAAATCTGGTCTATTTGAGGGGTTTAAAGTTACGTTTTCTACTTCATAGTCTAGTTCTTTTAGACTATTTTTTATTTTATTTTCTAATTCTAATATTTTATATTTCATTTTGTTCACTTCCTATTTCTAATTCAATTTTTAAAGGATTTTCTTGGCTTATTAATTTATATTCAATTAATATTTTATTATTAGCATCTATATAGTTTATATACTCTATGGGGATATTTACATTTTGATTTACTTCTTTTAAAGTTAAAACACATTCTTGGAGATTTATTTTAAATATTGTTTCTAAGTTTTCTTTTATAAAGTTAAAGTTTTGCCGGTTAATCCTTATATTATCATTATCTGTATGAAATGTTAGAAAGTTATCTTCTATTTTACATGTAGTTATATTTTTAAATAATAAATCATCAGATTCGTAAGTACTTACTGTCAGATTATAGTTCATAGTAATCCCTCATTTATTAGTTTTATTATACTAAATAACTTTTAGAAATACAACTTAAATAAAAAAATGGCTATAATTAATTTATTTTGTTTCATATTAATAAAAGGGTGAGATAGTTTGCGTGTTTTAAGGTTTTTATTTAAGTTTAGTGTTTTTTCTTTCTTATCTTTTATTGTTATTATTATGGGACTGTATATTTATGCTTTTTTAAGTCCTAAATTAGAGCTTAGAACTGCAGGTCAGTATTATATATATGATGGGTCTGATACTTTATTATATCAGGGGAGTAGTACTAGCAAATGGGCTTCTTTAGAAGATATTAATTATAATTTAATAAATGCGGTAGTTAGTATTGAAGATAAGAATTTTTATGAACATCATGGATTTGATTATTTAAGAATTGCAAAAGCTATGTATTTAAATATTAAGAATAAGAAGATTACACAAGGAGCTTCTACTATTTCTCAGCAATATGTTAAAAATATTTATTTAGATTTTGCTTCTACTTGGGAAAGAAAAATTGAAGAAGCTTTCTTAACTTTAGAATTAGAAGTACATTATTCTAAAGATGAAATATTAGAAGGTTATTTAAATACTATTAATTATGGTCAAGGTAACTTTGGTATTGCTAATGCTAGTCGTTATTATTTTAATAAAGAACCAATAGATTTAACCTTAGAAGAAGCTTTAATTTTAGCAGGTATTCCTAATAGTCCTGGGTATTATAATCCGGTTGCTAATTATGATTTATCAATAAAAAGAGCTAAAATAGTTGGTAAGAGTATGGTTGCTAATGGTTTTATTACGGAAGAAACCTTGAATTCTTTATTTCAAGAAAAGATTTCTATTTATGGAAAAAGTAGTGAAGAAAATTTAGACATGCTTATGTATTATCAAGATGCTGTATTACAAGAACTTAGAAGTATTAAAACTATTCCAGAGGCTTTAATTCAGAATGGTGGTATTAAAATCTACACTTATTTAGATTTAGATGCTCAAGAAACTTTAGAAAAATCAATTTTAAATTATGTTAAAGAAGATAGTGAGTTACAATCTGCTAGTGTTATTGTAAATCCTAAAACAGGGGGAGTCATTGCTTTATCTGGAGGTATTAATTATGCTAGGAGCCAATATAATAGGGCAACACAGGCTACTAGACAAGTTGGATCTGTTATGAAGCCATTCTTATATTATGGAGCTTTAGAAGAAGGTATGACTTCTTCATCTACTTTTAATAGTCAATATACTAGTTTTACTCTAAGTAATGGTACTGTTTATTCTCCTAAAAATTATGGTAGTATTTATGCTAATAAACCGATTACTATGGCAGAAGCTATTGCAGTTTCTGATAATGTTTATGCTGTTAAAACAAATATGTTTATTGGGGCTGATAAACTAGTAAATACGACTAAAAGAGTAGGTATTAAAGCTAATTTTCAAAGTGTTCCTTCTCTTGCCTTAGGTACTGGAGAGATGTCGGTTTTAGATTTAGCTAGGGGATATAATACTTTTGCAACTGGTGGATACAAAGAAGAAGTTTCTTTAATTCGAAAGATAGAGGATAGCGAAGGAAATATTTTATATGAAAAAAAAGAGAAATCTTCATTAGTATTAAATGAAAATTATACTTATATTTTAAATGAAATGCTTACTGGAACTACAAATGGTCAATTTTTGGATTATGCAAGACCTACAGCTTTAACTATTGCTTCTAAATTATCTCATAAATACGCGATAAAAACTGGTACTACAGATACTGATTTTTGGATAGCAGGCTATAATTCAGATGTTTTAATGGTTACTTGGGTTGGCTATGATGATAATAGAAAGACTAAGCCTAATGATTCTTATATTTCTAAGAATATATGGGCTGATACGGTTCAGGAATTGCAAAAGGATAAAGAAGTATCATGGTATGAAACACCACCTAACGTTGTTGGAGTTATTTTAGATGCAGTAAGTGGAAAACAAACTAATAATACTAAAAAAGCTACTTTATTTTATTATGTTAAAGGCACAGAGAGTGCTTATACAGATGTAGAGGCAGTTTTTAAAGAAGAAAAAGAAGAATAAAAAATGTTGATAAATGCATGTTTATCAACATTATACGATTAGAGAATTGGTTTCTTGCATTTCTTCTGGGAGTGCTATATCCATATATTCTAAAATTGTGGGAGCTACATTCGTTAGGTCTCCACTTTTTTTTAGTTCTACATTTAAATCTGTTATAATGAAGGGCACTTTACTTGTTGTATGTGTTGTTACCGGGTTTTTAAATTCATCTAACATTATATCTGCATTTCCATGGTCTGCTAAAATGACCATTGTATAAAAATTATCTTCTGCAACTTCGTATAGTCTTTCTAAACATACATCAACTGTGGTTACAGCTTTAATAGTGGCATCTAGATTACCAGTGTGACCAACCATATCAGGATTAGCAAAGTTCATAAAAATAAAATCGACGTCTTTTTCCATGCAGCTTATAGCTTTTTTAGTTATTTCAGTTGCACTCATTTCTGGTTTTAAGTCATAAGTTTTTACTTTAGGCGATGGTATTAAAATTTTATCACATTTTTCTATTTTGCCATTATACATTCCATCAAAGAAATAGGTTACATGAGCATATTTTTCTGTTTCTGCAATACGGGTTTGAGATAATCCTAAACTGCTTAGATATCTTCCTAAAGGATTTATAATATTAATATCTTCTAAGATGTTTATTGTTTTTATGTCTTTATCTAGGGGAAAGAAACTATATACTTTTAAATTGTTAAATTGATAGATAGGAAATTCATTAAAATCTTTATTTGTTAAAGAACGGATTATTTGTTTTCCACGGTCACTACGAAAATTCATCCATAAGATTATATCTCCATCTTTGATAGTGGCTTTTTCATTAATAATTATGGGGTATAGGAACTCATCTGTTTGATTTTTTTTGTATAGAGATAATACTCCATCTGTTGCATTTTTTGCTTTAATACCTATTCCTTTTGTAATTAAATCATAATATATTTTCGTACGATCATAGTTAGTATCTCTATCCATTGCATAATATCTTCCACATATACTTGCGATATCTGTAGTTTCGTCGGCACTTATTTTTTCTTCTAAGTTTTTAATAAAGTTAACGCCCGCATTTACTTTTGTATCTCTACCATCGGTTATTAAATGAAAATGAATATTTTTAGCATTATTTTCTTTTAATATGTTATACATGCTTAGAAAATGTTCTTCGCTTGAATGAACATTTCCATCGCTATAAAGTCCTATAATATGAATAGTATTCTTTTTTGCTTCTTCTAAAAGGCTTTTAAAGGCTATATTATCTGTGTTTATATTTTTTAAAAATTCGGTTATTCTAGGGCCATGTTGTTTAATTTTACGGCCAGCTCCTATAGTCATGTGGCCAATTTCACTGTTTCCAAATTCACCTGGATTTAAGCCTACATATTCTTCTGAAGCATAAAGAGTAGTATGTGGGTATTTTTCCCATAAACGGTCGAAATTCTTGGTGTCAGCCATTTTTATGGCATTTCCATACTCTTCTTCACGATAGCCAAACCCGTCTAGAACAACAGTTAGAATTTTTTTCATATTCATTCACTCTCCTTTAAAATAATAACATATCTTTTTAAAAATTACAAATTTTTGCAGAAAAAAAAGGCTAGGCCTTTTATATATGTAATAATTTTTTATCATATCTTAAACGGTCAGCTATTGTTGCAATAAATTCCGAATTTGTAGGTTTAGCTCGGTCGAAAGCTACACTGTTTCCGAATATTTCTTCCATTAAATCATAATCTCCTCTGTTCCAACTAACTTCGATTGCGTGACGAATTGCTCTTTCAACACGGGAAGCAGTGGTTGAGAATCTTAAGGCAACTTCAGGATATATTTCTTTTGTTATACCACCATAAATATCATGATGTTTGTAGAATAAGAATACGCTTTCTCTAATGTAAGTATAGCCTTTAATATGACTTGGTATTCCTAGTTGGTGTAACAATTTACTTATTGCTACATGAACTATTTCTTCTTGTTCACTTAATACTTCTTTGTGATATGTGTTATTACCAAGTTCTAATATTCTTGTTTCTAAGGCTAAAATACTAAAAGGTTTTAGCATATAGTAGTTTACTCCATAAAGATTAGCCATATTAATTGTGTATTCTTTCTTGTAGCTGGTTAAAACTATGACTTTTTTCTTAATGTTTTGTTCCTGCATTTTTTCTAGTATTGTAAGGCCATCTACGCTTGGTAAGATGATATCCATTACAATAATATCAAATTCTTTGTTTTTCTCAAGAATGTAGTTTAATGCATCTTTTCCATTCTCAATTGTTTTTACTACTTCTATACTAGCGTGACTACTAAACTGATTTTCTATTTTAGTTGTTACATTTTTATTGTTATCTACAACTAAAACTCTAACTGTGTTTTTCATGTTTTCTCCTTTTATTTAGTTTTCTTATTTACTACACGCACTTAAAGTATAGCACAGTTTTTTTAATAGTTCTAGTAAATCTTTTGTCTATCTCTGTAAAGTGATGTCGAGTGATGTCGAAAAAAAAGAGCACGTGCTATAATACCGTGCTTTTCGTAATAATTTGTTTAATATTTGAAGGATTTAGACTACTAGTTCCAACAAGAAATCCATCTATAATTTTTAGTTTTTTTAAGGCTTCTATATTATTTTCATTAACATTACCACCGAATACTACATCTATTTCTTCATTATAGTAATCTTTTATTAGTTTTTTAATAAAACTTATCATTTCATTTATTTTATTTAAGTCATGGATAGTATTTGAACCAATTAAGTAACCTGGTTCATAGGCGATTATAATATTTTTAAATTGTTCTCTGGGAATGTAGTTTAGAACATTTGCTAGTTCTTTTTCTAAGACTTGATATTCTACTTTACGATTTAATTCTTCTAGGGTTTCCCCAATACAGTATATTACTTTTATGTTGTTTTTAAGACAAATATCTATTTTTTTTCGCAAAATACTTTCTTTTTCGTTATAATATTTTCTTCTTTCATAGTGGCCTATTAAAGCATATTTTACATTTAAACTTTTTAATTGATTACTACTGATGTCTCCTGTTAAGTGTAAGTCATCGTTTAGACTTATATCTTGGACGGACAGTAAAACATTTTCATTTTTAAATAATGGCAAATAGATATTGCTAGGTGCTAAAATAAAGTTTAGATTTTCTTTATCTGTTTTTTGCAGTTCTTCTTTATATTCTAATATTTCTTCATAAGTTTTATTGGCTTTTAAGTTACAAATCAAGTATTTCAATATTATCTTCCTCCATTATGACATCTAAGCCTGGTAAATGGCCTTTTGCTATATATTCTAGTGTTGCTCCTCCACCACTTGATATGTTTATAAATTGACCTTTAAAACCTAAATTGTTGATAGCCGCGATTGTATCACCACCACCTATGGTTACTTTATCTTTCTTTTCACTTAAAATATTTAATATTTCTTTTGTTCCGTTTGCAAATTCTTTTTCTTCATATATTCCCATTGTTCCATTTAAAAATATAGTGTTGCATTTTTCTAGAATACTTTTATATTTCTTTATTGAATTCATTCCGATATCTTTTATTACATCATTGATTTCAATTTTATTTGTTGCTTTTATAATGGGATTATTGTCATAAGTAGTAACTGTTACTACATCTAGAGGAAGAGCAAATTTATCTTTGTATTTTAAAAGTAAAGCTTTTAATTCTTTTATTATTTCAGGATTATTTGTTTTTAAAGAGGCTCCAACATTAAGATTAAGTGCTACTAAAAAGGAATTAGCAATCCCACCACTTAACAATAAATAATCACATTTTGGCAATAAATTTTTAATGATTTCTAATTTATCGTCTACTTTAGCTCCTCCCATCATGACTGCAAAAGGTCTTTCGGGATTTTTGATTGTTTTGTCTAACATGTTTATTTCTTGTTCTGCTAAAAAGCCTAAACAATTTGGTAAGAATTTAGCAATGCCTGTTACTGTTGTATGGTCACGATGGGCAACGGCGAAAGCATCAAAAACAAATACTTCACCAAAAGATGCTATATATTTAGCAACTTCATCATTTCTAATACTTTCTAATTTGTTTGGTATATCTAAGAAACGAGTATTTTCTAATAAAAGAATTTCACCACTTTTTAAGTTTAAGGCCATATTTTTGGTTTCTTCACTTAATATATCTTTAGCAAATAAAATAGGCTTATTTAAGTATTTTTCAAGCATATCTTTTACTGGCTTTAAACTATTTGTTAATTTATCTTCTTCTGTTTTAACACGTCCTAAGTGACTTAAAAGGATTATTTTACAGTTTTCTTTTAATAAATAGTTTATTGAGTCTAAACTTTTTTTAATTTTTGTATCATCTAGAATATTGCCATTTAGAATAGGTACATTAAAGTCGCATCGTACGATTACACGTTTATTATTTACAAACATATTTTTTAGTAATTTATTCATGTTTATCCCTCTTATTCTATTTACTATTATATCCTAAAAAGGTCTTGTTTTACAACTATTTATTTTATTTATTTTTTGTATAAATATTTTTATATTTCACTTCATATATATAGATATAGATAAGGAGATATTATGAATAGATTATTATTAATTATTGTAGTTTTATTATTACCAATTGCTGTTTTTACTGATAATAAAGAGGCAGATAGTTCTTTTGTTTTTGCTGATACTTTAGAAAATAAGCTAGATATTAATCAAAATTTAGAGGAAAATTCTCAAGTTGATAATATTGAAGATGATAATAGTACTAGTCATAATATTGAGGTTTTAATTAGTTCTCAAAAAGATAAAAGCAATGCTTATAAGATAGATTTAGAAGAATATATTATAGGGGTTGTAGCTGGAGAAATGCCTGCTTCTTTTGAAATGGAGGCTTTAAAAGCACAAGCGGTAGCATCTCGTTCTTTTGCTTTAAATCGAATAAATAACATTCCTAATTATGTGTTAAGTACTACTATAAATGACCAGGTATATTTAACAGTTGAACAAATGAAAACAAAATGGGGAAATGATTTTCAATATTATTATGAGCGTGTTAAGAGGGCTGTAGAGGATACAAAAGGACAAGTTGTTACTTATGATGGGTCTATAATAACTGCTTATTATTTTGCTATTTCTAATGGGTATACTGAAAGTTCTGTTCCGGTTTTTAATGAAACACGAGAATATCTTGTTAGTGTTCCCTCTAGTTGGGATAAAAATTATAAATCTTATCAATCAGTTAGAACTATGTCTAAAGCTAGTTTCTTTGATAGATTAGGAATAACTGCTGTTAATCTAGAATTAGGGACTATTAATAGGTCGGATACACATTATGTACGTAGTATTATTATAAATGGTAAAAGTTTTACAGGATTAGAAATTTTTCAAAAACTATCCTTAAAATCAACTGATTTTGAAATTAAAGAAGAAGGAGATAATATTTTAATAACTACTTATGGGTTTGGACACGGAGTAGGTATGAGTCAATATGGAGCACAAGGTATGGCTCGCGAAGGGTATCAATATCAAGATATTTTAAAACATTATTATAAAAATACAGAAATAACAAATATTTAAGTATAAATATTCAAATCTTGTTCAACTTATTATTAGAAAGGAAG
Organism: uncultured Bacilli bacterium; assembly: GCA_934099115.1. Taxonomy (GTDB): domain Bacteria; phylum Bacillota_I; class Bacilli_A; order RF39; family UBA660; genus Caccenecus. The sequence goes on from CAKOPK010000001.1 coordinate 139,494, forward strand.
ATAAGATTTGAAACAAAGAAAACTTAGAAGTTATGTTTTACCAACTGTTTATGTAATCATTCTTATGCTGGTGTTTGGGACAGTTAGTTTAGTTAGTACTCTTTTAAAAACTAATCCTAATTATTTGTTTTCAACACCAATTGTAAATGATTATACAGTTCCTGTTATTAATGTACCTGGAGGTATTACGGAAGGTATTATTAAACCTTTTTCAATGGAGGGTGTTGTTTTAGATAAGCCATTTTATGATGTTAATGGAACGCCAGAAGAGCAAGCGAATGCTTTAATTTATTTTGAAGATACTTATATGAAAAATACAGGAGTTTTATATAAGGCTGATCAGGCATTTGATTGTGTTTCTGTTTTAGATGGTATAGTGTTAGATGTTCGTGAAGATGAATTACTTGGAAATGTAGTGGAAGTTGAACATTCAACAAATTTGAGAACTATTTATTATAGTTTATCAAGTGTTAATGTTAAAAAAGGTGATGTTATTAGTCAAGGAGAAATTCTTGGAGTTAGTGGAACAAATTCAATTAGTGAAAGTTTAAATAATCTTCTATTTGAGGTTTATTATAATGGAGCGTTAATTAATCCTGAAGCTTTTTATCAAATGGATGTTTCTTCTTTAAGTTAAAACATAAAAATAAAACTCACTCATAATATTTAATGGGTGGGTTTTTATTAAGAATGATTTAATATTAAGAGAAGCATCTTATGTAATAGAAACTAAAAGTACTATTAGAGAGACAGCAAAATATTTTCATATTTCAAAATCGGTTTGTCATAAGCATTTAAGTATTGGTTTAAAGAAATTAGATTTTGAACTTTATTTAAAGGTTAAGAATGTTTTTTTGGAGCATACTAAAGTTAGGCATATTCGAGGTGGGATTGCAACAAAGCTTAAATATGAAAAAGAAATGAGTGAGGCCATGATTATTTATTTTAGAGACAATACCTTTTATCTTGTTTATAAAGATAAGATTATTGAAAGCACTAGCAAAGATTGCGTTAAGAAAGGTTTTTTAATTAATAAAGATTTGTTTATAATAGAATTTACACATATGCTTAAAAAAGAAAGAATTAAAAGTAAACTATTTGGAAGTGATATAACTATCTTAAAGAATCCTTTTTATAGAGAGTCTGATTGTGCTTTTTTGGAAAATATTTTTATAGAGTTAGGGTTTAATAAGGTTTTATTTATGGATATGAAGGATGTTTTAATGGATGAGTCTGCAACATATATTGAGATTAATCAATCTTATTTTGTTGTGTATTTAGAAGATGCTTTATATTTTGATATCAAATATTTTAAAGATATTCCTAAAATACTAGAGTATTTAAAAGATAATTTTAAAGATTATGTTATTCTTTTTGGATCATCTTCTCTAATACCTCATATAAAAGTGAATGGCGTTGTTATATACTATTTAGAAAATCCTGCTCTATCTGTTTTAAATGGTTTACTAAAAGTAAAAAAATGTGATGTTTAACATCATATTTTTTTTGACAATAAGAGACAATTATACTATAATTACTTATAGTAACTGGTGTTGGAGTGATTGGATTTGATAAAGTTTATTGTTATTGATGATAGTAAAGAAGAAATTGCACACATTAAAAGATTATTAGGCGAAGTTGTAGAAGAAAATATGGAGGTATTAGGTTTTACGAAAATAACTTGCGCTCTTAAAGATGAAATTCAGAATACATCTGAGAGAAAAATATATATCTTAGACATTGACCTTGGAAATAGGGTTAGTGGTATTAGTGTTGCTAAAATGATTCGTGATATAGATTATGAGAGTGAGATTATTTTTATAACGAATCATGATAAGATGTTTGAAAGTGCTCATAGAGCAGTTTATGAAGTTTTTGATTTTATTGAGAAGTTTCATGAATTTGATCAAAGATTTAAAAAAGATATTCGGGAAATTTTGAAAAGAAACTTTGATAATAAAATGTTTAAGTATAATGCTAATAATATTGATTTAAATATTTATTATAGATCAATTCTTTATATCTATAGAGAAACTGAGGAGAGAAAATTAGTTATTGTTACACTTACTAACACTTATAAAGTTGGTATCCCTATAAAAGAAATGCTTACTTATTTAGATTCTAGATTTGTTCAGTGTCATAGATCTTGTATTGTAAATAAAGATTATGTTACTGAAAAGAATTTTAAGGATGGTTATTTCGTCTTAACTAATGGTAAGAAAGTTTATATGTTAGTTAAGAAATATAGGGAGGCCTTTAATGATTAAAATAGTTGCTTTACTTATTGCTTGTTTATTTTCTACTTTTGGTGTTTCATTTGTTTATTATAATTTTTCTGATGCTAAGATACATTTTAAATGGCCAGTTTATTTACTTTATATTTTAGGCGTCCTCTTTTTAACTTTTGTTAAAATGTTTGATTTAAAGTATATTAGTCTTTTCTCATATTTTATTTTTTATCCAATATTATTTTGGAAGATAAAGCCATTACCTTTAAATAAATTTATATTTTATGTACTGTTTATTTGGCTATGTGGAACGTTCTTAGATTTATTTTCAATGCTTATTGTTTCTATGATATCCTTTTTATTTCATTATGATATATCATCTAATATGGATATTCTTACTATTGTAATGTCATTTTTCGTATTTGATATGTTAATTATATTGGGCAAGAGCGTTACTGTTAAGAGACTTGTTAATAAGTTATGGAAATCTATTTCTAGTTTTAAATTTGCTGATTTGGCATTAATCTTGTTTTCAATTTTTACTTTTATAATTGGATATGCAATTTTTTCAAATTTGCGTAATTTAAAATCTGGAATGTTATTAAATATAATTTTGTTACTTGTTTTGTTAGTGTTTATAGTATTATTTAGATTTAAAGTTTATTCAGCCGAAGAAACTAAATTTTTGGAAACTTTAAAAGAGAATAATGAACTTTACATAAAAACAGAAGAAGAAAATAGTATTTTTAAACATAATTTAATGGCTAAACTTTTGAGTATTAAATCTGTTTCTAATAAGAAAGCTGCTGCTTTAGTTGATGACTTAATTTTGCAGTTTAGTAAAAGCATTCATTTTTCAGAAAAAATGAGAGTAGTTCCTTATGGTATTAATGGAATTATCTATCAAAAATTAAATCCCTATTTGGATGAGATAAATGTTAATATTTCAAATAATGTTCGTTATGATATTTTTACGGTTTTGAAGCCTAGACGTTATAATGTTTTTGTTGAGAAAATGGTTATTGCTTTAGATAATGCAATAGAAGCTTGTTTAAATAGTACTAAAAAGATTTTAACAATCGATTTATATGATGAAGAAGATTTTATTGTTATTGAAATTAGAAATACTTTTTCTAATGAGATTGATATTAGTTTATTAGGTACGAAAAATTATTCTTCAAAAGGTAAAAAGAGAGGTTGGGGAATATTCTCGAGTTTTAGAAACAGTGAAGCTATATTAAAGGTAAGTATTATTAATGATCAATTTGTTAGTAAGATTTCTGCTAAAAAGAAAATAACATAAAAAATAAAGGAACTCAGGAAAGAGTTCTTTTATCTTTTATTCTGGGTTAAAATTAGATTAAATCTTCTGGGCATTCAGGCTCATCAAAAATAAACCATAATGTGTAAGGTGCTGCAGTAGCTTTTTCAGCTGCACCACTTATTAAGTTTGCTAAAAATTCCATTCTTTTACCTCCTTTTTTTCTTCCTTTTGTTTAAATCTATATCAAATAATTTAAACCATGTTTATTTTTTATAATATTTATAATTATTAAATCTGGTATTTGTGATTTTATAAGTTATTGGATTTATCAATATACTTTGTACTATTAGTGAATATACTAATGGGTTTGTTATTAAATTACTTTTACTAATATAGAAAATAATTGCATATATTAGGACTACTGTAATAGAAAATATTTTACACTTTGTTCTTTGTTTTTTTCTAATAAGTGGTCTTTTTGGAGTATCTGCTGGAGCCCATAGCATCATTCCAATTAATGAGGCACCAATTATGATATATCCTACTATATCTGAAAAGTTGTAGTTTTTTATCAATAATGGTATTACATTATAAATGGCTATTGTGGAAATCCAACACGCTATGTTGCTTTTTGCATGTAATCCAAAGCTAAAAGTACGTATACCAGCATAGAACAGTAAAAATAATAAAGTTTGAATAAGAGTATTTGATAAGAGTGCTATTATAAATACCACTGTTAATTTAACAAACAAACTGTAAATTCCTTCTAATCCATACCGTAGTTTTTTGATTTTTAAGTCATCACATTCTTGATATTTTTTTATAAAATTGATCGAAGAATTTACAAACTGCTCTTTCATCTTTTTCTCCTTACTGTAGCTAAAGTATAACGCATCAAATTTAATTAATAAAGCGAATTGCTCCAAGAGATTAATTTTACGTTTAAATGATTTATAATATGGCTTAAGAGATACTAAAAGTTATTTTTAAACCAAAAATTAGGGTTTTTAGTTTTTACCACTTTTATTTTGAAAAATATTATGGTATCTTTAGGTTGTCCTAGTAATAAGAGAATAAAAAATTATTCTTTATATTATGGGTCAGGGGAAGCTTATATGTTATAAGAATTACGAAGTAGAAAGGCGAGGTGTGATATGCTAGGTAAAGTTAAATGGTTTAATAATGAAAAAGGCTATGGTTTTATTGAATATGAAGAACTTGAAGATATCTTTGTTCATTATTCTGCTATTGTTAAAGATGGTTATAAGACTTTAAAAGAAGGCTCTCTTGTAAACTTTAAGTTAATTGAAACTTCTAAAGGATTACAAGCTGTAGACGTTTGCGAAAAAGAATTAACTACTATTTAATTTAGTAGTTTTTTTTAACAATTCGTGATATAATAAACTTGAAGGTAAGGTGATTATATGGAACTCTATATTAGAGGAGACAAATTAACAGTTACAAAAGCAATAAAGGATTATGTCACAGAGAAAATTGGTAGACTTGATAAATACTTTGATAGTGATAAAAATATAAAAGCTACTGTAATAATTCGTGTTAAGAATGGTGAACAAATTATTGAAGTAACTGTTCCAACTAATAAGTTTACTTTAAGAGCAGAAGAAGCTCATGATGATTTATATTCTGCTATTGATTTAGTGGTAGATAAGTTAGAAAGACAAATTAGAAAAAATAAAACAAAATTAAATCATAAATATAAAAATATTATAGAACTTGATATTAATACAGATTTTGATGTTGATAAAGATGAAGAGGAAGATTTAAAAGTAGTTAAAAGAAAAAATATAGATAGTAAACCTATGGATGAAGAGGAAGCTATTTTACAAATGGAACTTTTAAATCATGATTTCTTCGTATTTAAGAATGTTGATGAAGAATGTGTTTCTGTTATGTATAGAAGAAAAGATGGAAATTATGGTATCATTAATGTTAAATAAGTGGTTTTAAGCCACTTTTTTAGTGTAGAAATAAAAAATATTAGAGTAAAAACATACTCTTTTCTTTTAAACTATGTAAATTGTTTGTGCTGAGGCTTTAAATATGATATAATTTTGAAATGGAAGGTGAAATACAGATGGGATTTTTACGTAAATTATTAGATACTGAATATAAAGAATTAAAAAGATTTGAAAAATATGCTGATGCAATAGTTGCTAAAGATGAAGAAATGAGTAAATTATCTGATGAAGAATTAAAAGCAAAAACAGAAGAATTTAAAAAAGAATTAGAGAATGGAAAAACATTAGATGATTTAATAGTTCCTGCTTTTGCTGTAGCTAGAGAAGCTGCTTATAGAGTAATTGGAGAGAAACCATATTATGTTCAAATATTAGGTGGTTTAGCACTTCATTTTGGTAATATTGCGGAAATGAAAACTGGTGAAGGTAAAACTTTAACAGAGACTATGCCTACATATTTAAATGCTTTAACTGGTAAAGGGGTTCATATTGTTACTGTTAATGAATTCCTTGCTAAACGTGACTCAGAGTGGATGGGAAATATTTATCGTTTTTTAGGACTTAGCGTTGGATTAAATATGAGAGAATTATCTCCAAAAGAGAAGAAAGAGGCTTATGATGCTGATATTTTATATTCTACTAACAATGAGATTGGTTTTGATTATTTAAGAGATAATATGGTAGCTCGTCGTGAAGATAGAGTGCAAAGACCTCTTAATTATTGTATTGTTGATGAGGTAGATTCTATTTTAATAGATGAAGCTAGAACACCACTTATTATTTCTGGAGGAAGATTTAATTCTAAAAATTTATATGTAGATGCAGATAAAGCTGTTAAAAAATTAAGTGAAAATGCTGATTATGTTGTAGATGCTAAGACTAAAAGTGTTTCTTTAACCGAAGAAGGTAGTAAAAAGATTGAAAATATTTTTCATTTAAAGAATTTATATGATTTAGACAATACCGCTTTAGTACATCATTTAAATCAGGCTTTAAAAGCTAATTATGGGTTTAAAAAAGATGTTGATTATGTAGTTAATAATGATGAAGTTATTATAGTTGACCAGTTTACTGGTAGATTAATGCAAGGACGTCAATTTAGTGATGGATTACATCAAGCAATAGAAGCTAAAGAGGGAGTTACTATTAATACTGAAACAAAAACTATGGCTACTATTACATTTCAAAATTTATTTAGAATGTATAATAAATTATCCGGTATGACAGGTACTGCTAAGACAGAAGAAGAAGAATTTAGAAATATTTATAATATGTATGTTATTCAAATACCTACTAATAAGCCTGTTATTCGTGAAGATTTAGCAGATTTAGTATATGCTACAAGTGATGCTAAATATAAAGCAATTATTGCTACTGTTAAGGAAATTCATGAAACTGGTAGACCTATCTTAATTGGTACTATTAGTGTAGAAGCAAATGAATATTTAAGTAAATTATTAGATAAAGCTGGTCTTAAACATGAAACTTTAAATGCTAAAAATCATGAGAGAGAAGCTGAAATAATTGCTCATGCTGGTGAAAAAAATGCTATTACTTTAGCAACTAATATGGCCGGTCGTGGTACAGATATTAAGCTTGGTGAAGGTGTTTTAGAGCTAGGTGGTTTATGTGTAATTGGTACAGAAAGACATGAGTCTCGTCGTATTGATAATCAGTTACGTGGTCGTGCTGGACGTCAAGGGGATCCTGGTATGAGTCAATTCTTTGTTTCGTTTGATGATGACTTAATGAGGAGATTTGGTACTGACCGAATTAAATCTATGCTACAAAATTTAGGTGTTGATGACCAAGCAATACGTAGTAAAACTTTAACGCGTTCTATTGAGTCTGCTCAAAAGAAAGTAGAAGGCAATAACTATGATATTCGTAAGAGTTTATTAGATTATGATAATGTTTTAAATGAACAAAGAGAGATTATTTATGCAAGACGTAATGAAGTATTAGATATGGATTCTATTCATGATAGAGTTATTACTACATTTAGAAATGTTATTGCAGATTTATGTGAATCTCATATTGAACCAGAGGGTTATTTGACTGAAGGGGATAAAGATGAGATTGTAGAATATGTTAATAATAATTATTTAAAAAAGAATAATTTGAAATTTGTTGATATTAAAGATTTAAATGATGAAGAAACTGTGTCTTATATTACAGATTTAGTTATAGATGATTATGAAAAGAAGATTAAAGATGTTCCTGTTAGCGATGATTTTGAGAAAGCAATTACTTTAAGAGTTATAGATTCTAATTGGGTTGATCATATGAGTGCTATGGAACATTTAAAAGAAGGCATTGGTCTTCGTGGTTATGGACAGGTAAATCCTATTCAGGCTTATACAATGGAAGGTTTTGAATTATTTGAAAGCTTTTTAACTAGAATTGATAATCAAATTGCTACATTCTTATTAAACGCTGAAATAAGACAAAATATTGAGAGAAAGCAAACTTTAGAGGGGAAAGCTAATGATGGTAAAGAGAAAGAGAAAGCTGCACCTAAAAAAGTGAATAAAGTGGGAAGAAATGATTTATGTCCTTGTGGCAGTGGACGCAAGTATAAACAGTGTTGCGGAAAATAAGCTCGTAAAGCCTTATAAATAAAGGACTTGCGAGCTTTTTACTACTTACAATTTTTAGGTAATTTTACCTCGAAAAAGTGTTTTAGATAAGTTTTAGATAAGTTTTTTAAACAGTTTTAAACCTTTTAAGATTATAAATGAACATAGAAAAATATGATATAATTGATATGGTAGGTAGTGAAATTTATGGGATTATTTAGTAAGCTTTTTAATAAAAATAATAAAGAAATAAGTTTTAGTATAAATCTAAATATTAATGATAATTTTGATCCTGAAGAGTATTCAAGATATAATGAAGAAAGAAAAAAAGAATTTATGGATAAATATGATTTAACTACAATTGAAGGAATTAAATCTATTCCAATATCTGAAGCAAAGAAATATCCGGATGGTGGTAAAAGTGTAGTTTATATGCCAGAGCAAATTTTGAATAGACAAGCTACGGAATACAAAAAAGAAAATAAATATGATTTGGCGATTGAATGTTTAAAGAAAGCAAATGAATTATACCCATATTCTTTTTATGCATATCAAAGAAATAATTATGAAAGATTAGTTGATTTTATGATATTAGCAAAAAGATTTGAAGCAGCTAAGGAAACACATCATCAATTAGATATTACTATTGGTAGTAGACTTGATGAATTAAAAAAACTACAATTATATGCTGAAGAATCTGGAACTGAATCTAAAGAAGATTATTACAACAGAGTTATCAAACCAAGTATAGATGAAGAAAAAGATAAAGAAGAATATTATTGGTTATTAGAAAATCTTCCTTCAATTGCTCCCAAGTCTTTTGGCGGATATAGAAAAATGAAAAATACTCAATCAGATAATTATAAGAAAATAATTAATGAGGTTAATAATAAAGGTTATGATTTAAACACAGTAACTTTTTGGAAATTAAATAATTAAAATTATGATATAATATTATTATATATGAGGTGATATTGTGGGATTGTTTAGTAAAAAATGTGATATATGTTTTAAAATGAAATCAGGAGTTAAGAAAAATAGAAAAGGTTGGAATGTTTGTAATGATTGCAGAAATCTAGCGCTTAACAGAATGACAAATGACGAGTTACAAGACGCAAATATTCAAGAAATAAGTTATGCATCAAGAAATGGTAGTTTATCTAAAACTATAGAATTAATTGAAGCAGAACATTATTCTATAATAGAAGCTTTAGATGAGTTAAAACCAGATGCAGAAGATGTTAATCTAATGTTAAAAAATGATGAAGTTTGTTACTACTATGGTGGTGCAAGATCTTATCATGAAAAAAACATTATTACAGCATATAAAAGTTCAAGTTCAGGTGTAAGTGTAAGAGTTGTAAGAGGATTTTCAATTAGAAGCGGTAGCTCAATTACTATTCCAATTAGAAGTAATGTATCTGAAACTTACGAAGGTGACTTATATATTACAAATAAAAGAATTATACTATTAACAAAAAAAATGGATTCGATTTAGGTATAGATACAATTAATGCAATTGAACCTTTTAAAAATGGATTTAGAGTTTTTTATAAAGATAAATGTTATACAGTCATAACTTATGATAATCCTGCTATATTTTATGTTTTAGAATTAATTAACAGATTATTAGCTGGTGAGGGTGATAAAAGAATTACAAGTAAGGAATCATTAGATACAAATAATGATGAATTATATGAAAAAGCAAAAGACTTAGTAATAGATTTACAAAAAGCTAGTGCATCTTTAATTCAATTAAAATTAAAAATAGACTATGATACTGCTTTAGAAATTATAAATAGACTAGAAAAAGAAGGCATTGTAGGTCCTGCAAATGGAAGCAATCCTCGTGAGGTATATGTTAAAAATAATTGATTAGAATAATAAGATATAATTGAAATTTAATATTTTTTAGATAAGTTATTAGATAAGTTGTGAGAAAAAAACTTACAATTATTGAGTAAAAAATTATTAGTTTAAAATAAAAAATACCAATTTAAAAGGAAAAAATTACTTAGTTGTTTTAATATCTTACCTTGTGGCAGTGGCAAGAAATATAAACAATGTTGTGGTAAATAAGCCCGCGAACCTGCATAAATAAGGGAATGCGAGGATTTTGACCACATCAAATTTGGCCGAAAATAGCCATTTGACCACATTTAGACCACAAAATTTTGAGTTGTTGGCAAAACTATTCAATGAATGTGAATAAATGTAATGAAGATGTTATCAAACGATGACATCTTTTTTTGCATTCACAGGAAGGAGTAAATGTTATTCAGTACATATATATACATAAGAAGAAATAGAAATAATTTTAGATGGATTTTAAAGATTTACCATATATCTATTATTTGTTTTTAATTATATATTGTACAGGATTAACAGTTCCTGAAGTATATTGATTAACATGGAATAATATGGATTTTGATGATAAAATGTTGAATATCGATAAAAAAATAATAAAAAAGAATAAAAATATACTTTCTAAAAGATATAGCATAGAAAAAGAGAATTTATTATTATGACCACTTATAATATCTATGTGAAAATAACTGATAAAAAGGAAATTGATATAGTGGCTGGCTTTTTAGCAAATATTTCGTAATAAAATTGTATATACAAATCTTCTTTTATAGTATATAATGGAGATTGAAAAATGAGAATTAAAAAGAGCATTTAATTAATAGAAATGGATTGATAATTACAAATGAGTGATTTAATTACACGAGTTAGAAAAGGTAAAAACGGAACAGAAGAAAGAATTGTCTATTATGGTGGCTATAAAATTCTAGATAGCAGTGGATTAAAATTAAAAGTCTATGATAACTTATATAAATGTAATTATTCTGAAATGTCTGATGACATAATAAGTTTTATAGAAGAAAAAAAGAGCTTTTTAAGAATCTTGTCAGAAAAAATAACTTTTAATTTTAAACTATTTAAAATAACATCAGCCTCTAAATGGGATAAAAATGGTGGAGAAAATAAATTTGAAAAATTAGTTAATGAAAAATTAAATTGTTTATCTAAGAAAGAAAAAGAACAATTATTATCAAGTAAAGAAACAAAAGATGATAAAATTTCATATACACTTAAGTTTGACAAACCTAAAACTAATGTTGATGAAATAGTGGATATTCAAGTTCAAATAATGTGTGAACTAAAGAAAAATTTTGATTATTATTTTATTGAAAGTCTTTATTTTAAGATTTCATTAGATACTAAAGGAATTAGTGAAGATGAATTAATTAAATTAATGAAGTCAGCTGTAATAAATTATAAAGGCAAAGACAGTAATGAAAAGAAATATCAACATACATTTATGTTAAACGCTATAAATGAAAAAAACTTAAAAAATTTCTTTGGTATTGAGTCTAAAAATATAGAATTATACCCCTTTGAACAAGAATATGGAATTACTAACTATAATAAAGATAGAGCTAAAAATCCAGATGGTCAAACAGAAAAAGAGATAGGATATAAGTCGGGTAGAATTGATTGTGTATTCTATAGTGTAGAAGAAAATAAGTTAAAAGATATTTATTTAATAGAATTAAAAATTGATTCTGGAGTTATTGGTGGAGAAAATGGTGTTTATACACATTTAGATGATATAGACTCTTTATTTAGTTGTGATAAAATAGATCAAATAAGTACTTTAAAAGGGTTTATAAAATATAGATATGAAAATTATGATTCTAATAAAAAATTAGATAATAAAAAATTAGATATAACAGGTGAAGTAAAAATTCATTTCTATACTGTATTTGCTTATACAGATGAAACAGAAAAAGAAATTATTGAAAGATTTATGAAACAAGCATCTTTAGATGGCAATACTGATATTTATTATTCAGTAAAGAAAATGAAACATTGTAGATTACATGAAGTGTGCACTACAAACAAATATGATGTTAAGTTTTTCTTTGATGTTGTAAAAAAAACATTTTCTCCTAGGAAAGAAAATTCTACAGCTAAAGAAATTTCCATATTTGTAGATCCTACAATAATATTAGAAAAAATAAATGTAGAGGGTTTTAATGAATAAAGCTAAGAAGAATGTTGTAATAGTGGGATTTCCTGATGAAGTTGAAAGAAGATTTGTGAGTATACCATACATTGAAAATGGGATGGTTCATTATGTAGATTCACTAAGTGATGCAACTAAATATCAAGGATATTATATAATTATAGATAATAGTGATGATCTTAGTGTAATTGAAATTGATAAAAAGTATCGTAGAACTCTTAATAGATTTGAAATTATTTATATTTATAATGAAAAATATAAAGATAAATACTATAAGTATTCTAGGATACAAACTATTAACAGAGATATATTTAGGAATTTAGGATATCAATTGTCTTGTGATTGGGACGCTTATAAAAAAAGAGTAGAAAATGCTACAGAAAACATTAAGTATAATAAAGATAAAGAAGAAAAGTTGAATATTCTTTATAATTTTATAAAAGATAAAAAAGAAATAACTACTAAAGAAATAAAAAATAATTTGAACTTATCTGAAAGAAGTATTCAAAGATATATGAAAGATATAAATGACATATATAAGTCAGTAGGATATGATTATTCTAATAATAAGTGGTATTTTATTTGGTAGTTAAATCATTAATAAAACCATTAAAATATTAGCATTACGCTAATATTTTTTGTCGTTTAAAAAAAATATAAATTTATATGTTAATATTTTATTAGAAAGAAGGAATAATATGGATTTTTATAATGAACTTAGTAGGATAGTATTTAATACGTTAGAAAACTTATATGGAGATAAAATACCTGAAAATATAATAGAAAGGATAAATCATGAATTAGATAATTTATTAGATAATAATCAATCAAGATTATTGTTAGATATAATAAATATGAATGATTATTTAAATAACAAATATAAAAATGAATTTATATTTATTGGAACAATATCTGAATGGTATATTTCATATTTATTAGGAGTTACCAAAGTTAATCCCTTAAATATAGATTTTCATAAAAATATAAAAGTGAACTTACTATTGAAAGAAGGTATTATGGATGAAGTAGTTAATTATTTAAATGAATATTTTAATAATACTATTAAAGTAACATCAAATATTTCAAAAGAAGATTTGCCATTTTATCATTACTTAGTAATCGATCATGACAATAAATTATCTACGTATGATGGAAGTAAAATAAGACCGACAATGCCTCTTAAAACAAAAGCAAAGAAAAAGGATTTGGAGGATAAATATGAAATAATTGGAATAAGCGAATATATGAATTTAAAAATTATATCTGAATTAAACAATTTAGATATAGATTATCCTGAATTCAATATAGATAATATCAAGGCAATAAAAAAATTTAGTTTAGAGTGTAATACATTACATAAAACTAGATTTGAAATTCTTCTAGCTCAATATGATAATATAGAAGAAATGTTCTTTGACAATTTTAAACTAATAGAAAAATGGAGAATAGAATTTCTAATTACGTGGGTTAAATATAATTGTTCATTAACTTATTATAATGTAGTTATTAAATATTTTAATAATCAAGTGAATAAGAATTTAGAATTAAATAAAATTAAAAAATATATGAATAATTATAAATCTGCTCTTAATTATTATGAAACAAAAGGTGAATTAAAAGGGGAGGATTATTATCCTTATGCATTCTTTAAAATAGTATCAGATATAATTAATATATTTGATAAAGATTTTAAATTTGAAATAATTAATAATGAAATAATACCTATTTTTTATAATATTACTTTTTTCGAATCTATTCCATTAAATGGAAAGATGGAAGTATTAAATAGTTTATTATTAGATTGTATTAATAATAATAGAATAACAAGTTTATATATATGTGGTGGTCCAAGTAATTGGTATTTATGTAATTTAATTGGATATGATACAAAGTTAGATAGAAAAGTAATTGAAACCTATTTAAATCCATTAAAGTCATCAAGATATATTCTTGATAAGGAACCATTAGAAACAATAGATGAAAAAAAATTTTTTAAATCAATAAATAAACTAAGAAATTCTTGTTTATTAATGTATAATTATTATGAAATGAATGTAGAAGATAATTTAGATTATTTAATAGAAACAATAGATGAATCCTCAGTAGTAATAATTGATGATTTAAGTATATTCATGTTAGATACTAGTTATACATTATCTGAAGTATTAAATACTTTAAATAAATTAAATAGAAGAATATATATATTTGATAATTTAAATGAAGATTTAGTTAGAAATCATGGAATAAAAAGAACTTATAGCAAATACATATATACAATAAATAAAAATAATAATAAAATAGAAATAGAAAGTGTAACATCTTTGAAAGATAAATATATTATTAACGATTAAAGGAGTGATATTATGAATTTTGAATATATTAAATTAACATGGGATTATACAGAATACACAATTCCAAAAGAATATGTATATAAATTAAATTATGAAGTATTAGATGAATATAATTTAAAAAGTATATATTTAGAACTAGATTTGGAATATTTAAAGAAAAAAGAGTATTTAGAAAAGTTTGATTATGAACCATGGTCAATAATAATAAATGATCATGACTATAATTTTCCATATATGCCGGATACTAGTAAAATGTCTGATGGTCATACATATGATAACTCTTTATATAGCTATATTATTAACGATAACAAATTAATTATAGATATGAAAATAAAGGATTAAATATGAAGGTTAAAATTATTAAGGGAACAAATCAAATAGGTGGTTGTATTACTGAAATAACATGCAATAAAACTAAGATAATAATTGACTATGGTGAGGATTTAGAAGATAATAATATTCCATTTGAACTGGATGGATTAACAAAAGGAAAATCTATTTATAATGCTGTTTTCATAACTCATTCACATTCAGATCATATTGGTTTAATAGATTTAATAAATGAGGATATTCCAGTATATGTTGAAGAAAAATCATTAGAAATTCATAATCTTACTTGTGACTTTACTAATAAACAACGAGTTATTAGAAAAATTAATAAATTTGAAATAAAAAATACAAATGAAGAAGATAGAGTTATTTTTCAAAATGAAGATATAAAAGTTTCTTCTTATATAGGTGATCATTCATCATTTAATTCTGTTATGTATTTAGTTGAAGGTGAAGGAAAGAAAATACTTCATACAGGGGACTTTAGAATGCACGGTAGAAGAAAATCTGCATTTCTTGAATCTTTAAATAAAGTTGGTAAAGTAGATTTACTTATTACTGAAGGTACAACATTAACTAGAGGTAATAATAGATTTAAAACTGAAGATAAGTTACAAGAAGAAGCAACTAACGTTATGAAAAAATATAATCAAGTATTAGTAATACAATCTTCAACTAATGTAGATAGATTAGTGTCTTTTGAAAAAGCGGGATTAAAAACAAAACATAAAATTGTTTTTGATTTGTTATCTAGATATGTTATAAAAAGTTCTAATTTACCGATTGTAGTTGATAATAAAACAATATTTACTTGGATACCACTTAAATACAAATATAAGCCGGAATGGTTTAAAGAAGAATATATGAATATAGAAAAGTCTTCTAAATTTTTTCCTAATTATGTAATGTTTGTTAAGGAATCAATGATAAGAGATATTAAATTATTAAAAGAAAAAGGTTCTTTAAAAAATGCATGTTTAATTTATTCTATGTGGAATGGGTATATAGAAAAAAGTGAATCATTAAGAAAATTTTTAGATGAATGTAATAATATGGGAATAACAATATTAAATATACATACTTCTGGACATGCTGATAAAACAGCAATGACAAGATTAAATAATATATGTAATCCAGATAAAACTATTATAATACATACGGAGGATAAGACTAGTGGATTAGATATTTTTAATAATGTTATTGATTTAAAAGATAATGAAAATATTGATATATAATTTTGATTCATACAATGCAATATAATATTAATGGGAGAAGGTAAAAAAATAGCAGTAATTACTTTAGAAATGATAGAAAAAATAATAAAATATAAAAAAATTTAGTAACAGAGGAAATAATTGCTAAAGAAAACAGAGATGTAATACTAAGAGTTGGGAATATTAATTAATAATCAAAAAAATACATTTGAGTTTCAGCAAAAATAAAACAGAATACAAAAAAAATCAGAGACTGTAGAAAACTTTCTCTGATTTTTACTTCAAAAATAAGGTAAACACATTCCATATTTGATATAATTTAATTGGTAAATAAAATTATTACTGAACAAAAATAATCGGAGTTGTTTACATGAATAATTTTAATGGAATATTTTTGTTATGCATTCAACATTATTGGTATGTATTTAGAGAACGAATGGTATCATGATAACAATGTGTGCAATTTGTGTGCAAAAATTAAAAAATGTATAGTTCTATATATACTATATGTATGACATAGTACCAATACCGTTCAGACCCATTTTTCCTTGAAAAACATATAATACTATATATATTTCATAGTATCAGATATACTGAAAAAGGATGAACTTGTGGCTCAGGGAAGAAATACAAGCAATGTTGTGGAAAGTAGCATAAAATAATGGAAAACTAATAATTAGCCAAGAACTATTTAAATGAACAAGAAATTAAGAATTTAAATAATTTAGTAAACTTCTTTTTGGATATCGCTGAAAATAATGCAGATAGAAATAAAAGTTTTTCTTTAAGTACTCTAAAATATCATCTTCATTTAATTTTTCTAAATTCTTTCTATCTTTGACTTTTTGCATGTTCTTAGTCATAAAAAATACATTCTTTCTTTAATTTGTCAAAACAAATCACAAAAAGGCTTTATTTAATTTATAAAATGTATTTAATATAAGTAGCACTTGATTTGTTTTTTGTTTTGAACGACATATATAATAAACTCAAGTGCTTTTTTTGTAAATGAAAATTTACTTAAAACCAAAGACTTTTCGTCAGAAATTTGGTACAATAATTTAAGAATAGGAAGGAGTAAAAAAATGAAAGATTTACTAAAAAAAGAAAAAACAATTTTAGAAGTTTTAGCCGACATTTATATTTTTGCTATGATATTAATTTTTCCTTTAATAGTGGATAAAACAGGATTTTTCCACATACTTGAATGCAAATGGTATTCTTATGTTACAATAGCAACTACCTATATTGGTATAAACGTTCTTGTAATTCTCTATTTTTTAATATTTAAGAAAGCAAATATTTTTAAAAACACAAAATTTACAATCATTCAATGGTTAGCAGTTGGATTTTTAGCGGTTAATGTAATATCTTGCTTTATTTCACCATTTTTTAAAAAATACGATTTATTTATGGGTGTAGGTAGAGGTGAAGGCCTTATAGCTATGTCATTATATTCATTGTCTTTTTTATGCGTATCATTATTTGCAAAATTCAAAAAAAGATATATTACTTATTTTTCTATAGCGTCAATACTAATAAGTTCTATAGAAGTATTGCAATATGTTGGTTTTAATCCTTTTAATATGTATCAAGACGGAATAGGAACTCATAATGTTAGTTTTATGGGAACAATCGGTAATATTGATTTTATCTCGGCAATGTATTGTATATTATTAACTGTTTCGTTTAGTGCTTATGTATTTCTTGAGGATAATAAGAAATGGGAAAAAGCATTACACATAATATCAATTTTGTTAGGATTTTTTATAATTGGAATAATAGATGTTCAAAGTGGTAAAATTGCATTTTTGGGAACATTAGTTATTATCTTTCCATTCATAATTGCTAATAACAAAAGGTTTGCAAGATTTTTAGTAATGTTAGCAACAGTTTTAATGTCTTATTGCATAAATGTAATTTTAAATCCAGAATATCATTATGATCTACATAAATTAGGGTTGTATTTTCAATTTAACTATATTGTAGTATTATTTTTAATTGTATGTGGCATTTTAATATACCTAGCATATTTATTTAATAAAAAAGTGGAATATGACTGCTCTGATAATAAAAAAATAATTAAATGTTTTTATTTAGGGATAGTTGGTTGTGGTGTATTTGGATTATTAGTATTATACTTTGTTAATTTTAAAAGTGGAATGTTATATGAAATGCACGAATTATTACATGGGAATTTTGATGATGACTTTGGTACATACAGAATATTCCTGTGGAAAAGAACATTAACATTAATACCACAATATCCAATTTTAGGATCTGGCCCAGATACTTTTGCTATTAGATTTATGACAAAATATACAAATGATATTGCAGCCATTGGCCCATTAACTTTAAATGATACAGCTGCCAATGTTTATTTAACCATGATTATTAATATTGGTATAGTAGGCTTAATAAATTATCTTACATTTATATTTGTTCAATTAAAAAATGGTATTAAAAAAATGAATAGTTATTCAGCTGTTTTGTTAATAACAATGGTATGTTTTCTAATTCAGGATTTCTTTAATTTATGGTTGGTTATAGTAACGCCAATATTTTGGTTATTAATGGCATTGCATTATAGAAGTATATGTTCCGAAAAATAGTGGTGCATGTATTGCAAAAAATGTCGAATTAATATATAATTAAGAAAGAAGATATGGGAGAGTGAAACTTTTATGGACAAATTTAAAAGCAAAGTTATTAAACTTGCTGTTAGTGGTGTCGCAATATTTGCTTTTGGAATATTTATAGGATATCAATTAAATTACGGTACGCTTTCATCAATTCAGGGTTATTTATTTAACGCTGCTGGTGAAGCATCTGATTTGAATGCGTCAAATTCTAATGCTTCGAACTCTAACGCATCAAATTCGAATGCGTCAAATTCTAATGCATCTGACTCTAACGCGTCTGATGCCAATGCTTCAAGTGCAAATGCTTCAAGTGCAAATGCAAGTGCAACAGATAATATAATTTATCTTCAAAATTTTGCATTGGGATCTACAAGTGCAAAACAAGGCAATAAAGTAAATGTTACGATTGGAACAAGTGGTGCTTGTAATTCAGCTGTATCCATTGTATTTAAAGGTGGAAATGGTATAACATTTACAGCACAAGTTCAAGATATTACAGGTAATCCTTATATAGTAATACCAAATTCAGCTGTTGCTACTACATATTCAGTTAGCGATGTATTGTTAGTTGGTAGAAATAGTGATAATACAACATTTACAAAACAATATAGTATGTCTGGAGCTAACACATATGCATTCAATAGTTCTTTAACAGTTGTTGCAAAAGAGACTAATAATGGTGGAACACAACAACCTGTTTCAAAGGTTAGTTTAACAAGTATTTCACTTGGTAGTACATCAGCAAAAGTTAGTGATAAAGTTTATGTTAACATTCAAACAAGTGAAAAATTAAATAGTTTGAAATTAGTATTTACTTCTGCTGATGGAAAAACATTTACCGTTTATGCAAAAGATCTTTTAACAAAACCTTATATTGTGATTCCTTCTTCAACTGTTGCTGGTACTTATTCATTAACGAGTGCTATTATTGCTACATCAAAGAGTTCAACAGCATATAGTAAAGACGGTGAAAATGATACTGAAAAATTTGATTTCAATTCTACAATAGAAATAAGTGACGGAACAGAAACTACATTTATATATAATAATGAGGATGTAAATTCTGATGTATTAACAAAATTATATAATGCACCAAGTGGAACAGAAATAACAATAAATGCCGATTCAAATACATTAATTAATGAAGAATTATTTAATGCAATTAAAGGTAAAAATAAGAAATTAGTTATTAACTATAAAGACAATCAAATAGTATTTAATGGAAATAACATAGATAGCTCAAAAACTATTGATATAAGTATGACTGTTGATACTGTATCAAGTAATGAAGATATCTATAAGTTAGTATCAAACGGAATTATTGTAAATTTTCCTGATAATGGCAATTTACCAGGAAAAGCATTAATAAGAGTAAAAGCAATCGAAGAAGTAGATAAAGTTTTAAATGATAATGTTTATGTGTATGTTTATAACGAATCTTCAAATGACTTCTGTGTTGTTGATATAAGTGTTAAAAAATCAAAAGATGGATATTATGAATTTACAATTACTCATAACTCTGATTACTTAATTGTAAATGAAAAATTAAATAGTAAGTTAGTTGTTAGTCAAAGCGATGGAAATATAGTTAACTTCCAAAAAGGAAATGGAACACTTCTTATGTTAATAGCTGTTGGTGTTGCTGTTATTATTGCAGCAGTAATAGTAATAGTTGTTCTAAAAAAGAAAAAAAGTACTCCTTCAAAAAATAATAAAAATAACAACAATGTAAATAACAATAACTTATAAAATCACTTAAAAAAGAGCTCAAGCTCTTTTTTCTTTTTTGTAATTTCAACCGCACCACTATTTATAATAATCTAATTCTACATCATAAACACATTTATAGTCA
>CAKOPK010000002.1 GCA_934099115.1 uncultured Bacilli bacterium
ATTTAACTTGTAATTCATCATAATCTTTTCTTAAATCTTCTATCTTCAAAATATTCACCTTCTTATAAAAAAGTTTCCTTAAGTAGTTTTTACCCGATTTTTCTTATAATTTTTATTAATTTTTATTAAAAATTGTAAAAAGAAATTTAATTAAAAACCTTATAAAATAAGAGTTTTAAAGAGTGTTTATATAAGTCGTTCTTTACCAGTTGATTCCGACTTTAGTTAACTTTTCTTCTTGATTGTTATTTTTCTTTTCTGCTCTAATTTTTCTTTTTTGATACATATCCATTATTTATCACTTCCCTTTTAGTAAAAACTTTTTTACATTTTTTATAACTATTTTTTATAATAATTTAATTTTTCTAACTCTTTTATATTTTCTTTAACCCATGGATTACCTGCAACCATTTTATTTATTTTTAATGATACTTTCATTTCATTAGTCGTAATATTCATAGTATTTTCAAGTAAAATACCTTTTTTCATTTCAAATTTTGTGATGTTTTTCCATTCTATTAAGCAGCAATCTAATATATTCCAGTTGCCTTCTACCGGAAAAATATGAATTCCTTTTTCATCAAACCCAAATAAGTATGATGTTGCTCTTTCTGAGGCAATTACAATTACTGGACCAGCTGGTAAAACCCATTTTACTTTATAGGTACTATGTCCCGGCACAATATTATTTTTATAACTAAAATTCCATTTATTTAATTCTTCTTTTACTCTTTCTAAATTAAGCATATTTCTAATCTTCCTTTCATTTTATCATTTATTTGTTTCTTCTATTAATAAATCAAAATATTTTGCATCATATTTATTTCCATTTATAAAACGTTCATCATTTAATACAAATCCCTTAGTCATATATTCTTTTAATATTTTTGTCGCCCATATTCTAAATTCTGTTGCTTTTTTAGAATTAATTCTATAACCCACAGCAATTATAGCATCAAGACTATAAACTTCAGTATTATAATTTTTTCCGTCAGGTGTAGTTATTTCCATTTTGGAAACAACTGAATTTTTATCTAATTCGTTTTCTTCAAATATATTTTTTAAATATTTTGATATTGCTAGTACACCAACCTCGAAAACTTTTAATACTTTCTTAACATCTTCATTATTAAACAGATCTTTAACTTTTTAAATCATTTTAAAAAACGGTCCCAGTGATTATTGCTAGTAGATGCAGAGTTAAAATTATGATTAATTTGTTCACTTATTAATTTTGCTTTTTCTTTTATTGGATTATCTGCTTTTAAAAAAGCAGGAGCTATACTTCTATACATTAAATTAGCAAATATTTCCGCTCTATCCTCTTTATAATTTGATTTAGAATATTTAGAAACAAAATAATAAGTATTATCTAGTAAATAGACATATTGATTACTCTGATACCCATATGTAAACCCTGGAGGATTATACTGCATCATATTTTGTTCTAAAAGAGAAGCACTATAAATACCTTTTGATGTAAAATAGCAATCTATTACATGCATTATTTCATGATGAACTGTACTTTCAAGTATAGATGAACTTGAATTATGAGTGGCAACAATTAATATTATTACGGTATTACTGTTGTTGTTATCGGCTAGTCCTGCTGCACTACCATTGATACTATCTACTAAATAAATAGATAAAGGTTTCCAATTGTTTTTTATTTCAGTAAAAAATGATTGGGGATATTTATTTAAAGCATTCTCTATTTTAGTTAAATTATAACCAATTACTTCATCATCATAAAGTTTTGTGGGTTTGGCATATGGATTCATATATTTTCCATCTATTTCATCTTTATATCCTATAAAAACATTATATTTAGCTAATAACTGGTTTCTAAGTTCATTATTTTTTTGCTCTTCTGTTTTTACTGTTGGAGCTGGAACTTCATTTTTATCTTGATTTGAATTATTATTGTCACTTGTTACGTTATCACTTTTATTATTAGAATTATTTTCTGGTATGGTGTTTTTATTAGTTTCATTACTTTTATTTTCTTCTTTTTCGTTTTTAATATCTGGCTTTATATTGTTTTCTTGTTTATTAGCGCTTTCATTAATCACTTTTTTAGGTTCTTCTTCTGTTTCTATTTTAGAAATATCATCACTATTTTCTTCTAAGTTTTCTTGGACTTTTTGGACATCTTTATTCGTTTCTTTTATATCTATGTTATTTATATTTTTGTTTTTTAAAGTTTTATTACTCTTAACATTTAAAAAGAATATAGTCCCTAGTCCTATACATAGAATAATTATTATTACATAAATTATAATATTTTTCTCGTTTACTACTTTTTTCATAATTACCTTTTAATTTACTAGATTAATCCCTTTCTATTTTGTTTTTCTTTTATCTTTTAGTTGTTAAATCTTAATAAATATCCATGGGAATCTTGTATTAAAAATTATTTATCATTTAATCTGTATTCATGTGTTTCTAAGGCTAAAAATAAAGTTAGATTTTTAGTTTTTAGATTATTTTCCCTTTCGATATCTTGTTAATTTAGGAGTAACTTTTTCTATATATCCCATCTTTTTTAGTTCTAAAGTTATTTTATCTAAGTTTCTAGCTAGAGCTGAAGAAATACATTGTGGAGTTACATGAAGCATTTTAGCTATTTCTTTTTGAGAATACTCAAAGCCGAAGAAGCCATAATAAAGTTTTACAATATTTCTATCTTTTTCAGGGAGCTTGTCTACAATAAGATTTAGTGCTTGTTTCATTTCTAATTCTTCATAATCTAAAGCTACATCAATATCATCGCATATGATGTCTTCATAAGTTTTACTTTTGCCGTTTTTAAAAGTAAAAATTTCATCTTCCAAACTGGTATAGGGAATTTCTTTTTGAGCTTTTTTTAAAAAGTTTATAATACTATTATCAATACATGTAACTGCATAAGAAGAAAACTTTGTATTTTTATACACATCAAATGTATTAATAGCATTTAATAAGCCTATTGCACCAATTTGGGCTAATTCTTTCTTATCATATGATACTCCATAAAACTTAGTTTTTAATTCAAAAAATACTAGACGTAGATTATGATAAATCACTTTATCAAGTGCTTCTTTATCACCATTTTGAGCTTTTAATATAAGAAGACTTAATTCTTCTTTTGGTAGAGGGTCTAGTAACTGTTGTGAGTTTACAAATAATTCATCAAATTCCATAAAACCTCCTGTGGATTATTTTACTTTGCCTATTTTCTTAAAAGGATAAATGATAAAATTAGTTGTTCCTTTAATATCTTTCTTTTTAATTTTACCAAAAACCCTACTATCTAAAGATACAATACGATTATCTCCTAAAACAAAATATTCATCATCGCCTAAAGTTACTTTGTCTATATTATAAGTTATACCGTATCCAAAACTATCTTCAAATTCTTTATCATTGATATATACTTTATTATCTTTTATTTCTACCGTTTCTCCAGGAAGACCAATAATTCGTTTGATTAAATTATCGTTTTCAGCATCTATTTTTAAAACTACAATATCATAACGATCTATTTTTCCCAGTTTGTTAAGAAGCATTATTTCTCCTCCATCGAGTGTAGGATACATACTCGTTCCATTTACCTTTACTGGAGTTACTATAAATGTACGGATAAATATTACTACGACTATAACAATTATATATGGTATTAGTTCTCTTAAAAATTTCATAATTCATTTCCTTTTCTTTTACATGAATTTATTTTATCACTTTTTTTAAATTACTTCAACAATAAGCAAAAAAAGAACTCAACAGAGCTCTTAATTTCTTTCTTTAACACGGTATTCTTTACGCATGCCTTTAATAAAGTTAAGTTTTGCACGTCTAACAAGACCTTTTTTAACAACTACAATTTTATCAATTGTAGGAGCATTTACTGGGAATATACGAGTTACTCCAATTCCACCAGACTTCTTACGTACAGAGAAAGTTTCAGATATTCCAGAACCTTTTTTAGCTACTACTAAGCCTTCAAAAGCTTGGATTCTTTCTTTCTTTCCTTCCTTAACCCATACATCAACACGTACAGTGTCTCCAACACGAAATTCTGGTGTGTCTTTCTTCATATGACGTTCATTAATCTTATCTACTAGATTTGCCATATCTACACATCCTTTCTAAAAATATTAATCCAATAATCTTATTTAAAAACAGCGGATTATTTTCACGGGTAATTTCATTATATCATAAAGATTTATATCATGCAAGTCTCTACTCTTACTCTTTTTAGGGATTCTTCATAGAGAAATGCTAAATCTTCTTCGTTAATTCTTCCCTCTTGGTTTAGAGTAATGCAAATATTCTTAAGTTTATGGTCTACGTAGCGAACAATTTTAATATCATTCGCATTTAAGAATTTAGCATATATAATTTTTTCTGTAAAGGGAAAGATTGTACTATACTTTATTTGCCCATCTTCAATTTCTTTTTTTAAAATACCTACTACTACATTTCCCATGTTTTTTCCTTGCTTAACCGCATATTCTTGACCAATTAACACATAATAATCTCCATATTTTTGATAAACAGATTCTGTGAATAATTCTATTAAGATATTTTGTCCTTCAGGAACAAACAAGTGAGGAAAATCATCATCATTCGTTTTCAATTTTAAATACCTTATTGAACACTTTTTAATAGTACATCATAAGAACCATTCGGACTTTCAACAGAAATCTTTTCTCCTGCTTTATGACCTATTACGGCTTTTCCTATTGGAGACTCATTAGAAATCTTATTATTAAATGGGTCTGCTTCTAGTGAACCAACAAGTTTATATTCTTCTGTATCATCAGGTCCATATTCTACTACTATTACAGAACCAACATTAGCAATATTTTTATCTTTATTATCGATAATTTCACTATGTTCTAGCTTGTATTCTAATTCTTTAATACGAGCTTCTAATTGAGCTTGTTCATTTCTAGCAGCATCATAGTCTGCATTTTCTGATAAATCTCCTAAACTTCTTGCATACTTTAATGTATTAATAACTTCTGGTCTTTTATTTAATTTTAAGTCATTTAACTCTGCTTCAAGTTCTAAATAACCCTCAGGAGTAAGTACTACTTTATTTTCTTTTTTCATTCTTTCACCTCAAAAATTTATTTTTAATTTTCAACATCTACAAAAGAATACTACAAATTATTACTTTTGTCAAACACTTTTAATCGAATCATAGCATTTCTTGGGACTCTATCCTTGCATTCGATATAAACATGCATTCTTGGATGTCTTGCAACTTCAAGTTGCTCTTTATTTTCATCTAATATTGTATGTATTACTAGTGTTAAAGGTTCCATATTAGGGCCAAATATTTCTACGGTATCGCCAATTTTAAAATAATTACGCTGTTCTACAAATAGAAGATTTTTTTCTTGATATAAAACAACTCCTAAGAAATCTTGATTAGAAATTTCTTCTCTTCCTAAAAAGTATTGTTCTTTTTCTGTTGGAAGTCCATTATAAAATTGAGGAGTAGACTCACGATTCGCACATCGATTTATAATTAGATTAGCATAATATATGTCATTTTCTGTTAAAGTATTCGCTTTTATTTTATCAAGTAGGCGACGATACTCATAAATTATGGTTGCTATATAATAAATAGAACGCATTCTTCCTTCTACTTTAAAAGAATTTACACCTATATCTATCATATCTTTTAAATAAGTCGCCATATTTAAATCTTTAGGTGTCATACTAAAAATATTTTCCCCTTCTTCAGTTTTAAAAGTCCAACGACATATTTGAGCACATCCCCCACGGTTGGAATCACGATTAGTCATTACATTTGATAAAACACATTTACCACTGATACTTGTACACATTGCTCCTTGAATAAAACATTCTAAATCTAATCCTGTTTTTTCTTTAATTATTTTTATATCTTCTCGTGATGCTTCTCTTGCTAAAACTATTCTTTTTACTCCTAAGTTTTTATAAAATAATGCTGATGCATAGTTAAGAGTGGAACTTTGAGTAGATAAATGAATTTCTAAGGGAATAGAAAACTTACGAATACACATGATAACCGCTATATCACTTACTATAACTGCATCTACTTTTATTCTAGCAAGTTCCATTAAATATTCTTTTAACCCTTTTAAGTCATTATTATGAAAAACAATATTTACTGTAACATAGATTTTTTTCTTTAAAGCATGAGCAAATTTTGTTGCTTCCTCTAATTCAGTCATATTAAAGTTTATAGCATTTGCCCTTAAAGAAAATTTTTGACCACCAACATAAACAGCATCTGCTCCATATAAATAGGCAATTTTTAGTCTTTCTATATCTCCTGCGGGAGCTAGTAATTCAATCATTATTCTCCCTCCTTTAATTTAAAAATTGTTCTTTCTTTGCTTAAATAAGTATAGTCGTATTTTACTTTTGCAGGATTAGTTAAAATATTTATGACTTCTTCATTACTTAAAAATACGGTATTTATAAAATGATATAAGACATTCTTTTTTCTATTTAGTAGTTCTAGGCCATTAAAAGGACTATTAGTATATACTACTGTGCCATATTTGTTTTCAACCATTTTTAATTGTTTTTTACTACTTGTTTCTTCTAACATTACAGTACTGGGAAGAGATTCATTAAAATAACGATTATAATTTGATAATAGATTTCTTCTAGAATACATAATATTCATATAACCAAAAGTATATAAAACTACAGGTTTGTTAACATTTTCTAATATTTCATCTATTTCTTCAAACGTTATATCTGGACTTACTACTGCACTATTTACATATTCTAAATAGGCATTGATGCTCTTATAATTACAATTCATATGATTTAAGAATAAAATACTTTCTAATTCTATATGGTTCTCTATTAATAATTGTAAAACTCCTATATCATCAAACATTATTCCCTTGATTGTTTTAGGCACATTTTTTAACAATTCTTTTAATTTTAAAATTCCTTCATTATCTAATATACGATTTATAAATATATAACTATTTTCTGGTAATTCTTCTACTTTAAAGGTTTTTTGATAACCAACGGTAAACTCTTCTATAGGAAAAAGGAAAGTAATATTCTTACTTCCATTTAATTTTGCAACAAGTTCTAGGTTTTCTACTAATAGTAAAATGTTATTTTTTATCATTTTTTTTCACACTTACGCTTAGACCATCGCCTATATCATAAAAATTAGTATCAAAGTCAGGATTCGTTTTTAAAAATTCAATATAATTTTCAATTTTAGATACTAGACTTCTTAAATTTTTAGATTCTATTTCTTGGGATTTTCCTACATTACCATGAAACTTTAAGTTATCAGTTATAATTACACCACCATCTTTTAGAAAATATTGGAATTTTTCAAAGAACTTTGTATATTGGCCTTTCGCTGCATCTATAAAGATCATATCATATTGTTGGTCATTTGGTAAATTTACTTCTAAAGCATCTTGAAATACAACGTTTATCTTTTGCTCAAAATTACATTTTTTAACGTTTTTTAAACATTCCATATATCTATTATTATCTCTTTCAATCGTTGTTACAGTGACATCTGGAGATACACTTGCCATTAATATGGCAGAATAACCAATAGCACTTCCTATTTCTAAAATATGTTTAACATTATTAGCTTTTATATATTTCATGATAAAAGCTATAGATTCTTTTTCAATTATTGGAACATTATATGCGGAGGCATATTCTTCCATTTCTATTATAAATTCTTTCATTTTTTATTCACAACCTTTTTAATATTCGTACCATAAACCGGCACTTCTTAATTCTGCTACTTTAGCAGTATGCTCTCTTTCTGTTTTTGTAAAATATGTTTTTCCTGTTTTATCGGCAACAAAATAATAATAATCATGTTTCTCAGGATTTAAAGCTGCTAGAATAGAATCCTTTGAAGGACTACAAATAGGTCCAATTGGTAACTTACCAGCCATATTAGCAGCTCTTGTATTATAGGGATTTACAGCATATATTTCACTTTGATATAAATCACGACTTCCAAAGTTAACTTTAGCAGCATAGTAAGTTGTAGCATCGCTTCCTAAACTCCAATTAGAGGCTAGACGATTATAAAATACTCCTGCAACTCCTGCTCTATCTTCACTAGTAATACCCTCTACTTCGACAATACTTGCCATAGTAATAATCTCATGAATATTATATTTAGAAGCTTCTATTTGTTCTTTATATGGGGTTAATACTTGGTTCATACCATCTAGCATACGAGTAATAATATCTTTTGCATCACTTTCATTATAGATTTCATAAGTACTAGCAAATAAATACCCTTCTAAAGGATAATATATACCTTCTTTTAAAATATCATCTGTTAAAAACCAATATTTAGCTATTAATGATTTTAAATATTCTGTATCCGCTAACATATTTATTACTTCTTCAGAAGTTTTTCCTGTTTTATCAGCAATAATAGATGCATAATATGGTAATCTCTTTCCTTCAACAAAAGTAAGCGAATAAGTATTATCGTTTTTCTTTACTTTTCCTTCATGAAATAAATTTAATATTTCTTTCGCATCCATATTTCTATTTACTTCGTATTCTCCTGCTTGTAAGTTTAAATTGCGGTGTAAAGCTAAGTAAATACTTACTGATATTTTACTTTTAATTAAATTAGCATCTTTTAATTGATTAGCTATATCTAATTTTCCTGTACCTGCATTTACTCTAAAAGTAACTGTTTCACTACTTTTACTTGCACTTGTTAATCCGTAAAAATATAAGCCTACCAAAACTCCTAATAAAGCAATAATCAAACTTATCACAATAATCATTTTCTTTTTCATAATACCTCTTTATTCTTGTTTTTCTTCAATGTGAGAAAGTAAGTTTTCAACCATATTCCACTCTTTTTCTGTCTCAATACTTTGAAGTCTTAAATCTTTACCCTCTTTATCATAAATAGCAGCATAAGTCATTAGTGCTCCATTTTGGTCTTCTTTATTATCGGTAAAGACTATATAACTTTTTCCAGTTTCTTCTAAATCAAAAGTAAATAATATTTCATATTCTATTTCTTGCTCTTGTTCATCTATAACTGTAAAAAAGCGTTCTTTTTCGTCATTCATTTTTATGTTCCTCCAAATGCATAAATGTTTCTAGTATAATTTGGGCTGCTAATCCATCAATGACTTTTTTTCTCTTTTCTCGGCGCATATTTGCTTCTAAAAGAATATTTTCTGCTTCCATAGTAGTTAATCTTTCGTCTACAAGAGTAATGGGAACTTCTATGTTTTCTTCTAATAGTTTTTTAAATTCCAAACTTCTTGTACTAGCAAATCCTAAAGAATTATTCATATTCTTGGGTAAGCCTAAAGCTATTTTATCTACATGATAAGTACTCACAGCTTCTTTTACTTCTTTTAGAGCAGCTTGATAATCATTACTGGAAAATCGGGCAACTTTTAAAACATGAGCGATGGTTCCTGTTTCATCAGAAAGGGCCATTCCTAGTGTTTTTGTGCCTAAATCTAATCCTAAATAGCGCATATAAAACTCCTTTCTTTTTAAGAGTTCAGACAATATTCTAGCAGATTTTGCATAAAATTACAAGTCAGAGCTCTTTTCTCTATTTTAAAGAGCAATTTCCTCTCCATGTGATTTTGGTATTTCCTTCTGCATCTAATTCATACTTATAGCATAATGTCTTATCTGCATTACACACAGATTTTTTGCACTCTTCAGGTATTTCTTTTTTAGGAGCAAGATTAATTATTAAAAATGCTTCTATAGCCATTAGAATAACAACAACTACTAAAAACCACTTTAATTCTATTTCTTTATTCATAAGACGCCTCCTATAAATTTGGTGTTACAAAATTTAATAGTAACACAAGTTCTAATAATAAAAGTGACAAGCCTATAAAAAGCCCTTCATATAGTTTTATCTTCTTTTTTTCTTTTTTCTTCATTATTTTTACCTCTATTTAATTGTAGCACAGTTTTATTTTTAAAAAAAGAAAAAATAGACTAAAACATAAATTTATATAAATTAAAGTAGTCTTTTTATTCATTTAGCTCCTCTAACATTTTTTGTTTTATTTTATCTATGTCGGTAAAAAACACTTTAATTCGTCTTATATGAAGTTTCATTAATTCTTTAAAATCTTCATAAATTTTCTGTTCTAATTTTTCTGGAACTCTAGCGGGCTTGCCATCGACTGTATGCACATGGTCTATATATTTTTCTAGGGTCGGAAAAGTATTTTGTAATAATATTGCAGAATACTCATTATATATCTTTTCAATAAGAATTGTATTGCAAAAACCATATTTTTTTACTTTTTTGGCAACTATTTTTTTGATATTTATCCACTTTAGAACTTATTGGTATAAACCATAAAATTTTTTTCTTTAATAGTAAAGTATGTGGTTTTTTGCCTCTTTCATTATTTTGCATTAAATTATCATCGTTTGCAATATCTAAATATTCATTTTTTATATGATATAAGTAGCCTGTTTTAATTTCCATATTTCCCCCTTATAAAAGAAAACTCCATCTTGTCGATAGAGTTATTCTACATTTTCAACCGGGATCATTTATTACTCGCTAGCCACCCGGAAGCGAGAAACATTGTTACATCGTTTGATGTGATATAAGTATACTATATTTTTAGAAAATGTCAAATAGCATACTATTATTAGTATATACATTTTGGAAATAATATTTCATGTATAATTAAACACTTTATTGTTTGCTTTTCTTTTCTAAGATTGCAGCTTGAGCTGCTGCTAATCTCGCAATTGGAACTCTATATGGAGAGCATGAAACATAGTTAAATCCTAAACGATTACAAAAAGCAATACTAGCAGGGTCTCCCCCGTGTTCTCCACAAATACCTAGTGATAAATTAGGATTAATGCTTCTACCTTTTGTAGCTCCCATTTCCATTAATAATCCTACTCCCTCAAAATCTATGCGAGCAAAAGGGTCAAATTCAAAAATACCTTTTTCATAGTAAGAATTTAAGAATTTACCTGCATCGTCTCTTGAAAAACCATAAGTTAACTGAGTTAAATCATTGGTACCAAAGCTAAAGAAATCTGCCTCTTCGGCTATTTGGTCAGCTAGAAGAGCTGCTCTTGGTATCTCAATCATGGTTCCTACTTCATATTTTAAGTCTATATTTGCATTTTGGATAAGTTCGTCTGCGGTTTTGCAAACTATATCTTTTACATATTTTAATTCTTTTACTTCTCCTACTAAAGGAATCATGATTTCAGGAGTTACTTTTAAACCTTTTTTAGATACATTGATTGCTGCTTCAATAACTGCTCTTGTTTGCATTTTAGCGATTTCGGGATAAGTTATAGCTAAACGGCAACCACGGTGGCCCATCATTGGATTAAATTCTTTTAAAGAAGCAATTATTTCCTGTAATTCTAATTCTGTTTTATCTAGGCTACTTGCTAGTTCTTTTATTTCTTCTTCTGTTTTTGGCAAGAATTCATGTAAAGGTGGGTCTAAATAACGAATGACAACACTATAAGGTGCCATTGCTTCATATAATTCTTCAAAATCTTTTCTTTGATATGGAAGTATATTTTCTAAAGTTTTTTCTCTTTCCTCTACTGTTGTTGCACAAATCATTTTACGGAAATTAAAAATTCTATCTTTATCAAAAAACATGTGTTCTGTACGACATAAACCTATACCTTCAGCGCCAAAGTTTCTAGCTTCTTTCGCATCTTTTGGGGTATCAGCATTAGTTCTAATTTGTAGTTTTCTACTTTCATCAGCCCAAGTCATAAATGTTTCAAAATCGCCACTTATGGTAGGTTCTTCCATTTCAAGTTTACCAGCATATACTTGGCCAGTTGTACCATCAATAGATAAATAATCTCCTTCTTTTAAGATACTTCCATCAGGCATTTTTAAGGTTTTTTCTTCTTCATTAATGATGATTGAAGAAGCTCCACTGACACAGCATATTCCCATTCCTCTAGCAACTACTGCAGCATGACTAGTCATACCACCACGTATGGTTAAAACTCCTTTACTAGAATTCATCCCTTCAATATCTTCTGGAGATGTTTCTAGTCTAACTAAGATACTATCAATACCTTTCTTTTTATTTTCAATTACATCACTGGCATGAAAATAAATTCTACCTGTGCCCGCTCCTGGAGATGCTGCTAAACCAGTTGCTATTACTTTTTCGTTTTTTAGGGCATTACTTGTAAATGTTGGATGCAATAAAGCATCTAATTGTTTAGGGTCTACCATTAATAAGGCTTCTTCTTTTGTAATCATTCCTTCTTTTACTAAACTAGTAGCTATTTTGACAGCAGAGGCTGCTGTTCTTTTACCATTTCTTGTTTGCAAGATATATAATTTACCATTTTCAATTGTAAACTCCATATCTTGCATATCTTTATAATGGTTTTCTAATTCACTTGCAATTGTTGCAAATTCGTTATAAACAGCGGGCATTTCTTCTTTTAAAGTAGCAATTGGACTTGGAGTTCTAATTCCTGCTACAACGTCTTCTCCCTGAGCATTGATTAAATATTCACCAAATAAGGCTTTTTCTCCTGTTGCAGGATTTCTGGTGAAAGCAACTCCTGTACCAGAATTATTACCACTATTTCCATAAACCATTTCTTGAACATTAACAGCTGTTCCCCAACTAGAAGGTATATCATTTATTCTGCGATAGTATATAGCTCGTTCATTATTCCAACTTCTAAATACTGCTTTTACTGTCTCAATTAATTGCGTAAATGGGTCTTGAGGAAAGTCTTCACCAGCAAATTCTTTATAAGCTTTTTTAAATAAATCCGTTAAAAGAATCATATCATTAGCATCTAAATCAATGTCATTCTTAACTCCTTTTTTAGCCTTTACTTCATCAATAATTGTTTCAAATTTACTTTTAGAGTATCCTTTTACAACATCAGCAAACATTTGAATAAAACGACGGTATGAGTCATATACAAATCTAGGATTAGCAATTTTTTCAGAAAAAGAAGAGGCTATTTCATCATTTAATCCTAAGTTTAAAACAGTATCCATCATTCCTGGCATAGATGCTCTAGCTCCACTTCTAACACTTACTAATAAAGGATTTGTTTTATCCCCAAATTTTTTGTTAGTTTTTTGCTCTAAGCTTTCTAAAGCAACTTTTATTTCATTAATGATACTTGGATTTAACACTTTTCCATCATCATAATATTTGTTACAAGCTTCTGTTGTAACTGTAAAACCAGATGGTACGGGCAAACCAATATTTGTCATTTCTGCTAAATTAGCACCTTTTCCACCTAGCAAATCTTTCATGTCTTTATTACCTTCATTAAAAAGATAAACATATTTTTTCTCCATAAATCCTCCTTTTATAATACATATTTATTATATCAAAAAGAAAATACTTTCTCAAATGAAACCCTTAAATTTTACAAAAAAACAAATTTTTTTGCAAGAAAAAATTGGCATAAGCCAACTATTCATTTTCCTTTTGATAATTGTAACAAGTTTTATCTAAATCTTTAATAAATGCATTTATTTCTTCTTCACTTGTAAGTCTAGCACCACTCGCATATTTATGTCCTCCCCCATTATATTTGCTTGCTACTTCATTAATAATAGGTCCATGAGAACGAATACTTACTTTATAAATATTATTTTTAGCATCTTCAGTAATAAATGTCCAAACATAAACATTGCGAATAAAATTAAAACTATTAATTAAATTTGCTGGTGTTGCTAAATCCACTTCATAATCTTTGATTACTTGTTTAGGTATTATAATATAGCCTAAGCCATTTTCTGTTACAGTCATATTTGTAGATATATATCCTTGAAAGCGTACTTCTTCTAGACTTCTTTCATATAAATTATTATATAAAGGATGAAAATCTAATTGTGACTTTTCTAATAATTCATAGACAATTTTAAAAGTCTTAGAAGTAGTATAAGAAAGTAAAAAACGGTCACTATCAGAAACAATTCCTAAATATAAATTACCTGCTATTTTAGAGTTCATCTTTAAAGGAGTTCTTAGTATTAATTCAGCGATCAATTGACAGGTTGAACAAGATGTTTCTTCTGTCCAATCTACAGGGCCACATATATCTTCTTTAGGATGATGGTCTATCTTTAAGATTTCTTTATAATCTAGATTATCAATTCCATCTACTCTGGCAAAGTTTGGTACATCTAGAACAATTAATAAACAATCTTTACATTCTTGATTATCAATACGATCTAATAATCCATAATACTTAAATTTAGAAACTCCAAGTCCTATTGCATAGACTTTTTTCTTAGGAAAAGTTAAACGAATAGAATCTCTTAATGCAGTTTCACTAGCGATAGCATCAGGGTCTGGTCCTACATGCCTTGCTATTACTATCGTATCATATTCTTTAATTTTTTTATAAACTTTTTTTACTATATTGTTGTTTATGATAATCACCCAATCTACTTAATTAAATCATAAGTATCTAGTGCTATCATTAATTCCTCATTGGTTGGAACAACATAAACGTCTACACTAGAGTTTTCTTTTGAAATAACTCCTTCATTAATATCTAAATAACCAGCGATGGCTTGGTTTTTTTCCTCATCAATATAGATACCTAAACATTCTAATTTATTTAATACATCACTTCTAAATTCACGAGCATTTTCTCCTAAGCCAGCAGTAAAAACTATAGCATCTACTTTGCCATTTAATTTTACATAATAATCTGCAATATAAGAAACTATTCTATTTACATACATTTCATTTGCTACGATTGCTAAATGTTCATTGTTTTTCATGGCTGTTTCGATATCACGATGATCAGAATATTTTTCACTAATGCCTAAAAGTCCACTTTTCTTATTTAAGATTGTGTCTACTTCTTTTAAGCTAGCGCCTGTTTTTTCCATATAATATGGAATAATTGAATAATCAATATCACCACATCTTGTTCCCATTAAAAGACCAGCATTTGGAGTAAAGCCCATTGTTGTATCTAAACTTTTACCATCTTTAATGCAACAAATAGAACCACCACTACCAATATGGCAACTAATTATATTAATGTCTTTTTTGCCAAGTTTTTCTTGCATAACTTTAGTAATATATTTATGACTTGTTCCATGAAATCCATATTTACGGATTTGGTAATCACGATACCATGAATATGGTACGGGATATAAATATTCTTGTTCTTCCATTGTTTGATGGAAGGCAGTATCAAATACTCCTACCATAGGTACATTAGGTAAAGCCTTTTGAAAAGCTTTTACTCCTAAGATATTAGCTGGATTATGTAATGGAGCTAGACTAGATAGTTCCTCTACTGTTTTAATTACTTCATCATCAATTAGAACGCTAGAAGCATATTTATCTCCTCCATGAACTAGACGATGACCTACACCATCAATTTCATCTAATGAAGAAATAATCTTGTTTTCTAATAATTCTTTTACTAATAACTCAATAGCTACACTATGGTCTTTCATGTCAGCTTCTTTTTTGATTTTAGAGCCATTTATTTTAATACTATAAATTCCTCCACTTAATCCTACTTTTTCGAAATAACCACTTATTAATTCTTTTTCTTCGGGTAAACTTATCAAATTAAACTTTAATGAAGAAGACCCAGCGTTGACTGTTAATATTTTCATTATATAATCTCTCCTTATGTTTTCATTATACCTAAGAACCCCTAAAATTTCAATCTAAAATACAATTTTTTACAGGTTTAAAAAAAGAAAGTAAAATCTTCTACTTTCTATTTGTTTTGATCTAACTTATAAATAAATGTTGTATTAGTAGCATTGTTAGAACCATATCCCTTATAATTTTTAGATAGTTCTGTTAAATCTTTTAAAGTATTACTATAATTATTTATTTTTTTACTATAAGAAACTAATTTAGAAATACCTTCTTTATTTAAAGTACTAATACCATTTGAAAGTTCTAACATTCCATTATTTAGAGAAGTTGCACCATTTGCTAAAGTATTTGTACCAAGATATAGAGCATTTACTCCTGTTTTTAAAGTATTTAAGCCACTACTTAAAGTATTTGTTCCTGCTTCTAATTCTGCTAAGACACTCTCTAACTTTGTAATAAGTGTAGACACTT
Organism: uncultured Bacilli bacterium; assembly: GCA_934099115.1. Lineage (GTDB taxonomy): Bacteria > Bacillota_I > Bacilli_A > RF39 > UBA660 > Caccenecus. The sequence goes on from CAKOPK010000002.1 coordinate 16,101, forward strand.
CACTATAAGTTTCAGTTAATGTTTCTATTGTAGTATCAATCGCTGCATTATTTTGTTTTAATAAATATATTAAAGTATTATTTCCTTCATAAGTTTCTTTTAAAGTAACATCATAAGTAATTTTACTATTATCATAACCCTTTTCTGTTAAAGCCATAATTAATTCTTCACGAGTATTATATTTATTTAATTCTTCAGTTTCATATTCTGCTTTTAAACTAGCATTTTTAGTACTTAATTCATTCATGGCTTTCGTATTACCTGCTTTTAATGTATTTAAATTAGTTATAGAACCACTCATGTCTTTATTTTGTAAATCACTTTCTGTTTGTTTTAATGACTTAATAATAAGGCTTAAATTTTTATCAATATCTTTAGCTCCTGTATCTAATTTAGTAAGAGCGTTTAAAGCATTTTTAAGATTTGCTGTTATTTCACTGCTTCCTTTTTCTAGACTTGTAGTTCCATCTAATAATTTTTTAGCTCCAGCATCGATAGTATTCATACTATTTCCGATGGTATTCATATTTTTATTTAAAACATTTATTTGGTCAAATACTTGGAAATCTGTTTCTTCTAATACTTTAGGGCTTGCTACAAAGTAATAATCACTCGCTTTAAAATCTTTAGTTTTATATTCAAGAACTATTTCATTCATGCTTTTTAATTCGTTAATATTTGTACTTTCATATATTCCTGGAGAGGCAATACTAACAATTGATGAACGAGTTCCTGTATTAATAACTTTTCCATTTGTAATGGTTATATCACTATTATTATTATCTAGAGTTGTTGCAAATAATACTACAAAAGGAACATATAATTTTTTAGAGTTTTTATAGACATAATCTTTATTAGTAATAGTTATTTTTACACGAACAGAACCACTTTTGCCAATCATATCTTCTAGTTTTGTTTCTTTTTCATCTAAATAATAAGTTACTTGGAATTGTAGAGGATTTTCTTTTTTACTTTTTCCTTCATAAATAATATCTTGGGCTTTTGTTTGCCAAACTAGTTTATTTTCATTTAAAGTAAATTTTTCATCACCAGTTATATTTAAAATGTTTTCTAGTTCTGTTTCCTCTTCTAAAGTTCCATCACCTGTTATTTTCAAATAATTACTTACGACTTCATCACTTACTTCGCCGTATCTATTTAAATTTGTATAAACAGTTTCTTTTTTTTCTAGGGCAAATACATTAAATGGGGTCATTAAAACTAATGCAAGTGCACCTGCTATAACTTGTTTTTTCATATTTTTTCCTTCCATATTTTTTCCTTCTTTCTTTTTTACAATAATTTTATCAAATAACATTAACATAGCTGGTAATATTAAGATAACTACTAACATACTGATAATAGATCCTCTAGCTAGTAATTCACAAATAGAACCAATCATATCTATTTTAGTATAGATTGCTACACCAAAGGTAGCTGCAAAGAAACATAATGCTGAGGTTATAATTGCTGGTGTAGTAAAGGTTAATGTAGATAGCATTGCTTCTTTTTTATCTTTTTGTTTACGTTCTTCTAAGTATCTTGTAGACATTAATATTGCATAATCGATAGTTGCTCCTAATTGAATTGTTCCCACTACGATAGATGCTATAAATGGTAATTTTACTCCTGTATAATATGGTATGGACATATTTAGGCAAATAGCAAATTCTATTGTTAAGACTAAGATAATTGGTAAACTAATTTGTTTTAAAACACAAATCATAATTACAAATATTACGATGATAGATGTATAATTAACCATTTTAAAGTCATGGTCTGCTATTTCGACTAAGTCTTTCATTAGTGCTCCTTCTCCTGCGATAATAGCATCTTTATCTATTTCTTTAACAATATCATTTACCTCATTAATTTGATCATTTAATTCATCACTTGCTATTTCATAAGCTGAATTAGCAATTATTAATTGATAATTTTCATTATTTAAAATTTTACTGAAATCTTCTGGTAACATATTTACCATGCCAGAATTAATAATAGTAGATGGAGATATTACAAAATCCATTCCTTCGATATTTTCTAATTTAGTAATTAACTCTTTAATATCATTTGTTTTTACATCTTTACTAATTAAGATAATTTCTGGAGATGTAATTCCATATTTTTCTTTTAATTCATTATTTGCTATTTTAAAAGGCAAATTATCTGGTAATGAATCATCTAGTTTGTAATAACTTTCTACTTTAGCATTTCCTATTAAGGCTGGTACTAATAAAATTAAGAATACTAGTAACATTCCTTTTTGATGATTTACTATAAATTGATTTAATTTAGTAAATTTAGGGAATAGATTCTTGTGTTTTGTTTTTTCAATTATTTTATCAAAAACAAGTAATAAACTTGGGAATAAAGTTAAAACTGTAATAAGACCACATAATACTCCTTTAGCCATTACGATACCTATATCTGTACCTAATGTTAAATCCATCGTACATAAAGCTAGGAAGCCAGCAAATGTAGTTAGAGAAGAACCTATTACTGAATTAAATGTTTCAATAATGGCTACGCTCATAGATTTTCTTTTATCTTTATATTTTTCTTTTGCTTCTTCATATTTATGATATAAGAAGATTGAAAAGTCTGTGGTAACACCAAGTTGAAGTATAGCACTTATGGCTTTTGTTATATAACTTATTTCTCCTAAGAAAATGTTTGTACCCATATTATATAATATTGCTATACCAATATTACCTAATAAGAATAGTGGTACTACATAAGAGTCTGTTGCTAGTAGTAATACTACTAAACAGAATAAGACCGCTATTACTACATAAATGGCAATTTCTTGATTCGATAAATCCATGGTATCAATTACCATAGAAGTCATTGAACTAACACTTGAGGCATCACTTACTAATTCTCTTAGTTCTCTTACAGCAGTTATGGTGCTATCACCACTAGTTGAACCTTCAAAAGTAACCATTATAATTGTACTTCCATCTTTATATAGTTTATCTAATATTTCATTTGGAAGCATATTGCTAGGAATAGATGTATCTATTACATCAATTAGACTAGCTACTGTGTTTACTCCTTCTATTTTTTTAATTTTTTCTTCTAAAGCTAATATGCTTTTATTGGTATCTTTGCTATCTGTAATAACAAACGCATAAGAACCTAAGCCAAATTCATCTGTTAAAATATTTTCCCCTTTTATGGTATCTACTGTATCTGGTAAATAAACTAGAATATCATAGTTAATTCTAGTGTTCTTATAACCAATAATACTAGGTATTAATAAAAGTAAAGATATGATAACAATAAGGCCACTGTGATTTACTATAAAATCGGCAAATTTTTTCATATTTTCTCTCCTTTAACAGTAACATCTTATTCCAAATTCTTTAAATATTCATTAACAAATTCTTATCTTTGTTTATTAACCAACAGATTTATGTGGTTTGTACCCGTAAATTCCCAACTTTTGTAGGTTATATTTACAATTGGAGTATTTGTGGTATAATGTTTGATGGTGAATAGTATGAAGAAAAAAGAAGATTTAAGAATTATAAAAACTAAAAGAAATTTATATGAAGCATTATTATCTTTAATGAAAGATAATACCTTTGAGAGTATTAAAGTGTCAGATATATGTACTTTAGCACTTACGAATCGTTCTACCTTTTATGATCATTTTAATGATAAGTATGAATTATTACAAGGTTTAATTGAGGATTTGCAAATTGAGTTAGAAAGTAAGTTAAATGAGAATATGCAGGTTACGGATATTAAGACTGCGAAAGAATATTATTTAAAAATTATTGAATTGTTATTTGACCATATTAGTGAGAATATTGATATTTATTCTAGTATTTTAAAAAATAATAAAAGTAGTATTGCTTATGATATGTTTTTAGATGCTTTATTAAAGAATGTGGAAGCTAATATTGATAAATGTAAAATTAATAACGGAAATATTCCTACCCCTGTTATTACTACTTTCTATGTTAGTGCTGTAATCAATGTTTGTCTTTACTTTATTAAAGATAAAAAGCAATATACAAAAGAAGAAGTATTAACGTTTTTAGATGAGTTACTTCCTAGTATTATTTATTAATTTATTTTTTACTAACATTTAATACTAAACCAATACTGGTAAGAGTTATAAGTAAACTAGAGCCACCATAACTAAAAAATGGTAAAGTAACCCCTGTTACAGGTATTAAACCTACTACAACACAAAGATTTAAGCTAGCTTGGATAAATATACCAAAAGCTAGGCCAAAAGTTAAATACTTATAAAATAAATCATTAGTTTTTAAGGCAATATTAATCATACGATAAAATAAAATACAAAAGAAAGAACAAACAATTAAAACTCCTAGGAAACCAAATTCTTCACTTATAATTGAGAAAATAAAATCAGTTTGAGGTTCTGGTAAGTAAAAGTGTTTTTGTCTTGAATTTAAGAACCCTTGACCTAATAAGCCTCCTGGACCTATTGCATATAAACTTTGAATTATTTGATAACCGGCGCCTAAGGGGTCACTCCAGGGATTTAAGAACGATATGATTCTTGCCATACGATATGGGGCTGCTATGATAAGTCCTACTACTCCTAGTAAGCCAAGAACACCTAGTTTTACAAAAAAAGATATTTTTAAACCAGAAACAAATATGAGGCATACTATCGTTAAAGCCATAACCATTGCTGTTCCAAAATCTGGTTCTAACATAATTAGTAAAAAGAAAACACCAATTACTAAAAATATGGGTAAAGCCCCTTTTTTAACATCTGTCATATTTTTTTGGTTTTTAGATAAATACTTTGCCGTAAATATAATTAATCCTATTTTAGCAAATTCACTTGGTTGAATACCAAATCCTCCTATTCCAAACCAACTTCTAGAACCATTTCTTACACTTCCAATCCCTGGTATTAATACAAGTATTAATAAAAGAAAACAAATACCTAAAATGAGATTGGATTTTTTCTTTAAAAATTCTAAATCTATCTTAGAAAAAAAATATAAAACTCCTAATCCTACTATAAAAAACATTGATTGATGTTTTACATATTTAAATGCATCATGAAATTTATATTCTGCCCATATACTACTGGCAGAATAAATCATTATAATTCCAAATATACAGATTGCTATTACCATAATTAATAAAAATATATCCATTTTTTTCTTTCTCATTTTATCAACCTTCTATATAAGTTTATGGAAAAAGAAAAAAATGTAGAACGTCTACATTTTATAACCATACACCGTATGTTATTGCTGCCATTGCAAGTATTAAACCTGCTACCCAGAAATATCTTACTATATCTTGTTCATCCATTCCTTTTACTTCAAAGTGATGATGAAGTGGTGCTCTTAAAAAGACTTTTTTATGAAATTTACGAATAGCTATTATTTGAATTAAACTACTTAATGTTTCTACTACAAATACTCCTCCTATTAAAGCTAGAGAAAGTTCATGGCGAGTTAATATAGCAATTGTTGCTAGTGTTGCTCCTAAAGATAAAGAGCCTAAATCTCCCATGAATACTTTTGCAGGATGAGCATTAAATACTAAGAATCCTAGTAAAGCTCCTGCTAATATAAAACAGAAAATAGCAATTTCTTGGTATCCTACTAACCAACCAGTATTCCAAGAAATAATACCAAAAGCAAAGAATGCTATAGCAGATAAGCCACCTGCTAAACCATCTAGGCCATCCGTTATATTAACGGCATTACTTGTTCCTACTAATAAAAACAAGATGAATAGACCAAAAGTCCAGCCTAATGATAAATGGATTCCTAGACTGGTAATTGTTAAATCTGATTTTCCTCCATTACTCATAAAAATATAAAAGAATATTAAAGCTATGATCATTTGAATTAAAAGCTTACTTATAATACTTAAGCCTTTATTATTATGATATTTAATTTTTAAATAATCATCTATAAAGCCTAGGGCAGCATAAGCTAAGAATACAAAGACTAAAATAATTAAACTATGATTCATTTCTATACTTTTATTTAGATATAAGAGAGTTAAAGCAGTTATTGTAGGTATAATAAATATAAGTCCTCCCATTGTTGGAGTTCCCTCTTTTTTTAAGTGTCTTTCACCTATATAATGACTAACATATTGACCAATATGGAATTTTTTTAAAATTGGTATTAATATTAGTCCTGTTATAATAGAAAGAACAAAGCCTAATAAAATAGCCATTGCAGTTTTTGCTAGTATTAACATATTTTTACCTCTCTTTCTTTGTTTAATTATACTACTTATTATAATAATTTTCTTTAATTTAAATCATAGTTTACATAGGTTCGACAGCTAGTCAAGCATTACTTTAACTGTAGAACCTTCTTTAGCATAATACTCGGCATTTGGGGATTGGTATATAACTGTAGAGCCAGTTCCACTATATTCTATTTTAAAGCCTTTTAATGCTTTAGAAGCTTCTTCTTTACTCATTCCTACTACATTTGGCATTAATACATATTTTTGGTCTAACCAGGTATATTCTCTTGGCATACCTTCTTTAGATGGCTTTATATCATATATATCGATAGCACTATTTAAAACATTTTTAGCAATTGGAGCTGATACTACTCCTCCATATTGAGTTACTCCTTTAGGGTTATCAATTGCTACATAAACAATGATTTCTGGGTCATCAGCAGGCATAAAACCAATAAATGATAAAATGTAATTTCCGTCTAAATATTTACCATTTTGAACTTTTTGAGCTGTTCCTGTCTTACCTCCTACTCGGTAGTTTTCTATATAGGCATTCTTACCAGAACCATTTGCTACTACACTTTCTAGAGCATATCTTACTAAAGAACTTGTTTCTTCACTTATAACTTTACGAGTTAAGGTAGGTTCTATCTTTTTAATTAGACTACCTGTTTCACTTTCTAAGAGACTTCCTACAATATAGGGGGTATATAAACTTCCTCCATTTATAGCTGCAGAGACTGCTCTTATTTGTTGCAAGGGAGTAACACTTATTCCTTGACCAAAACTAGTTGTTGCTAGTTCTACTGGCCCCATTTTATTAACATCAAATAAAATTCCTGATGATTCTCCATTTAAGTCAACTCTTGTTTTAGAGCCAAATCCATAATTATGAATATAACTCATTAAAGTTTTTGTTCCTAGAGTGGAACCTATGTGAACAAAACCCGGGTTACAAGAGTTTTCAACTACTTCTAACATAGTTTGAGTTCCGTGTCCTCCATGTTTCCAACAGTGAATAGTAGCACCATCAACATTTATAGAACCACTATCATGAAATACGTCATTAAATAAATCGATTGTTTTCTCTTCTAGGGCTGCAGATAAAGTAATTATTTTAAAGGTACTTCCAGGTTCATAAGTCATCCATATTGGAAGATTACGATTAATTACTTCTGTAGAATACTTTTGATATTCATTACTATTAAAATTAGGACGACTGGCCATAGCAAGAATTTCCCCTGTTTTAGGGTTCATAGCCATTATTAAAGCTTGTTCAGGATTATATTTACTAATAGCATTATCTAGTTCGTTTTCTATCGCTAACTGTAACTTCATATCAATTGTAAGCTTTAGAGTGACCCCACTTGTTGGGGCTTCATATACTTCTGTTAATTCTAGTTTATTTCCTTTCCCATCTGAAAAATATTTAATGGCACCGTCTGCTCCCGTTAAATATTCATCATAATATAATTCTAGTCCAGATAAACCTTGATTATCAATTCCAACATAGCCCAATACATGAGATAAAACCGTATTATAAGGATAATTTCTTTTACTTTCTTTTAATAAATAGACACCATCATAACCTAAATTATTTATTGCTTCGGCAACACTAAAGTCTAACCTTCTTCCTTCGGGATGTACTCGCTCAATGGAAGTAGATTTTGTAACATGATTTAGCATATCTTTATAATCACTATGTAAGATATCTGATAAATCTTTGGCTACTTTCTCAGGTTCTTTAATTTGACCGGGAACTACCACTAGAGATACTGTTGTAACATTATTTGCTAATTCTACACCGTTGCGGTCTACAATTAGACCACGGTCAGCTTTAATTGGTAGTTCTCTACTCCATAGACTACTTGCTAAATTATTTAATTTTTCATAACTAAATACTTGAATATAGAATACTTTTACTATAATAGCAATTAGTATGATTACACATATTAAAAATACAAAACGTATACGTTCATGAATAGTAGTAAAAAACATAGAATCACCTATAAATTTATATGAAATTAAAGAAAAAATAGAAGTAAAGTTGATTTAGAGTAATTTTCTTCTCTTGAAAATTTTTCATAATAAAAAATAGAAGCAAGTTCTATTTTAGTTCATACAAATAATATTTAAATGTTTTTCCTTCTAGATTTTGAGTTTCTTTTGCAATTAGCTGGTAAGTAACTCCAAGGTCTTTAGAAACAGGAAAATCTTTCTTACCATCATCGACGTAAATAACATATTTTATTTCTTTATTTTTAATATATTTATTTAAAGCATCGACATTTTGAGGGTATATATCATATTTAAAGTTTAATTTTTCAAAATATTTAGTATTTGGGATAATACCTGTTACTGTATAAAATCCCATGTCTAATTCACCATAATTAAGAATAGTTGGATTTTTACTTTTCATAATAATATCACGAAATTTGTATTGAACCAGATCCTCTTTCTTTTCTTTTAATAAGTAAGTATTAGGGCTTACTACAAAAGTTAAAATTATAAGAATGATGAAATATAGAGTGTATTTTTTAATGCTTTCTTTGGGTTTAATAAAAGATACTAAGTAAATAAGACTAAATATTAAAAATATAAAAATAGGTAAACAATAATAAATAAGATAAATGCCACCTATATAGATAAATAAAATAGCAAATATTAGAGTTATGAGTAAAGCTATTTTTTCTTTGTTAGAAACTTTTTTGCTTACAATTGGAAATATTAAAGATAAAAAAGCAAGCACTACTAATTTATTAGCAAGTATATTTCTTAAAAAATTATAAAAACACATAAATAATTTTATAAATAAATTGGTTTTAGTTTCTGTATAAGAAAATAAATTTATTAAAAGATAAACATTTAAGAAATCTTTTAAAGCATGATTGATACCAAAATAAATTAACCAAGGAATTATGGGAGTAAACATTCCTAATAAATAAATACAGGGAGATATTAATGCTTTTTTATAGTCTTTTTTTATTATTAAAGATAAAAACAGATATAACATAAAAGCAAAATTAATTCCTAGTAAAGTATATTTAATTAAGAATATAAGTCCTGCTAAAACGCCAACTAAATAAATACGTTTATAACTTATATAATCTTCTTTTAAATACCTTAATAATTCATATAGAGTTAAACTAAGAAAAGGAAAGCAAAACTCTTCACAACTGCCTCCATGTCTAAAAGAAATGGAAGTAAAAATAAGGAAAGCATATAATGGTAATATTAAATAATTATATTTTTCTTCGAGATATAAATTTATTATTTTAGATGTGATGTATAAAAATATAGTGCTAGATAAGACTTCTAATATAAATACACCTAAAAAACTAGTGTTACTAATTAAATAACTTATTCCATATATTAAATATAATAAAGGACCTTTTTGTTCAAATAAATCTTTAAATACAATTAAACCATTCATTAACCCTTTTCCCATTGTAAAAAAAGCATTAGCATCTCCCCAGTCGTTAAAAGGATATAAGAAAGATGATTTCGATGTAATTGCTAATATTACAAAAGATATAAGAAAACAGAAAATAAACATTCTTTTTTTATTCATAAAACACACACCAACTTCATTTCTTTTATATTATACTATTTATTAAATGAAAAAGGAAGATAAACATAATTATTCATGTTATAAGCTAGATTATCTTCAATCATTTTATTTGCTTCTTCGTTTATTTTAGAAATTCTATTACCATTTACTAAAGGGTCTATATATCTTATCTTAGCTCCATGATGAACGTAATACACATTTTGGGGAAGAGTTTTTGAACTATAAATAGTAGTTGCATTTTCCCATGTAGAGAAAATATCTTGCCATTTAGAGTTCCTAATTATTTCTATAATTTCACTTTCTGTTAATTTATATAAATCGCTTTTTTTAATTATATGGTTTTCATTTAAGGCTTTTATAATATCTGCTAGAAATTGCATAGAATATCTAATTTTATCTTCTCTATATTCTAGAGATAACTTACTAGTTAGTCTAACAAAGTTTTTAGCAATTGCTTCAGTTTTAAAACCTAATTCTACTTTATTTTCTTCATTTGTCATTATTTCTATATCACTATAAATTGCTTTTATTTCCTCTTTATTCATTATGCCATGAGTAAATAAAGCATTTGATAGGGAATATTCTAGACGGTCTGCGGATAGTTTAGGTGTATCATTATCTGCGATTGGATATATGTGATAATTATCTACTTCACTTACCTTAATATGTTCTTTATTTAATAATTCCATAATTTCCGGAGAATTTTTGATAATTGTTGTTGTTAAGTCTTCTGTTGTCTCTTGCTCCATATAATCTCCGTTTAAAAAATCTATACAGTGTTTAAAAGCAGGTGTTGCAATATCATGAAATAAGCCTGCCAGAGTTTCTTTTTTATCTTTGGTAAAATGCCAAATGATTAACGCTACACCTACAGAATGGTCAAGACTGGTATATGGATAATAAATAGAAAATAATTGCGAGTAATTTTTACCACAAGTGACACTAATATCTTTTTGATGTAATAGTTCTTTCGTATTTATATAATCATTAAGCCAGTTAGGAAAATTTGGCTCTAATATTGTAAAATATTCTTTTAAGGGTTCCCCTATTGTTTCTAAGTACTTCATAATAGTTTCGCTTTCTAGGATAAAGATTTAAGCATATTGCCATTATAAATCCAACAAGGAAATAACACGTTTATTTTTTCTATTTGTTCTATTAATTCGGGAATATTATTTGCAATTTTAGCAATTAAATCTTTAGTAAGTATGTTACAACCTATAGCAATAATTAGATTATTTATTATTATGGCTATTGCTTCTACTTCAAAATGATTTTCTAAAAAACTTAAAAATTCAAATAAACTTGGTTCAAAAAGATTAATACGATATTTACCAATACTAATAACACTTTCTAAAGAATAATAATTTTTGGCTATTTCAACTCTATTTTTAAGAATATCTTGATAGTATTCATATTCTTTGGATATTACATATTCTACTTTTTTATATCTGGTTGTTGATATATATTGGGCTAACTTTGGTTTTAAGAGATAATTCTTTAATTCTTTTGCACTCATATTAATAGAATGCATTTCTAAAACTCTTAACATTTCTTCTATTGATAAGACGTTATAAATAACTAAAAGGCCAAGGATAACACTATCTTTTATATCAATAAAAGAATATTCGTGTTCATTCCAAACATTAAAAGCCATTTTGATATAATTTACTAAGTCTTCGGGAATATAATATTCTGTATCATTAGAAAATACAAGATAATTGCTTTCTAAGTTTTTAAATAATATATATTCTATATATCCAGTACCTACTTTTTTTAAAGGCTCAGCTATCAAAGATTTCAATATGTTTAATTCTTCCATTGTACATAGATTTATAATGATTTCAGGATCATCAAAATAAGCCTTTAAAATCTCTTTATACATATCACTTCTAGTTACTTTTTCATACATATTAGGTATTGGTACAATGCTTTCATAAAATGCATATAATTCCTTTTTATCCATGTTTAAAAATAAATCTTTTAGTTTCATTTGTATTCCTCAATTAGTCTGCCATAGATGCCTGGCTCTACAATATTTATTGCATTGATAGCATTCTCTAAACTATTCTTAAAATTACCCTTATAAAAAGCTGTTTCTGCTTTTATTAACCCTAATTCTACATCTTTATATACAGCACGATAACGATTGCCATATACTATTGCTGCTTCCGCCATCTTGGCAGTTTTAATAGCTTCTTTGGTTGTATTATAAACTTTTAAAGTTAAATCTCTTGCTGTATCAACGCGCATATTTAAAGTTTTAATAGATATTGGTCTTCTATCAAGTTCTTTTACCATATTTTCTATAGCTTCACTGGCTTCTCCAAGTTCAACATAAAAATTCTTAGGTGTAACTGGCAATTTATAACTTTTCATATTATTTTTAGCCTGATTTAATATTCTCTTAATCTCATCTAGTTGTTCTCTTGCTCTTTTTTCATCTTCTTTTAAGCTTCCTAAACTCCTTAGAGTTTGTTCTAATTTTTCTTCTGTTTTTAATAATTTGTTTTGAATTAATTCCATTTCTTTCGATAAACGAGAAAAAGCAAAAGTATGATTACGGTACATATCTATAACACGATTATAGTCTTCTTTTATTTCTTTTATCTCACTACTAATATTCTCTAAAACTTTTAAATCATCATCTATTAAATCATAACTATATTTTAAATCATCAATCTTTTTATTTAAGTCATTACTAATTTTTTCTAATTTAGAGGCTTTAATTAAGATGCTTCTTTGATAATCTTCGAATAATCTTTTTGATAATTTTTCTTTATCAAAATTATGATATAATGAATCAAAATAGTCTAAGATAGTCTTTAATTCAAAAACACTATCCTCTAAGTTTAAAACATTTAATCTTTGGAATACATCTTGAATCTTCTTCTCAGATTCTGCAATATTATAAGGGATATTTAAATAATCTAGATTGTACCCTTCTTTTTCCATTTTCTCGGTAATTTTTGTGATATCTTCTAATTTAGATGGTATTAATTTTTTACCCATAATAATGATTGATGGAGCTTCTTCAATAACAATCTTTAAATTGCCTATTGTATCATCAATGGCTTTTACAATTTTGCCAACCTCAGTATATTCATTTTTTTCCATTGCTACTTCAAAAGCACTAAAAAGTTTATCAACGTTCTCAAATTGTAGTTCTAATGGCTTTATGACCTCACTATACTCGTTTTTATTAGCATTATACTTTGCTAAAATTGCTCTATAACTTGATTTTAATTTGGTAATAGTCTCACGATTTTTTTCTTCACTTAAGGTTATTTCTTTTACTTCATCTAATAGAAAATTAGATTTTGTTTTTACGAAGGCTATTTCTAGTTCTAGGTTGGCTATCATCGCTTTTAATTTTTTATAGTCTTTTTTGGCATAAGCTTCTTCAATAGTGATTAATTGATCCGTTATTTTAGGCACTAATACTTCACGAATTTCTTTTAATCTCTCGCACCAATTATCATATTTCTTACGCATCGCATCGTTATTAATTAGGGCACTTACTTTATTTAATTCTGATAAGATGGAAGCTCCTACGATTAAGTTTTTATCTCTTTCTAAAGTTTCTATTGCATCTTTATATTTTTTCTTTTCTTTTTTCTCTAATAAATTTAATACTATAATAATAATAGCAACTGTAAATATATAATAAAGAACACCAATTAAAATAAATGTAGTTCTAGTCATTCTATTCACTTCCCTATCATTATTATTTTATCATAATTTAGTATCTTTTGTCGATATCTATCCACTTAAATTATTAAAAAACACAAGATTTATTATTGGGTCTCATTATTTATTAAAGACAAACATATCTTAATTACTTCTTTTTTCATGATTTATGATAGACAATTCCATGACACTATTGGTCTAGCACTTTTTGTTTTGTTATACAAAAAGAAGCAAATTTTATAAAATTTTTGCTTCTTTTTTTACTTTTTTATTAATTATCATCAAGTAATATTTGGCCATCTATAATTGGTATATTAGGGAAACTTGCATCCATTAAAGTAAAGTTTCTAACTGGTGCTGTTGGATTTGTTATTTGCACTGTTTCAGATGCTTTAGTCATAATAATTGATTTAACAGTATCATCAAATGTATGACCTCCATCACTTGATATTTGCTTATAATATATTGCTGTACTTCCTGTTTCAGCATAGGGAACATTATTAAACACAGCATCTCCATCTTCATTAGTTGTTATTTCTTTTCCAGATATCGTTCCTGTACTATCGGTTCTTATAAATTTAGCTCCCACAATCTGTACTCCAGTATCAGGATCTCCTGTATCTGTAACATGAAGCGTTAATATTCCTTTTGCACTTATAGTGAAAGCATAGGTAGTACTGCCATCTGCAATGGTTACACTTTTAGGTTCAAGTGTTGATGCATCATAACCACCAGCAACGGCTTGAGCATTATATGTTCCTGTAACAAGTTCAATGCTTCCTTTACCATTTGTTATTGGGATTGTATGTCTTGCCATAATATCATCTGACCTCCTTCTATTTTTATATTGGGATAATATTTATCCTTTAGTAAAACTGTAACAAGATGTTCTTTTCTTTTATTATTACAAATATTTATACAATAAATCTTATCTTTTCTTGCAATTAAAGGTATTTTTACAATCGATAAATTAGAATATATGACTAATTTATATACCTCATTAATACATACAGGGATTTTTACTTTTCCAAAATTATCTGTTTTTCCATCAAAAACGATCTTATTACATTTATCTTTTAGTTTTATTTTTAAATTACTTAGACCCATTCTTTCATTACTACAAAGTTTAATATAAATATAATCACTCGTCATAATTCACCTCACCTCATTACAATATATTTTATGAATCAAACTTTTTTTTGTAAAGGCATTATGCCTCAATACTCCAAATTATTAGTGTAGAATAATCTTCGTTTTCAAGTAAGTCTTTGCTAGGTTTTAGGAACAATCCTTTATCAGGCGAAAAAGTAATATTACTAACAGTTACATCTCCACCGTTATCATTTGATTCATATATTAATTTTTTATTTGTTTTTAAAGAAATTTCTTCATTATTAAATTTTTTGAAAAATAGTGAATCTATTAATACTTTGCCAGAGCTTTCTATCATGGGATTTGTATAAGTTAAGTATAGTTTCCAGTTAGTACTATTTACCCTACTATCAATTACAGTTACTACCGTCTCATTTTTTTTAGGCAATATAATAGGATTAGTTGAAGTTGGTATCATACTAAAAGGAATATTTTCTGTTGCTTTTAAAAGAGTTAATTCACCCATAAAAGGAGTTGTTATCTTTCTTTCACTAAAGCAACTATTTAAACAAGATGTTATTTTAACTCGGGTATTATCGGGAATATTAGAATCAATACTCGCTTCAAACAAGCCATTTTCATCTGCGTCTGCGGTTAAACTTTTATTATCATATTCTATTTTAACATTTGCATATGGTATAGTGTGACCAGAAATTGCAGGTGTAGAATTTGTAATTGAATGGACATTTATCTTAAGCATTCCAACAGTCAATATTTTTTTATCTTGAAATGAAAAACTATTTATATCTGATAGCATGCTTAACTCAGCATCTGTAAAATTGTGGGATGTAACCGTGGTATTATCTTTATTTAATACACCTGTTATTTTAGCTGGGGTATTTTCTTTATACCAACTAAATGCTGGTGTATCATCAATAGTGCAAGCAGAAGTATAATCAAGGGCATATACCCACATATTAATTCTACTAAAGTTAAATACAAAATCAACAGGATTATTTGTATAAACTACATTTGCATTTTTGGTATAAATGTTTACATATTTTGGATTATCTAATATAAACTTTTGATTAGTTCCTTTAAAATAAATATTATAGTTATCAGATGGTGTTGTCTTATAAGTGTTTATTACGGATATACTTGCTCCTTCTGAAACTTTAAAATCTCCAAATACATTCCACATAGGTACTCTTTGATGGCTTTTTTCAATAAAAGTAAAATTAGCCATTTCTTCTATTAAAACATTCCTAGCACCATGGGTTGTTGTTATTGCAAAACCGTTTCCTGTTGTCAAAAGAAATTCTGATCCATGTCCTACTATTAAGTCTAACCTATTAGTTCCGTTCATTAGCTCTTTATTAGTCGTAATATTTACATTACTATTAGGAACTATTTTAATATAAGATGGTATAACATCGTTAAAAAAGAAAACCGTATTTGTATTTGAATAACTTGTAATTGTTGTATTTCCTCCTATTATGATTCTATTAGAATCACAGGCTTTTTGGGCAGAAACATTATTAGTATCTTTTACTTCTAAAACAGAATCTATAATTTTAGTAGTTCCATAATAATTTTGGGAAAGTTCTATTCCACTAAAATTTATATTATTATATTCTACTACTACATTAGAATAGTTTGGATGAGACGGAACATAAATAACTCCATAACCATGGGAGGATACTATGTTCATATTTTTTAATATAATTCTCTTATTAGTCGTACTTCCCTTTATAACCGTTTCTTCTAAGCTTAAATTATTTGTGTAAGTATATTTGGTATTATTATATGTTCCGTCAATAATAATTTTAGCTTTGTTACTATTTATAACAAAACCACTTGTTGCAGTAATATCACTACCTAAATAGACGTATTCATAGCCATTATCTTCGCTCAATGCTTGTTTTAATTCATCACTGGTTGTAACAACAACAGTACTATTATCTATTATTTGAATGATTGTCACCTTCCTTTATATGTTGAAATTTATGAGTTAATTAAAATAGAATTTTCTTAATGAATTTTAGTAACGCTTAACATTGCATTAGTACTTCCATTAAACTTCATATTAACAGCTTTAGATGATTTAACATTTAATGTTATAATATCATTTGGTTGTAATGCGACAATAGTTGTTCCACTTATACTATTAATCATTTGTGCAACAAATTCACTTGTTGCACTTGTGGCTGGTTGTAATATATCGTTTGCTCTTACTGACATCGTTATAGAACATTCTTCGTTTGTTGCCCCACTTAGTAAATATGATATAAGATATGTCCCACTTTCTTTTATTTTAATAGAATTACCATCGGGATATTCTGTTAAAAATGCTGTTCCTTTTTCAGGTAGGGGAATTATTGTATCAGTCCCTTGGGGTAAATTAATTTGTGTATCAGTCATTGAATATCTAATTCCATAAGCAGATACAAATTCTGTCCCCGGGGGACCTGCTGGACCTTGTGGTCCTCTTTCTCCAGTCTCTCCTTTTTCACCTTTGGGAATTGAAAATGCTAAATGGTGGACCCAATTTTCGAAGGTATCCATAACAGTAGCCGGTTCTCCAGGTTCTAAAGTTTCAGTTTCGTCTATAGCAATATGTTCTGTTCTTCCTATTTCACCTGGCAATCCCCTTGGTCCAATCTCTCCTTTTTCGCCTTTTTCTCCCTTTGGTATTTTAAATTCTAAAACTACATCTTCATTTGTTCCAACATTTATTACTTCAGCTTCTTCAGTAGGCTCTATTGTTTCTATATTTCCAATTTGAATAGTAGATGGCCCCTGATCTCCTCTTTCTCCTTTTATTCCTTGAGGGCCAGTCTCTCCTTTTTCGCCCTTTGGTCCGGGAATTCCTTGGGGACCAATTTTTCCATCTATTCCTTGTTTACCTCTTGGTATTTTAAAATATAAAACTACATCTTCATTTGTTCCAACATTTTCTACTTTAGCTTCTTCAAAAGGTTCCACTGTTTCTGTAATTCCAACCTCGATACTAGCTGGTCCCGAAATTCCTCTATCCCCTTTTTCACCTTTTTCGCCTTTCGGTCCAGTTGGACCAGTTGGCCCTTGTACATAACAATATTGATATTTTGTTCTTTCTTCTTCAATTCTTTTTTTTATTCGTTCATAAACACTGTGATTATTCATTATACACCTCCTTTTTTAGAATTAATTCTCATATTTTAATTCTTCTATTTTAATTTATGAAACTATTTTTAAAATGTATAATGAATATATACCAAAATACTTAGAAACAGTAAAAAAACTACATCATAAATGTAGTATTAAATAATATTAATTCATTTAGCCAGCATTACTTGCTTTTTCTAACTCTTTTCATAGTATCTTCTTCTATTAAGTTTGGTTCCATTACTTCAAAATATGCTTGTCTTAAGCCTAAATCTATACGTGATAGCTTTAATTTTACTTTACTACCAATATGGAAAGAAATATTTAAATCTTTATTTACAAGCATTTTAGATTCTGGATAATAGACAAAACCATTTTTTATTAAATCAATATCAAGGTATCCATCCATTAAATCTGTTGTACGGATTTGAACATATTTACTATTAATATCAGAGATAAACCCATAAAATTCTTCACCAATACGGTCTTTTAAGTAATTAATCATAAATAATTGGTTAGCTTCGTATTCTGCTTTTTGAGCATATCTTTCTTTTAGACTAACTTTTTCACAAATTTCTTTTAAATATGCAGTGATATCTTCACTATAACCATAATCAGGATTTTTATCATAATAATCCATTAAAGTATGTGCTACTAAGTCTAAGAATCTTCTTATTGGAGAAGTAGTCTGAGTATAATAATCTTCTGCTAAAGCAAAATGGCCTTTATTTTCAGGGCTGTAATAAGCTTTTTGCATTGATTTTATAATATAAACACTTAAAACAGCAAATTCTTCTTTATTAGCAAGATTTCTTATGATTTTTTGTAAGATACGTTCATCTTCAGTAAAATTTATTTTTTCTAAGCGATAACCACTCATTTTTAATAATTCATATATATCTTTTACTCTTTCCATAATAGGATATTCATGGTTTCGATAACCAAACGGCAACCCTGTTGCATGTTGATATTTTCCATTTTTAGCATTTGTCGCAAGCATAAATTTTTCTATTACTTTTTCTGCTTCTAGTTGACTTAATATTTCTTTTTCTGTTTCGCCATCATCATTTACTTTATATTTTATTTCACGGCTAGCAATATCAATCGCCCCACTATTTTCTCTTTTCATGGCTAATATTTTACTCAAACGATCCATTAATTTTAAATTATCAACATATTCTTCATAACCTTCGGGAACTATTCCTTCTCGTAATATTTTATTTACATTGTTATAAGTCATCTGCTTTTTAGAACGAATAACTGATAAATAACGTTTGAAATTCACTACATCTCCATAAGGGTCTATTTCTAGCTCAAAACTTCTTGCTAGACGGTCAACATTAGGATTTAGTGAACATATTCCATTTGATAGCTTGGCTGGTAACATTGCCATTACATAATTAGCAAAGTATAAGCTTGTTGTATTTTCTTCGGCAAATGCCCAAATAGCACTTCCTGGTTTAACATAATGAGATACATGAGCTATACTTACTGTTAATAAATAATTTCCATTTTCTAACATTTTAAGTTCTACGGCATCATCTATATCTTTTGTATAATCCCCATCAATTGTAAAAATAAAGTCATTTCTTTTGTCTACACGATTAATTAAGTCTTCTTCTCTAACCTCATCAGGAATATTCTCTAATTCTTTCATTACTTCTTTTGGATATTCTGTTAAAAAACCATTGTTAATAGCAATCGTTTTTAACTCAGTATCAAAGTCATCTTTATACCCCACTCTTTCTAATAATTTACCATTATAGATGTTGTTTTCAAATAAATCGTTTAGTTCTACTAATACTCTTTCTCCTAAAACTAATTTTTTAATAGTATTATGTCCTACCGTTACTATTACTTTGGTTTTAGAATTACATACTTCTAAATAGTTATGTTCTCCGTCATTTTTCACTTCACATACTACATTTTTTATTTTGCGATCAAGGACTTTTTTAACTTTATAACTTGGTCTTTCAAAAACAACTGTATCAAAAGCTAAAGCTCCATCTAACTTAGAAGCATCTAAGTCTATTCTCTTTTTACCATCTAAAACATAAAACTTACCTTTTGAAGTAATATTTAAAACTGCAACAAAAAAGTTAACCGGCATTAATTCATAAAGATTTTCTTCATCCTTATATATTTTTCCAGTTAACTCTAAGTCACGTAAATAACCCTTAATTTCACTTTCGCTCACATTTAAAAGACTTGCTATCTTTCGAGTTTGCAATTTGCTTCTTTTTTCTAATAATTTTAAAATAACACGTTCCATATTCTTACTCCTCACATATTTCTACTATAACGCACAAATATATTATTGTAAATAAAAAACAAGCATTTGTATAAAACTTCCAAATATTGCTAATATATTAGTACTATTTAAGGTTATACTACTAATGGGTGATGGAGTATGAAAAAAGTAATGATTTTTTTGTGTTTCTTCTTGTTTCCCCTACAAGCACTCGCATATTCAAATGAAGTTATCTTAGGTGGAGAAACAATTGGAATAGATATAAAAGCTAAAGGTGTAATGGTTATTGGCTTTTATAAAGTAAATGGAAAATATCCGAAAAGTGATTTAAAAGAAGGAGATATTATTTTAAAGATTGGGTATAAACCCGTAAGTACTATCGATGAGTTAACAAAAGCTATAGAAGAAAATATTCAAGATGAAAAAGTGAAGATTACTTTTGAGAGAAATGGTAAAACAAAAGAGACTACATTAAATTTAATATATACCGATAATGTTTATAAGACTGGTTTATATGTTAAAGATAGTATTGTAGGGATTGGAACTCTTACCTTTATTGACCCAGAGACTAATACTTATGGAGCTTTAGGCCATGAAATTACTGAGTCTAATACTTCTTCTATTATAGAAGTAAAAGGAGGAACTATTTTTAAAAATAGTATTACTAAAATAGATAAGAGTTCAGATGGTAATCCCGGTAGTAAGAATGCTAGATTCTATTATAAAACAACTTATGGGGATATTAAGAAAAATACAAAATACGGAATTTATGGAAATTATGATTATAACTATAATACCGATAAATTAATTAAAATTGCCGAAAAAGAAGAAGTAAAAATAGGAAGTGCTACTATTTATACTGTTTTAGATCAGGAAAAAGTAGAAGCTTTTACTATAGAAATTACAAAGATAAATGAAAATAGTAAAACGAAAAATATAACTTTTGAAATAACGGATCAAAAATTAATTGATAAAACTGGTGGTATTATTCAAGGTATGAGCGGTAGTCCAATTGTTCAAAATGGAAAATTAGTTGGTGCTGTTACTCATGTTATCACCGATAATGTTACTAGTGGTTATGGTTTATTTATAACTACTATGTTAGAAGAAAGTGAGAATTAACTCACTTTTTTAAATATTTATAAATTAAAAAATCCCGTATTTACGGGATAAATTACTTAAATGGTCGAGAAGACAGGATTTGAACCTGCAACCCCTTGGTCCCAAACCAAGTGCACTGCCAAATTGTGCTACTTCTCGATAAAATGGTGCGCCCTAAGGGAGTCGAACCCCTAACCTTTAGATCCGTAGTCTAACGCTCTATCCAATTGAGCTAAGAGCGCATGCGCTTTTCAAACATGATTTAATTATAGTATAAAATAATGGAAATTGCAATACTTTTTTGTTAAAATTTGCTTATTTAGACGAAGTGCTATGGCACTTCTATTTTTATTTATGAAAAAAAGAGTGCCTTTCATCACTCAAATAAATCATTCATTAATTCTTTTATTTTATCCTTTCTCTTTTTTGTTTCCTCTTTGTTTATTAAAATGTCGATAACATCCCCTTCTTTGGCTTCTTTTACTAATACTTTTGGTAAATTTGCAAAATGAGTGGGGTCAATTTCTACAACTGCATATTCTCCTTCAAATCTATCAATAATTACTTGCATCTTTATTTCTCCGTTTCTATATTTATATTTATTCCATCACTAATTACTTTAATTGTACCGTTTAAATCAGTCCTATATATTTGCTTAGTATATTTCTTTAATTTTGTTAAAGTAATATCAGCAGGATGGCCATACTTATTGCCCGCTCCAACACTAATAATGGCATATTTTGGCTTTACTTTTGCTAGGAATTCTTCACTAGAACTTGTGTCACTGCCGTGGTGGCCTACTTTTAAGACATCAACATTTACATCTTCAGTTATTTCTTTTTCACTTTTTTCTTCTGCATCGCCTGTAAATAAGAATGATGTTGTGCCATAATCTAATCTTAATACAATGGAGTAGTTGTTATAACTACTATAACTATCTTGGTTAGGAGCTACCATTTTTAAAACTAAATTATTTTCATTCAATACCTCTACTCCGTTTTTACCAGTTTTAATTTTTAAGTTTTTATCCTTAATCGTATTTAGTAAATTTTCGTAAGTTTTACTACTGGCTGCTACTTTTGGCATATAAATACTACCTATATCAAAGCTTTTAATTACATTTGCTAAGCCACCAATATGGTCAGCATGGGGATGAGTACCTATTACATAATCAATTTTAGAATATCCTAAATTTTTAATATAAGATATAATTTTTTCGCTAGAACTAGCTTCTCCAGCATCTATTAGTAATAGTTCTTTGTTTGGGAGTTCTGCTACTATGCTGTCTCCTTGACCAATATCTAAATAATGAACTGTTAAAACATTTTCGTTACTTTCAAATGTAGGATTTCCTTTGCTCTCCGGTAATTTAGTACATCCGCTAACACATAATAAGATAATTATAAACGATAATATTTTTTTCATACTGCACTTCCTTATATTAAGTATACAACATCTATAATAATTAGAAAATATTTTTAAAAAAACTTTACAATTAAATTGTAATAAATATTGTTATCTGAATTAGAAAAAGATTTAGTGAGTTGGCACTAAATCTTTTTATCATTCTCTTTCTTTTGCAAGTTCTTGTAACATGAAAATAGTATTTAAAGCATCTATTGGAGTCATATGTAGAGGGTCTAATTCTTCTAACTTTTCTCTTAAATGATCCACTTTTTTAGGTTCTTTAAAATCCATAGTTAATTGAATATTTTCCTCTTTAGTTGTCTTTACTTCATTTTCATAATCATTTAATATATTTTGAGCACGTTCTAATAATTCTTCTGGCATTTTAGCTAATCTTGCTACATGAATACCATAACTCTTATCTGTTGGGCCATCTTGTACTTTATGTAAGAAAGTAATCATACTTCCCTCTTCTTTAGCTGCTACATGGACATTATGAATATTAGAAAATTCATTAGTTAATTTTGTAAGTTCATGATAATGGGTAGAAAATAAAGTTTTACAGCGAATATTTTTAGCTACATATTCTAATATAGCTTGGGCTAAACTCATGCCGTCATAAGTAGATGTTCCTCTTCCTAGTTCATCAAATAATATTAAAGAATGACTTGTAGCATTTACTAAAGCATTTCTAGCTTCTTTCATTTCTACCATAAATGTAGATTCTCCACTTACTAAATCATCACTAGCACCAATTCTCGTAAATATCTTATCAATTATTGGTAAGTCTGCTTTCTTAGCAGGGACAAAAGAACCCATTTGAGCCATTATTATAATTATAGCTAGTTCTCGCATATAAGTAGATTTACCACTCATATTAGGGCCTGTTATTAATAATATGTCTGTATCTTCATCCATATCTATATCATTTGGTACATAAGTATTTTTACTTACTACTTCTATTACTGGATGTTTTCCTTCTATAATATCTATTTTATTTAAATCATTAATAGTAGGTCTTACTAAATGATATTCTTCACTACAAACTGCTAGGCTACATATAGCATCTAATTCACTTATAATATCTGCTGTTTCTTTTAAAGATAAGATTTGTTCTTTTATTTTATCTCTTATTTCACAGAATAAATTATATTCTAATTCAAATATTTTTTCTTCAGCATTTAATATTAAAGATTCTTTTTCTTTTAATTCTGGAGATATAAAGCGTTCACAATTGGTAAGTGTTTGTCTTCTTTCCCAACCAAATTCTTCTTTTACTAAATCTGTTTGACCTTTAGAGACTTCTATATAATAACCAAATACTCTATTAAAACCTACTTTTAAGTTTTTAATACCAGTAGTTTCTTTAATATGACTTTCAAATTCTGCAATAAAGTCTTTACCACCACTGCGAATACTTTTTAATTCATCTAATTCTTTATTATAACCATCTTTTATTAAAAATCCTTCTTTAGTACTTACAGGGGGATTTTCATAAATAGAACACTCTAATAAATTATATAAATCATCATGAGTATTAATCGTATAGGAAAATCCTAAATCTTCTACTATATCTTTAATTCTTGGTAAAACACTTAAAGAATTTTTGATTTGTAATAAATCTCTACCATTTAGACTTCCACATATAACTTTTGCACATAATCTTTCTAAATCATAAATTTCATATAATAAATCTCTTAATTCATCTTTTTCGATAAATTCTTTATTTAGTTTTTCAATTTTATCATATCTTCTATTTATTTGCTCTTTATCTCTTAAAGGGTTCATTAACCAAGATTTTAATTTTCTAGAACCCATCGCTGTTTTAGTTTTATCAAGCAACCATATTAATGAATAAGTTCGCTCTTTTAATCTTAAAGTTTCTACTAATTCTAGATTACGTATAGTATGTATATCCATTTCTAAGTAATCATTTTTATTAATAATTACAACATTAGATATATGGCTTAAATCTTTTAATTCTTTAACTACTAAATAGTATAATAAATGCCTTAAGCCTTGTTTTACTCTTATATCTTGGACACTTTCTATTAAGTTTTGATATCCTTCTGTTAAATAATTATCACTTATAGATACTTCTATACCATAAGTATTTTTTAATAGTTCTACTAATTCTATATCTTTATTATTTTCTAATATTATTTCTTTTATATTTAAGTGTAATATTTCATTTATTAATTTTTCTTTATTATGAGTAATACTTAGACTTTTAAGTTCACCTGTAGAAATATCAGCATAGGTTAATAAATATAAATATTCAAAATCTAGGAGGCTTGCTATATAGTTATTATCATGTTCACTTAAAGATTCTAAGTTTACTACAGTACCTTTAGATATAACTTCTATAACTCCTCTTTTAACCATGCCTTTTGTACTTTTAGGGTCTTCTAATTGCTCACATATAGCAATCTTATATCCTTTATCTATTAGTTTTTCTATATAGGGATTTACACTATGAAATGGTACTCCACACATAGGAATACGTTCATTTAATCCTGCATTTTTACCTGTAAGAGTTAGTTCTAGTTCTCTAGATGCAATAATACCATCTTCAAAGAATAATTCATAAAAGTCTCCTAAACGGAAGAATAATAATTCTTCGGGATATTGGTCTTTTATATCCATGTATTGTTGCATCATTGGACTTAAATCTGCTCTATTTACTTCACTTCTATTCATTTTTACAACTCCTAAAAAGTATTATAGCATTATTTACTAAATATTTCCAAAAAAAAATGAAGAAAATTATCAATTCTTCATTTTTTAATATTAAGAAACTATATATGGATCAAAACTAAATCCAGAACCCACAAATACAGTGTCTGGCTTTAGATTGATTACGGGTCTTACGCCAGGAGTATCCCAATTCACTCCCGTATTTCCAAACCAACCATCATTATACATAAGAAATATCCCAGCAACTTTTGTTGCGTCATAAAAAGTATAAGGAGTCATAGTCCAATAATATTGACCATTATATAAATAATATCCTAAATTATTAGTATTAAATGCTCCTCCTGCATAGGATATCTCATCTACTGATACTAATCCCACCGATGTAGTAAATCTATCATTACTATTTGCACATTTATAGCTTGGAGCTTTATTATTCACTAATCTGTCATAAGCTGCATATTCCGTATAAACAATATTCCCGATGCCCGTTCCATTAGATGGTGTCCTATCATTACAAAACGTTGCTCCATTTCCAGTTGCTATGTAATTATTATAGCTTTTTAAATTATTGTTATACCAGTTATCTAGTACTCCTTTAATGGTACTGTCTGTTCCTCTTCCATGTACTTCGCCACTGGTATATTGATATCCTACATACATATTATCATTATAATTTGTATTAAATGCACTAGTCCCTATCTGGGTTGTCTCTCCTGTTTGATCTGTTGTTGGTCCATTATAAATCATTCTGACTGTGCCATCGCCATTTACCCTGATTATTCTCCAATAGAATCCTGCAAACTTAACCCAGTTATCACTTGGATTCCCAGCATAATAGTAACTTGTTCCATAGTCATCTTCGGCACTGTAGATAGTTCCTGTTGTATCTTCTGTTAATACTGTACTAAAATCTGATCTAGTTGCAATTGTTTTACTAGCCAAAATACTTTCTACTGTTTGATAGTTTTTATCAAAATATAAATAACATTTTGTTCCTTTTTTGGTTAAATTTTTAACATTTATTTTACCATTACTATATTCTAAAGCTATTGATGTATCTTTCTTATCATCTATACTACAATAGCTTTTCTCTGTATTTAATTTATATCCACTTGTGGGTATACTTTCACTTTTCTTATATCCTCCATCATCATTGATATATAAAGCCATGGTATTTTGATTACTAGCAATTTTTCCTGTTAAAACTGTATTTTTCCCCTTAGTTTGATTGTTAGTAATTAATAAAATACTAATATTTATTAATAAAATAAATACTAGTACCCCCCCCCCCAACTTTTTTTAGCTTTTTGGATGTTTGATGTTGATAATTTCATATTTTTCTCACTTTCTTTTTTTATTTTTCTACCTTATATATCTACTATACAATATTATTGAGTATTTTTCAAGAATTTTGCAATTAGAAATTTATCAATTTTAAAATATGTTTTTTTGTTTTAAATAAAAAGAAAGAATTTTTATTCTTTCAAAGTATTTATTTGCTCTTGATAATTGTTAGATTTACATATATAAGAACCTACTACTGCGATATCTAAGCCTTCTAATTCTTTAATAACTGTATTATTAATACCACCATCCATAGATATTAGAAAATCTAAATTATTATTGTTACGAATTTCTATTAATTCTTTTAATCTAGATATACTAGAATCTATAAACTTTTGGCCACCTTCACCTGGTTCTACACTCATAATTAATACTAAATCTATAAAAGATAAATATGGCATCAATTCTAATAAAGAAGTATTTGGTTTAATAGCTAATCCTACTTTTATATTCTTTCTTTTAATCATTTCTATAGTTCTAATGATATCTTTGGTTGCTTCTACATGAAAAGTAATATTATGAGGTTTTAAGCTTGCTAAATCTTCTATATATAATATTGGGTCTAGAACCATTAAATGAATGTCTAGAGGTAATTCATGATTTTTAAATAGCCTTAAAATATCATTCATTAAGAAATTACGTTTAGGTACAAATCCTCCATCCATTAAATCAATATGAATAAAATCTGCAGTTGTAGATTCTATTTTATAAATCGTTTTGGCATCACTATAATAACTAGATAAATAAGAAACTGATATTTTCATTGTATTCCCCCTACTTTATAAATTCTTTGTAATTTTGATATCGCGAATTTAATATTTCTTTTCTTTCTACCATTCTTTTTACTTCACAATCACTTTCTTTGACATGCATACAATCTCTATATAAACAATTTGCTCTCGCAAATTCTTTAAAAGAAGAACGGATTTCTTCTTTAGTGTATCCTGTTAAATCAAGACTAGAAAATCCAGGAGTATCTGCAAACCAAATATTTTTTATATTATGAAATTCTGTATGTCTAGTAGTATGTTTTCCTCTACCTAAGGCTTCACTTATTTCTCCTACTTTTAAATTCTTTTCTGGTTCTATTAGATTTAATAAACTGGATTTACCTGCCCCTGTTTGGCCAGTTAAAACAACCATTTTATTTTGTAAGAATTCTACTAATTTTGAAACATCTTGATTCGTAAACGTAGGTATATCAATACTTTCATAATATTTTCTTAAATGATTTATTTCAACAAGTTCTTTTTCACTTGCTAAATCTAACTTTGTAAAACAAATAACTGGTCTTATATTTGCTAGAATTATACTAGATATTTCTTTATCTAATAAATAGCAGGATAAATCTGGTTTTTTAATACTAGTTACTATTAAAGCATAATCAACATTACTAATTTTAGGCCGATTTAATTCATTTTTTCTTTTTAATATTTCCCAAATTATTTTATTTTCAGCATCTATTTTTACATAATCACCAACAAGAGGAGTAAATCCCATATTACGGAACTTACCCCTTGGTTTACAAGTATATTCTCCTTTACTTGTTAAAACTGTGTATAGATTACTTATATTTTTTATTATTTGTCCTTCTAACATAGGCCTTCCACACAATCATCTCCATCAGCAGGTTCATTACTTGCAGCTTGTGCTACTTTTATTTTAAAGCTTTGGCCCGCTACTATTTGATATCCCTCTGGTTTTGATTGATAGAAAATAGTACCAGCTTCATATTGGTCTGTAGTAACATAAATTACTTCTACTGTTAAATCATGAGTATCAGCAAAATCTTCAACATCGCTTATGGAATAAGTTCCATCTGTAAAATTAGGATATTTACTAATTACATTTGGTATATATAAAGTAATTGTATCCCCTACAGATATTCTTTCTCCTGCAGCGATAGATTGGTCTATAATTTTGCCATCTTCATACTCACCTTGTTCATTTTCATCAACATTTTTCTTTTCAATCATGACATATAAGCCTAAAGCTTCTAATTTACCTTTAATTTCTAAATAACTTTTACCAGTATAATCTTCAACATTTATTTTTGTATCTCCTAAAGAAACATATAAAGTTATTTCCGTTCCATTCTTTCTTTTAGAACCAGTAGCAGGATTCGTTTTAACAACATCTCCTTCTGGTATTTCTGTAGATGCTATCTCTTCTTGATTATCACCTACAACAAATCCAGAATCTTGTAATTTCTTTATGGCTTCACTTACTGTTAAGCCTGTAACATCTGGTACTGTTGCTTGTTTTCCGTTTGTTATAATAGGCATTAAAACTACAACTGAGGTAATACCTACCACTAATCCTGTAAATATAAAGGCTAATATAATTAATAATTTATTTTGCTTTTTCAAATCATCACCCGTAATCTTTTTTGCAAATACTTCTTCTTCATTCTTTTCTTCTTTTGCTGGTTCTTTCTTTTGTGTTTTTACCATTTTCATAATTTTGGCATCATCTGTATCATTTTCTGGATACTTAAACTCTAGAATTGGTTCACTTGCCCTAGCATCACATAAACATGTTTTTAAGTCTTCATTCATTTCTCTAGCATCTTTATAACGATTTTTAGGATTTTTTGCTGTACTTTTCTTAATAATATTTACAATACTATTTGGTACATTGGGTATTTTTTCTCTAATATCAGGGATAGGTTCTTTTAATTGTTTTAAAGCAATTTCTACTGCATTATCTCCTCTAAATGGAAGTTCTCCTGTGATTAATTCATACATAACTATACCCATAGAATAAATATCGCTTTGTAAAGTAGAACCTTGCCCACTTGCTTGTTCTGGAGGTAAATAATGGACACTACCCATTACAGAATTTGTCTGGGTTAACTGGGTAGCATTCATAGCCATTGCTATTCCAAAATCAGTTATTTTTACTAAACCATTTTCTAAAATCATAATATTTTGAGGTTTAATATCTCTATGAATAATATAAGAATCATGGGCAACACTCATACCATCTGTTATTTGAAGCATAATATCTACTGCTTCACTTAAAGTTAATTTTCCTCTTTTTTTAAGTAACTCCTTTAAGTGTTTTCCTTCAATATACTCCATTACAATATAATATTCCCCATTATCTTCTCCAACATCATATACTTCTACAATATTGGGATGACTAAGACTACTAGCTGATAATGCTTCTCTTTGGAATCTTCTAACAAATTTCTCATCGTTAGATAAGTCTCCTCTTAAAATTTTAACCGCAACATTTCGGTCCAATATCGTATCATAGGCAAGATAAACATTTGCCATCCCACCTTCACCAATTGATTTTATAATTTGATAGCGATCACTAATCTTTTGCCCTTTCATTATCATTGTATTGGACTCCTCTCTTTCATCATTAAATATGCTACCGATATATTATCTGTACCCCCTCTTGCATTACATTTACGTATTAATTTACTTACTTTTTCTTCTATCGATAATTCATGGTCATTAATAACTTTTTCTATTTGTTCATTAGATAGCATATTTGTAAGTCCATCACTACATAATAATATACCATCTATATTAGGGTCTACTACTTCAAAAATGTCTAATTCACATTTTTCAGCAGCTCCTAAAGCTTTCATTAAAACATTCTTTTTAGGATGAAATTTAGCTTCTTCTTCTGTTAAGTTTCCAGCCTGTACTAGTAAGTTTACTAGAGTATGATCTTTAGTTACTTTATGCATTGCTCCTTTTTTAATAACAAATCCTGATGAATCTCCTATATTACCAAAAATTAAGTAATCATGGGTTAAAAGTGCTACTACAATGGTAGTACCCATTCCTGTAGAATCAGGATTATTATTTGCATATTCTAAAATACTTTTATTAATCTCACTAATACTATCATTTAACCAATTTACAGCATCTAGTTCTGAACCAATACTGGATATTTTATTAAATCTAGTTCCTAAAAGAGCAATTGCCATAGAACTTGCAACTTCTCCTTTACGATGTCCTCCCATTCCGTCACAAACAACCATTAAATACTCTCCACTGGCGTTTTTAAGAATAGTAACAGAATCTTCATTATGGGTTCGAACTCTTCCTGTATCTGTTAAATAAAATGCTTTCACTTAATTCACTTTTCCTCTCAATTGCCCACAAGCAGCATCTATCTTAGAACCGAATTCTTTTCGTATTGTACACTTTATTCCACCTTTTTTTAAAGTATCATAAAAGTTCATAATTCGATTTCTACTGCTTCTTTTAAATAAAATAGTATTGGTTTCATTATAAGGAATTAAATTAATATATACATTCATTCCCTTAAAAATATCTATGAGCTCTAAAGCACATTCCCTACTATCATTTACATTACTAAGCATAACATATTCAATAGTAACTCGTCTACCTGTAACACATAAATAATCTTTAATTGCCTGTATTAACTGGCTGATATTATACACTTTATTTACAGGCATTAACTCATTTCTAAGTTTATCATTAGGAGCATGTAATGAGATTGCTAAATTAATTTGGATTGGTAATTTAGATAGTTCATAAATCTTGGGTACTAAGCCACAAGTAGATAAAGTAATATGTCTAGCTCCTATTGCTATTCCTTTTGCATCATTAATAATTGTTATAAATCTAATAATATTATCATAGTTATCTAAGGGTTCACCAATACCCATTATAACTACACTCGATAAACGAATATGAAGGTCTTCTTCTATTACAAGAATTTGTTCTACAATCTCATAAGAGGCTAAATTGCGAACTTTTTTTTGTCTTCCACTCTCACAGAAACGACAAGCCATATTACATCCTACTTCACTAGATACACAAACACTATAACCATAATCATGATGCATTACTACTGCTTCTATATATTGGTTATCATTTAATAAAAATAAATATTTATAAGTTAAATCATCGACTTGTTTTTTAACAATTTTTATAAAATCAAAACTAAAATCATTCTTTATCTTATCTCTTATTTCTTTTTTAATATTACTCCAATTATCTACATTATATTCTCTTTTTTGATATAGCCATTCATAAACTTGCAAAGCTTTAAATTTCTTTTCTCCTATACTTAAAAAATATTCTTCTAACTCTTCTCTTGTATAATCAATTATATTTCGCATACTTATCCTCTTTTCTTAAAACGCAAAAAAGAAACAAGAAGTTTCTAGTTTACTCTCTTATTTATTAAATTTTCTTTCTTTACTCCATTTAAATAATCTTTTACACTCATGGCTTTTTTACCAGCTGGTTTTAATCTTGTTATATAATAAATCTTATCTTTTGTAGATATACCAATCGCATCTTTTAAAACATCTACTATCATACCAGTTTCTTCTTTGGTATTACCACCAATATAGCCTTCTAAGACTTTTATTTCTTCGTTATCTAATAAAAAGTTAGCTAGAGGCCAAGAATATAAACCACGTACTTTATTAAATACTTCTTCGGCACTTGTATTAAAATCTATTCTTTCATCTTCTCTTTTTATAGTTTTAGCAATAGAGTGTTCTAAATCATTTTGTTTTATTCTCTTTACAGTACTATTTTGAATGGTAGGTAATACTTCTTGTAATAAATTTGCTCCTAAAATGCTTAATTTTTCATGCATACTCTCTGTAGTATCACTATCCATGATAGGAATACTCTTTTTTAAAATCATATCTCCTGTGTCCATGCCTTCATCCATATACATGATTGTAACTCCAGTTTCTGAATCACCATTCATTATTGCATGATGAATTGGGGCTCCTCCCCTATATTTAGGTAATAAAGAAGCATGAACATTGATACAACCTAATTTTGGTATTTCTAATACTCCACGAGGTATAATTTGGCCATAAGCACAGGTTACAATTAAATCAGCATCATAACTTTTTAATATTTCATAATCATTTCTAATTTTTTCTGGTTGAAAAACAGGTATATTGTTTTTTAAGGCTACTTCTTTAATTGGAGATGGTGTAAGTACTTGTTTTCTGCCTACTTTTCTATCTGGTTGTGTTACTACTAATAAAACTTCTGTTTCTTCTATTAATGTATTTAAAATTGGAACAGCAAAGTCAGGTGTTCCCATAAATATTGTTTTTAATTTCATTTTTTCTTCACCACTTTAATTTTATCAAAATTAAAGCATTTCGTCTACTAATAAGACGTCATTTTATTCAGATAAAAATATTTTTATGTACTCTGAAAAAACAAATATTTGATTTCTTGTATAACCTGTTGTTTCAGTTATTATTTTATTTTCTTTTAATTCTTTTATTACGCCATTAACTGTAGATTCTGGCATTTCTAATGCATCTGCTATTTTTTTACGAGTTGAAGAAGGCTCATTATAAAAATAATCTATTATTTTCTTTACATTATCATATTTAACATTTAAATTTGCTATTTGACTATCTATTTTTTTAGTAAGTTCTACTACTTTTTTAAACTTTTCTTTAGCAATTTTAGCTGTCTCTATTATTCCTTCTAAGAAAAATTTTATCCATCCAATTATATCATTTCTAGTTCTAGCATCATTTAATTTTTGATAATATAGGTCTCTATTTTTTTCAAAGAAAAATGATATATATAAGCAAGGATTATCTAAATATTTTTTACTTAGTAAATATAAGGGAATTAAAAGTCTACCTATTCTTCCATTTCCGTCTAAAAAAGGATGAATACTTTCAAATTGATAATGAATTATGGCAATCTTTATTAAGTCAGGTGTATCAATTTCCTCATTATTAATAAACATTTCCAAATCAGTTAGGCAATCTGCAAGATCGCTTACTAAAGGAGGTACATAAGCTGCTGTTGAAGGCATTGTTCCTCCAATCCAGTTTTGAGATTTTCTAAATTCTCCTGGTGTTTTTTTCTCTCCTCTAACGCCATCTAATAATACTCTATGAATGTCTCTAAACAGTCTTGTACATACTGGAAAGCCATTATTAATTCTTTCAATACCATAGTTGGTAGCTTTTATATAGTTTTGTACTTCTTTCCAGTCATCTCTTTTTTCAGGGTCAACATCTTGTAATTCCGATAAATCTTCTTCAATTGTTGTCCTAGTTCCTTCAATTCTACTAGACTTATTAGCTTCAATTTTTACATGCATTTTAATATATAAATCAACGTTTGGTAGTAGAAGTGAATATGCATTCAATTCACCTATTTGTCTATTTGCTTCTGCCAGTAAAGAATCTAATTTTGTGTCATTCCAACCCCAATTATAATTTATATGACTAGGTAAAAATGCTTTATATCCGTTTCCTTGTTTGTATTCTCCTGATTTATATTCCTCTAAATTCATAAATATCTCCTTTCATTTTTTTCTCTTATTAATTTTAATAACTCAATTTTACCATATTTTTCTATAATTTCCTAGTTTTTTTAAAACTAAAAAGAGTGTTAAAATACACCCTTATAAAGCAATTTTATAGAACGAATTTTTACGTTTTTTCGTTCCATGGATTTTTATAGAACGAATTTTTGTGTTTTTTCGTTCTATGGATTTTTATAGAACGAATTTTTACGTTTTTTCGTTCCATGGATTTTTATAGAACGAATTTTTGTGTTTTTTCGTTCTATGGATTTTTATAGAACGAATTTTTGCGTTTTTTCGTTCTATAGATTTTTATAGAACGAATTTTTGCGTTTTTTCGTTCTATAGATTTTTATAGAACGAATTTTTGCGTTTTTTCGTTCTATAAATTATTAATGTAAAGTTTCACTCTTTTTTACTAAATATATTTTATCTTGTTTATAAAAAGCATAAAATACATCTTTTAAATCTAATTTCTTTTTGGCAAGTTCTCTTTCTAACCATGGTTTGGTCTTATGAATATATTTTAAAGCTTTATCTTGAATACTGCCATCGACAATTAGAGGCATGGGATATGCACTCTTAAATTTAAAGAAATTATATTTAAAAATAGATAATTTACCATTAGGTTCTAGAAAAGCATATTCTACTTCTTCTATATTGCGAATTTCTTTTTGTCTTAAACTGAAAAGAAGATCGTCTAAGCTATATCTTTGTTTTACCATTTCATGATAATTAATCTTACCATGAATAATAATTAAAGAAGGTTTTCCGCCAAAAAGAGTACGGAATGTTCTAGACTTAATAGAAATAAATGCTAGTAGTAATTCTAAAACAACCAATAAACTAATTGGTAGTATAGTTAGAATTATACTATCATTTATGTTTTCAATACTAATTGCAACCATTTCAGCGATTAGTATTGAAACTATTAAGTCTATAATACCTAACTGTCCTACTTCTCTTTTACCCATGATACGGTATGCTAAAGTAATAAAGAAATAAAAGAATAATGTACGAAACATAACAGTAAATAACTGCATAATATCACCCATTTTTATTATGTAATAAAGAATATTTTTTTAATCATGAAATATAATTTAACAGGTGATATTATGAAAAATATATTCTATTATTTAAAATATATAGGCTTATTTTTACTTATTATGATTGGTTTATTAGTTATTATATCTTTATTAAATTTAACTTCTATAAATACCTCTGTAACTACTAAATTAACTATTATAGCAACTTCTATAGCTTTCTTTATTACTTCTTTTATAGCAGCACATAATATTAAAGAAAAAGGCTATATAATTGGATTAAAGCTAAGTATTTTATTAATATTAGTATTTATATTAATAAATTTAATATTCTTTAAAACTAAGTTTTCTATTGATAGATTTATCTATTATATTATTTTAATTGCTAGTTCTACTTTAGGTGGGTCTTTTGGTAAAAATTTAAAACAAAAAAAATAGGGAAAACCCTATTACTGCCTATATATAATATAAAGAATAAATAGAAAAATATATGATATTAATAACATAGCAATATAGGCAGTTATATTTAAGATACTATGTATGGGTCAGAAGCAGTTCCTGTTCCTGTTAATGCTACATCTGATTTTAGATTGATGACAGGTCTATAGCCATTTGGATCATCCACAAAAGGAGTACCAAGCATACCATCAGCATAAATACAAAATACATGAGCATGACTTCCAAATTGAGCTGGAGTCATAGTTCTATGATACTGTCCATTATATAAATAGTAACTTGAGTTACTTTTTTCATATAATACTCCTCCAGCGTATGCTGCTTCATCTGCTGTGATTAATCCTACTGATGTGGCAAATCTATCTCTTGTGTCCGCACATTTAAAGGTTGGTGCTTTATTTACATACAGTCTATATTTTGCTGCATAATACGTTATTGTTGTGCCTGTACCACCACCTCCATTCATACTTGTTTCTTCAGTTGATGGTTGTCTATCATTGCAAAATGAGGCTCCTCCTCCTGTTGCTATATAATTTTCATAGTTCTTTAAATTATTATTATACCAGTTATCTAATTGGACTTTTAAAGTACTGTCTGTTCCTCTTCCATGCACTTCGCCACTAGTGTACATATAACCTACATACATATTATCATTATAATTTGTATTAAAAGCACTGCTTCCTATTCCAGTTGTTTCTCCTGTTTGATCCGTTGTTGGTCCATTATAAATCATTCTTATTGTTCCATCGCCATTTATGCGAATGATTCTCCAATAGAAACCACCAAATTTTACCCAGTTATCTGTTGGTGCTCCAGCATAATAATAACTTGTTCCATAATCATCTTCGGCACTATAGATAGTTCCTGTTGTATCTGTTGTTAGTGTTGTACTAAAATCTGTTCTAGTGCTTACTGTTTTACTTGCTATTATTTCTTGAACTGTTATTGCTTTATCAAAATACAAATAACAACTTGTCCCACTTTTAGTTAGATTATCAGCATAAAATCTTTTGCTATTAAAATCCCAACCAGGGATAGTTCCATTACTACAAGTACTCTTTTTTGTATTTAAAGCATATCCACTTTGTGGTATATCTTGTGTTTCTTTGTATGTTCCATCATCTTGTTTTATATAAGTGGCTAAGATATTGATATCTGCTTTAGCATTTCTTCCTTCTACTGATACTTCTCCATTAAATGTTCCACCTATATCTTCGTTTTGACTTGTTTCTAAGTTTGGATATTCTAATATTACATAATAATATTTTGTATCTCCATTTGCTGTTGCAGTTATAAATTCATCCCCTGCGATAGTTATTTTTGTTGAACTATTATTAGTTGTTATTTCTCCGGTAGAAATAACATCTCCTAAACTATCTATATTGGTTAGATTACATTCTTCATTAATTATTTGAGCTCCACTTACTACTTTTGTTTTTACTTCACAATTACTTTTTACATCAATACTTTGACTTGTTTTATATACTGTATATTTTAGAGTTGTATTTAAAGAGTTTGTTCCTGTCCAGATTAGATTATAGGGTATTAATTCATTATTACCAGTAGCTGTTACTGTAATACTCGATACATTCTTATGTCCTGGATATATACTTAAATCATTAAATTCTAGATTGCCTGTTACTGTTACTTTTGCTCCATTTATAGTTGCTGTTTTACCACTAGCTGTAGCTCCTTGTCCTCCTGATAAAAATTTAGAAGCAAAATATCCAAAAGATAATCCTCCAAATAATAACAATACACTTACTATAATTATTAATTTTTTATTCTTCTCTTTCATTCTTATCTCCCTTTACTTTTCTAGATTATAATACATATATAATATATTTTCATTACGTTCGACAAAACTTGTCAAAACTTCTTTTTACACAAATTGGCTCTAATATATATAAAAGATAAATATCATATGCTTATCTATGTTATATTTCTACTATACAATATTATTTAGTAAAAATCAATATTTTTGTTACTATTTACGTACTAATTTATTTTTTCATATAACTTATCTATATCTATTTCTTGTATTTCAAAGTTTGTTCCTTGATCTCGCATAATTCCTCTTCTTTTTCCAGTTCTATATATATTTAAATGAAATACAATGCGTATTATTCCAGCATCTATTAAGTTTATAAATTCATTGAATGCTCTTTTTTTATAAATTTTAATATTATTATATTTATAATATTCTATATAATCTTCTTTTTTAGTCCAGCTTTGAATAAAGACTAAATACTTAGGAATTTTATTATACTTAATTTTTAAGTTTTTAAAGTCCCAATAAGTTTTTTTCTCTAGTTTTAAATATGTTTTATCACTAATTACTAAGTAAATTCTCTCTTCTTCTTTATTTATATCTAATTTAAATAAATAATCGTTTTTAGTAAGAGTATTACAATTAGCTTGCATAAAAGTATTTAATACTCTTTGTGTTTTTAAAACTTTATCATATTCTCCATACTTATCTTTTAAACGTTTTAATTCATTATTTGTCTTTCCTTTTGGTATAGCACTAAATAAAGATATATAATCCATATTTGTTGTTTTAATACGAATATCTATATTTTCAAAATTAATATTCTTTCTTCTTAATAATACTTTAAATGTTTCTAAAGAGTCATTAACACCTCTTACCCTTTTTATATAATTTAACTCTTTTATTTCTAGAAATGCTTTATTTAATTCTTCTAATTCTATATAATTCATAAAACCACCATCCCCTGTAGAAGAATGGTGGTTATAATAACATATAAGATAAGCAATATATGTCGAATTATGAAATAAAGATATAATTTTTTAAAAGCTTAATTCATATAGTCTTATTATGGCTTTTAGATTATTAGTTTTAGCAGCACATCAATTACTTGATATCTATATTTTGTTTAAAAAAGAGAAGTTTTCAACTTCTCAATTTATTATAAGTATTTCTCAAATAGGGTTGTAATTGTTGCTTCATCACGATAGCCAACAAAACCATCAACCATCTTACCATCTTTGATGACTACTACGATTGGAGTATATCCTCCTTCTTTTAGTAGACTTCCATAAGTTCCTTTATTACCATTTATAGTTGTTTCTAAGTCTAATTTATCAAATAGGTCTGCAAAATCAGTTTGCCATGAACTTGATAATGGTAAATAATTTACTGTTAAGTTTTTATTTGCTATTACTTTATTTAATTCTGGTACTAATTTTACACATACACTACATGTTGAACGACCAATATATAATATTTGAGTTCCTTTTTGGTCAAATAATTTGGCTGCTTCACTACCTTTTATTTCTTTCATTTTGCTTACATCATAAGTTGATGAGCTATCACTACTAGTTGTAGTACTATTATTTGATTTAGTTGTACCATTCTTAAAATATAGGCCCATTACTAATAG
Source organism: uncultured Bacilli bacterium (assembly GCA_934099115.1). Classification (GTDB taxonomy): domain Bacteria; phylum Bacillota_I; class Bacilli_A; order RF39; family UBA660; genus Caccenecus. The sequence continues at coordinate 54,816 of CAKOPK010000002.1, forward strand.
TATTATTACTATAAAGCCTAAAACTACTGTAAATGTTAAATTACGAATTTTTGTTTCTAGTGTTTCGATATCTTCTTTTTTCATATTTACCTCTTTTCTTGCAGATTATTATATAACTTCTTTTAGAAAAAATCAAGTATTCTAATCTACTAAAGTAGCTACTACTTTATTCTCTTCTTCTGTATATTCTAATTTTATTTTACTATCATTATAACTTTTTTTATTATCGGTAGGATTTGTTAATAATCCCTCTTGATTCGTAGTTAAATAACCAGCATCAATTAAATCACTTACCCGAATAAAGTTTGTACTTGCTTCATCAAATAACTCTAAATGGAGTGAAGCATAATCTTCTGCTTGGATTTCAATTAACTTTTTAAATTCATTGATATCACTTGTATTATCTCTTGCAAAAGCATAACTTGTTTTATTAATGGTGATAAATGCTACTACTCCTAAAAGCATTACTATTACAAATATTTCTATTTTGGTATAACCATATTTATTTAATTTTTTCAATATTATCCATCCTTTACTTCATACACTTAAAAGTATATCACAAAGATTATATTCTAGAAAGAAGAAATAAATAAATATTTTAATCTTTTACATTTCGTTACTATTATTTAACACTTGGTAGGCATTTACTAAATCTAGAAGACTATAACTAGCATTCGCAGGACTAGTGCTTGGTAAACATATACTTTCTATATTTAGTTTATCTTTTAAATAGCGATTATAAAGAGTACTTGCTTTTTTGCCATTTAAATATATTTTCTTAACATGGGTTTCTTTTATTATTTTAGATATATTATTTATTTTTACATTCTTAATACTAGCATCACTAGATCCTAAAATATCACAACTTGCTATAACATCAAATAAGGCAATGTGATGCTTATTTAAGAAAGATTTCTTTTCTAGAATTGTTTCACCAATTGATTCTTTGTAAACTAAAGACAAAACTTTCCAAAAACGATTTTGGGGATGAGCATAATAAAAGCCTTCTATTCTAGATTTTACACTGGGCATAGACCCTAATATTAAAATTTCAGAATTTTCATTATAAAATGGTTCTATGGTATGTTTAATCATATTTAAAAAGATAAGTTAATCCTTATCTTTCATAGCCTCCTTTAGGGTTGTTCCAAACGTTGCAATATTACTTAGTTCTGCAGGAATAATTAATTTTGTTGCTTGGCCATTTGCTAATGTTTCTAAGGCTTCATAACTCTTTAGAGCTAGAATTGTTTTATCTGCTTTTGCTTCTCTTAATAATTCAATTCCTTTTGCTTCTGCTTCTTTGATTTTAAGTAATGCTTCTGCTTCACCTTCCGCTATCTTAATTTGACTTTCTTTTTCTGCTTCTGCTCTTAAGATAGCACTTTCTTTTTCTCCTTCGGCGATTAAAACGCTTGATTTTTTCTCTCCTTCTGCTTGAAGTATTTTTTCACGTCTTTCTCTTTCAGCTCGCATTTGCTTTTCCATTGCTTCTTGAATATCTCTTGGTGGTAAAATATTTTTTACCTCTACTCTATTTACTTTAATTCCCCATGGGTCTGTTGCTTCGTCTAAAATAGAACGCATTTTGCCATTAATAATATCACGGCTTGTTAAAGTTTGGTCTAACTCTAATTCACCAATAATATTTCTTAGAGTAGTTGCCGTTAGATTTTCAATAGCACTTACTGGCATATCTACACCATAAGTATATAATTTAGGGTCTGTTATTTGATAGTATACTACTGTATCAATTTGCATTGTTACATTATCTTTTGTTATAACTGGTTGGGGGTCAAAATCTTTAACTGTTTCTTTTAAACTTACTACTTTAGATATACGATCAATAAATGGTATTTTAAAATGTAAGCCATTATTCCATGTTACATAATAACTTCCTAATCTTTCTATTACATAAGATTTTGCTTGTGGTACTATTTTAATATTAGGAATTATTAAAATAATAATTAAAATTAAAATTGCTATAAAAAACTCCATTATACTCTTTCCTTTCTCACTTTTAATTTTACTCCATCGATGGCATCTATTATTACAAAAGTACCTACTGGAATACTTGTATTACTAATTGCACTCCAAGTTTTTCCATCTACTTTTACTTCGCCAACTATTTCTTTATCTATTTTCTCTGTAACTAACCCTCGCATTCCAATAACTCTATCCGTATTTGTTCTTTCTGATTTTACTTTTAATTTATGTACTAAGAATGGTCTTGTTAGAAGCATTAAAATGGTTCCAACTGTTACAAAAACACCAAATTCTATATAAAATGACTTTATAAAGAAAGATAATAATAAACTGATTAGACCACTTATAATAAACCAAATACTTACTAAATTAATAGTTATCGCTTCTATTACTGCTAAGAGAAAAATAATAATTAACCAAGTTATCCACATAATATCACCACCTATTTAAATTATACGAAATATAGGGAGAAAATGCAATGTTCTTTTATTCTATAAACTAATTATTTATGATATAATTTTAGTGGTGATATATATGTTAGGAAACTTATTAATTGTAGGTTTAACTACTACAGATGAAGAAATATTAAAAAAATTAATCTTAGATTGTCATGTTGGTGGTGTTACTCTTTATAGCAAGAATTATCGTACTTATCAAGATATGATTACTCTTATTAATAAGATTAGGTGTCTTAGTAGAGAAGCTAAGTATGATATACTAATATGTATTGATCAAGAAGGTTATCGTGTTAATCGTTTGCCAAAAGATATCCATAATTTAAATAGTCCTTATTCTTTTCATACGAATCCTCTATGTATTCAAGAATATGCTTTCATAACCGGTAGTATCTTAAAAGCTTCTGGTATTCATTTAAATTTTGCTCCTGTATTAGATATTAAAAGATTTCCTGATAATCATCCAATTGGAGACCGTTCTTTTGGTGATAATCCTACTACCGTAAGTAAAAATGGTCAAATTTATTATCAGACATTAAAAGAAACAGGAATTATTCCTGTTGTAAAACATTTTCCGGGACATGGAGCTACTTCTTTTAATAGTCATCATTTTTTACCAATTATTTTTAATAAGAAAAGATTATTTAAAGAAGATATAATTCCTTTTAAAGATGCTATAGATAATCAAATAGATGCTATTATGATTGGACATCTTATTGCCCCCTCTTTTTCTCTTACTCCTGCTTCTTTATCTTCTAAAGTTGTAGCTTATTTAGAAAGTAATATGCATTTTAAAGGTGTTATTATAACAGATGATTTAGATATGGGTGTTTTAAAATTTATACCTAAATCTCTTTTATTTAAGAGGGCTATTAATAGTGGGGCTAATTTAATTACTGTTAAATATACTGATTCTTTTTTTAAAGATTATCAAAAATTAATTACTATGTATCAAAAGAATAAAGTTAAGAAAGAGAATGTTTTAAATTCCTTAGATAAACTAGATAAGATGAAAAAGAAATATAAAGTAAATAATAAACCTATTACTAGTGATTTAGATATTGTAGAATATAATGAAAGAATCGATGCTTTAAATCATAAAGATTTATCTTAGCTTTAATAATTTTTGCCAAGTATACATTCTAGCAGTTACTTTACCATCTTGATATGAGGCTTTTAAACCAACATCTTTTTGGTATTTTTTTATTGCTTGTTTCATATCATTGCCAAATTTGCCATCAACGCCATATTTACCTAGATTATAACCTAAGGATTGTAAATAAACTTGTAGAGGTCTTACTGCAGCATGATGCCAACCAATAGATGTTGATAGTGTTGGAGTTTTAGCTAAAGTAATTGGGCCTGGTTTTCCATCTACGGGAACACCAATTGCTTTTTGTAAGTCTTTTACAAAAGTAGTAAAGGTATTATTAAATGGACTTTCTTCTGTTAAAAAAGGAAGTGGGTCTTGATATCCTTTGTTATAAATAGCAAAATGTAAACAATAATTGGTAGCATTTCCTGATTTTCCCATTCTTGCTATAACAGTACCTTTAGCTACTTGTTCTCCTTTTTTTACTTTTATACTATGTGGTGCTAAATGAAAATAGCGATGTTCAATACCATTTGTAAGAATAGATATCCAATATCCTCCATTTGGATCATAACCAACATATTTTACTGTGCCACTCGCCATGGAGACGATATTATCTACTCCCTTTGGGCCTATTAAATCCATACCATTATGGGAACTTCTATTTTCATTTCTGGTTTTATAATCACTGGTTAAATAATGAATTCCACTTGCTAAAACTTTATTTTTAACTTCTAGTTTCATCTTTTTCCTCCTTTTCATCTTTGGTTGTTTCTCTTAAAGCTTCTAGAGCATCAATCAATTTTTTGGGTAAAGGAAGACCCATACTACCCCAGTTTTCCATGATAGAAATTCCTTCATTGGCGATAAAGAAATAAATCACTAAAGGTCTTATAGCAGTCGTATTCATAATAATATCCATTCCTGAACTTAGTATTACAATTGAGATATATCCTATTTTTTTAATAATACCTTGGGCTCCTATTTTACTATTTAGTTTTCCACTATAAATAGCTTTACATATACCTGTTATATAATCAATTCCAATAAATATTAATAGTATAATAAATGCTGTATCTAACCTGCCAAATATATAGGCAATATCACTTAATATTAAACTACTAACTATATTAAATAACATTTTAATATTCATATTGTTCACCCACTATATTAGATGTTAAAAGGCACTCTACTTTCACTAGAAAAAGAAAAAGTTTTAGAAAAAAATCTAAAACTTTGGGCTAATCTAATAAATCATCTAGGGATAATTTTTGTAAAACATCAGATAATTTATTATATATAGAGCTTAAATCACTTTCTGTTAAGTCATCTATCTTGGTTACATTTTCTTTATCAATTATATTTATTTGATTTGTTTTATATAAAGAAGCATTGCCAGAAGCATTTATTTTAACTTTTTGGTTCTCTTTATCTTTTAATTCACATTCTAAACGGAAATCATAGAAAATACTACTCTCAGATTTCTTCTTGCTACTTAAATAGATAGACCCAGCTATTTCTTCTTCTGATAATTTAAAATCTAAATCAATGGCTTCTTCATTTAGTTTACGAATGGTTAATTTTAATGCCTCTGTATCATTCTCTATTAAAGTTAAGACACTCTCTTTTTTACTTTGGTCAAATATTAAAGTATCTTCTTCTGTAGCAACTGTTAAGACATTATTTTCATAAACTAATTTGGTATTATCACTTAAGTTAGCATCTACTTTTATGATTTTATTACTAAATAAGTTTTTATAGATTGTTACTGTAAAAGCATCTGTATTAGAAAATAAATCTTTACTTTCTTTTAAGTTATCTTTTACTTCACTTTCTTTCATATTTAATATTTTACTTAATATTGATAATGCTCTTTTATCACTAGTTAAACGTTCTATTAAAGTATTACTCATATTATTTAGATTATCTTTATTGAAGTGATAATTCATTTTTATTAATAGTTTTTTATTTAATTTTTCAAAACTTTTATCCATACTCTTTTTATCCATTGTATCAATTAAAGTCTTCTTTATTAATTCTACTAAGTATTTATAATCATCAATATTTAGTGCTTCTACATCAATAGTACTAAATATTTCTTTTATATTTAAGTCTTTATTATTCATACTAATGGTATTTTTATATAAAGCTTTACTAGCGATTAGTATTTTATTTTCGTCTAGATAACCACCTAAATCAAGGATTTCTTCTTTACTATTTTTATCTATGATAGTCATTACTCCAGCGATATTACTCTCTCTTAAGTCTAATCCTAAATTTAATTTATAAGTATAATTATCATCTAAATAGGTTTTATTATTAATGCTTGTGCTTAAGTTTAAATTTATTTCACTTTCTAATTTATCTTTATTTGTTAAAGTAATACTATTACTTTCAATATTTTTTAGATACTTTTCTGCCTCTTTGTAAGTATTATTAATTATATTTTTATATGTATGCTCGGGACTTGCATAAATATTTAAATAACCAAATATTAAACCTCCTATGATTAATAATCCTATAATTAATATTATTAATCCCTTAAAACTTTTTTTCTTTTTTTCTTCCATAACACATATACTCCTTTATTTATATTGTATCAGATAATATTATTATTTAAAAGTTTATTTTTAAATAATAATATATTTTTTTTGGCTTTGGGATAATAATTTTTCCAGATAGTAGAAGGTTCTAAATCATAGATGTATGCTAGTTTATCAATTGCTCTGGTTACATTTGTTCCTTTTACTACTACTTCATAAAATAGTTCTTTTTCTATTCCTTTTAACTCTTTTAAATAAGCTTCTATTTCTTTTATTACCTGTTCTAAATCTTCTTGCCAATTTAAGTATAATTCTTTTTCTTTTTTTAACATTTCTTCTTTTTTGTTAATTTCTTTTAAATTTAATTTAACAAGTTCTAACTCTATATTCATGTTTGCATACCCTTTGATAGAATTCATTTGTATACATCCTTTCAGTTTATTTTATGTTCTTAAATTGTACTTGACCCCTCATTAACCTAGATTATAACAATTTAAAGATGCAAGGATTATTCTTGCATCTTTATTAAACTAATTTTGTTAAAATATTGGCTTTATGACCATTTAAATCGACATTATTTATAATACTTGAGTCTTCAGTAATATTAGTAGCTAGAGTTTCATTTTTAATATAAGTACTATATTCTTTTATCATCCGCTTTATATCTTCATCACCATTCCATAAAATAGTAATTCTATCTGTTACATTATAATCTTCTGTTTTACGGATATTTTGAACTTTAGAGATAAATTCTCTTGCTATACCTTCTAATATTAAATCTTCTGTTAATTCTGTATTTAATATTATAAATTCTTTATTATTCATACCAGCATTAAAACCAGTTTTGGCTGTTATACGAATATCAATCATATCAGAAGTTAGTTCATATTCTGCATTATTAATTGTTATTTTTAAAGTTTCTTTATTATTTAATTTATTAATATCTTCTTCACTAAGAGTCTCTAAAAAGCTTGCAAATTCTTTAATAGATGAGCCAAATATTTTACCTGCTACTTTATAGTTTGGTTTTACTATAAAGTTCATATATTGTTCTAAATTATCAGTAAATACTACTTCTTTTACGTTTAATTCTTCTTTAATTAATGGTACTAAGTCTTTTAATAATTCTTGATTTTTATTACTAATTAAAGCTTCTAAAAGTGGTTGTCTTACTTTAATTTTATTTTCTTCTCTTATAAAACGTCCTGTAGAAATTAGATTACGTACTAAACTCATTTTAGCTTCTAAAGTATCATTTAATAATTCTTCACAACACTCTGGATAATTTGAGTAATGAACACTTTCTAAGCCAGTTAAATTACGATATAATTCTTCACTTAAATATGGACAAATTGGAGCCATTAATTGAGATAAACCTACTAATACTTCATAAGTAGTACGATAAACAGATTTTTTAGAATCATTTTGTTCACTATCCCAGAAGCGATTTCTATTTCTTCTAATATACCAATTTGATAAATCTTCTGATACGAAATTTGTTAAGTATTTTACTACTTTATTTAAGTCATATTCTTGGAAAGCAGCATTAATATCTTTTACTAAATGATTATATTTAGATAATAACCATTTATCTATTTCTTCTCTTTTCTCATAAGGGATATTACATAAATCAGTATCTATATTATCAACATTTGCATACATAGCAAAGAAATTATAAGCATTTTTTAAGGGATTAAAGAATTTAGAATATACTTCTTTTAGGCCTTCCATATCAAATTTTAAGGGAGTCCATACAGGAGAAACATATAATAAATAAAATCTTACTGCATCTGCACCATGCTCTTTAATAGCACTAAATGGTTCTACTATATTTCCTCTACTTTTACTCATTTTTTTGCCTTCACTATCTAGTAATAAATCATTTACTAAGACATTTTTGAAAGGGCTACATCCTTTTACAAACGTAGATATTACCATTAGAGTATAGAACCAACCTCTTGTTTGGTCAATACCTTCACAGATAAAGTCTGCTGGAAATTGAGTTTCCCATAACTCTTGATTTTCAAATGGATAATGGTATTGAGCAAATGGCATAGACCCACTGTCAAACCAACAATCTAAGACATCAGGAATACGTGTCATTTTTCCGCCACATTTTGGACAAGTTAATTTTACTTCATCGATATATGGTTTATGTAAATCAAGATTATCATCTAATTTAGTAGTAGACATTTCTTTTAATTCTTTAATAGAGCCTACCATATGATTATATCCACATTCACACTTCCAGAATGGGATTGGACTTCCCCAGTATCTACTTCTTGATACGTTCCAGTCTTTAGCTCCACCAATCCAATTAGCAAATCTCTTTTCTCCTACATAAGCTGGATACCAATTTACTTTCTTATTTGCTTCTACTAATTTTTCTTTAAAAGAACTTACTTTAATATAATAACTTGGCATTGAATAATAGATAAGTGGAGTATGACAACGCCAACAATGTGGATATTCATGAGTTATTTTTTGTTTTTTAAATAACTTATTATTTTCTTTTAAGTAGGCAACTACTTTTTCATTAACGTTATGAACAAATTCGCCTTTCCATAATCCTTCAGTATAGCATCCATCTTTGCCTACTGGGTTAAGGGTTGGTAAATCATAAATTCTACCAACGTTTGCATCATCTTCACCAAAAGCTGGAGCTTGATGAACAATACCAGTTCCATCAGACATAGTTACATAGTTATCACAAGTTACATAGAAGGCTTTTTTATCTACACTTAGTGATGGTATTAATTGCTCATATTCTTGATATTCTAGAGTTTTACCTTTAAATGTATCTAATACTTCTACTTCTTCTCCTAATACTGGATTAATTAGACTAGTAGCTAAGATAAACTTAGTTCCCTTACTTTCTACTAAAGAATAATCTTCATTGGGGTTTACACATAGGGCAACATTTGCTATTAGAGTCCATGGTGTTGTTGTCCAAACTAAGAAATAAACATCTTCGTTCTTTTTCTTAAACGGAACATAAACTGTTATTGCTTGGTCACTTTGATAATCTTGTGCTACTTCATGACTAGCTAGACCTGTTCCACAGTGAGGACAATATGGTACTACTCTAGTTCCTTCATAAAAAAGATTTTCTTCATAGAATTTTTTTAAAATCCACCATTCTGTCTCAATATATTCGTTTTTAAAAGTTAAATATGGGTTTTCTACATCAATAAATTGCCCCATTTTACTAGTTAAATTTGTAAATGCTTCTTCATTTTCTCGAACACTGTTGCGACATTCTTGATTAAATTTTTCTACTCCTAGTTTTTCAATTTCTTTTTTAGAAGAAATTCCTAATTTCTTTTCAACATGATTTTCAATAGGTAGGCCATGGGTATCCCATCCTACTTTTCTTAATACATGATAACCTTTCATAACATGATATTTACAGATAGCATCTTTTAAGTTTTTACTTACCATGTGATGTAGGCCAGGGAAACCATTAGCAAATGCTGGTCCATCATAAAAAACAAAATTGGGACAGTCTTTTCTTAATTCATTTTGACGGTTGGTCATTCTATTGATACTACCCCAAGAAGTTAAAATAGAATCTTCAACTTCTGATACTTGTCTTTTATCTAAGTTTTTAAAATTTTTCATTTTTTCATCCTTTCTAAATAAAAAAAGTGATACCTCCAAAGGTCGGGTTAATTCCCGAGGTACCACCTTTATTTCTTACTTCATCTTTTAACGCAAGTTTACGTCATATCCTACTAATTCAAATATGAAACTCCCAAGTGATTCATTAAAACATATCTTATTAACTTTCACCATCTGTTAACTCTCTATAAAGAATTTGTTTTAATCGTCTTGTTCAACGTTTGTATTAATACTATCACTTAAATAATTATTTGTAAATACGTTAATTAACATTTCTAACATTTTTTCATCTTTTACTTCTTCTATATATAATTCGTTATTTACATCTATTTCTTTTAAATAATTATAATTTGTAGTAGGTTTTTCTTCTTTATCTATTTCTACGCAATATAAATATTTTTCATTATTAATTATAGTTTTATCTAGTATTAAATATTCTAAATTATCTTCTAAAGTTATAATGTCTTCAATTTCCATTATAAGCCCCTTCCTAGTTCTTTACTATCTAATTTATTTCTTAATTCCTCAATACTATTTTCTAGTAATCCTATTACATGTTGGTCTTTTTTAGTACTCTTTTCTATTTCTAGTTTTTCAATTAGATTTACCATTTCTTCTTCACTTAAATTATTATTTTGAGTCGATGCTGTATACATATTCGTTGTTATATAATCTAAATCTTCATAAATATCTTTTTGGTCTTGCATCTTTCTTTTACAATCTTCTAAGTCTTTTGTTAGTTTTGCTGCTTCAGCATCTGTTAGTAATACATTACCACTTAAGTATTCTAAAGCTTCATTCATTAGATTTCTCGCATATTTTTCATCTACTTCCGGAGAAGATTCTTTTTGTTCTAAAGATTTTAGGGCTTCTTCTTGCATTTTTTTCATGGTTTCTGCAGTAATTTCAATAGAACTTGCTTCTTTTCTTTCTTCCATCTTAGCTGGTAGAGGAATAGAATTGTTAGATAAGTTATTTGCTCTTTCATTAATTCTTCTTCTTGTTTCTTCATCCTCTTCTTCTATTTTTCTATTGACATTTTTTTCTATTTCTTGAAAAGTTAATTCTTCTTCACTTAATTCTTGCTCTTTGGCATTAGAGATTAAATCACGACCTAATGATTTAGCTTTTTCTGGTAGCGACTTTGCTAGTTCTTTTATTTGATTTAGAATGTTATTCTTTTCTTTTGGGGATTGTAATTTATTATCATGATCTTTTAAAACATAATTAGCCGTTACTAGAGAGCCACCTATTAAACCAATATTAGTAGCAGCGATTAAAGTACTAGCTAGAGCTTTAGTGGCAGATGCACCTAAATTAATAATAGCACCATCAGCAGTTAACCATGCTCCATTTAGATAAGATACTCCTGCAAGTGGAGATATGGCTGTACTTAAAGAATTAAAGAAACCACTTAAATATGGTAGTGCTAGGGCATTACAACTATTGGCATAAATCATGGCTGGAACTAACTGCGGTAAAGCTACACTTGTTAAGCCTATACATAGTCCTACTGCTACTATCTTCTTCCAGTTTTCTCTAACGAAAGCTAAGGCCTTTTTAGAACATTTGCGAACGTTAGTTATCTTTTTACTGTTTGGGGGTATTACTGGCTTTTTCGGAGCTTCTGGTTTTGGAGGTTCTATGTTTGGCTCGATAACCGCTATTTCTTTTGGACCAATTGGAGCTAAGCCTACTGGTTTTGCCTCTTCCTTTTTTTCTTCTTTTTTAGATTCTGACCCTTCTATTATATTAGAAGTATGAGTCATATTTTTTTTGGCTTCTAACTTACTTATTAGTTCTAGATAACTATTATAGTGTTTAGCATCTATTTCTACCCCATTTACACTTATAGTATTATCACTAGCTTTAGCTTCTTCTAAATAACGATATTTTTCTTCTAATAATTGATATTCTTGCTCATCATTTGCTAGAACATAACCATTATTTGCTTTTGGCTCTTCTGGATGCTTTTTAGCTTCTTCAATCATTGCACCTAAACGTTTCTTTATTTCTTCTATTTCTTGGTCATTTCCAGTTATTTTAGGAACATTATTACTATAATAACGAGTAGCATTAGCATACTTTTTAAAATTTGCAGCATCTTTTAAAGAAACATTGGCAATATTCCAAATATTTACTAAATCTCTATCACTTTGCTCTAGAATTTTTTTCATACCTAAAATAGAATTATATTCAATTAAATCATCTTTTAAAACGATTGTCCCATCTTCAGTTTGTCTAGTAGGAATATTGTATACACCATTATATTGGTTCATCTTTGCTTCTAAAGAACGAAGATAATCATTTAATTCTTTTATTACTTGTTCATTTTGAGCTCTTTTTTCTCTATCAGGGTCAGAGCTTTTAAAGAAAGTGGTATTTTCTAATAAATTTTTAATTTGTTCTCTATCTTCTGTTAAAACCATAGTATTCCAGACATTTACTAAAGATAAATCACTATTATTTGCTTTGTTTAATATTTTTAAAATATCTAATAGATTTGTATATTCTTTATACTCTTTTAAAGCAATATTGGCACCATTTAAAGCAGGTTTTGTTTTTTTTGATTTACTAGATGATTCTTCTATTCTTCTAAGTTCTCTCGTAATATTATTTATTAAATCATCATTCGGTTTTTGAGGTTGTTTTTCTTCTTTCTTTAAATTCTTTAAAATACTCACTTTATTAAATAATATTTCCGTATCATTTAATTGGTCTTCGTTAATACAGATAACGCCTTCATAAGAAATTATTTTTTTATTTTCATCTACCGAATTCATAATCTTTAATAAACCAATTAAACTATTATATTCTTCTAAATCACTACTTAAAACAGATTCCCCATTTAAAGCATAACTAACACTGGTTCCTACTTTGGTATTTCTAAAGTTTCTTTCAATATTAGCCATTGCTTCTTGAATAGAGTTTAAAAAATTAGTATTTACTTCTTTTTTAATATTTTTAATTGCAATTTCAATTAAGTTTTTATTATTTCCTAATGTTTTTATATCATCAGTTATTTTATTAAATTTTTCTTTCCAGATTTCATAATCTTCCCCCTGTAATCTATTCTTTAATTCGTCTAGATTGCTGGATAATTTTTGATAATTAGAGTTTACTGTTTCTAAACTCTTATTAAGAGCATTTAAATGTTCTATATTTGTTTCATTTGTATGATAAAGAGAATATGCTTCAGATAGATTATATTCATTATTCTCTTCTAATACTTCATTATTTAAAGTGTTATAAATATCAGTTATGTAATCTGTATTTTCAGTTATTTTTTGATTATGCATATATTCAAAATAATAGTAAGCATTGACATCAAATTCTTTTTCTCTTCCCTTTTTAACAAAAATATTGGTGTTTGGAATTTTTACTAGTTCATTACTTGGTAAATTTTTAGCTTCTTTTATCATTTCTAATAGAGTTGTTTTAATAATTTCATAATTCATTTTTCAATCCCTGCTTTCATACAAAAAATTTTATTCATCTTTTTAATTATAGCATAAGTTTTTAATTAAATCTATAAATTTTGCTTTAATTGTGTTATCATATTATTAATAGAAAGAGGTTATATAAATGAATACTAATATATTTAGAGAATATGATATTCGTGGGGTTTACCCAAGTACAATTAATGAAACGGTTGCTTATACCATTGGTAGAAGTTATGGAAGCTATTTAAGAGAAAAATTAAAGCAAACAACTTGTATTGTTTCACATGATAATAGACTTTCTAGTCCTGCTTTAGCAGCTTATTTAATAAAAGGTATTACTGATAGTGGTCTTAATGTTTATAATTATGGACTTACTACTACTCCTATGCATTATTATGCTCGCTATATTCATAATTTATTTGGTATTATGATAACTGCTAGTCATAATCCTAAAGATGATAATGGTTTTAAGTTTTCTTTCGATAATTTAGCTAATGCTAGAGGTGCGATGATTGAAGATTTTAAAAATTATACTTTAGCAGGTAATTTTTTAAGTGGTAATGGTACTGTTTCTAGTGGAAATATTACCGATAAATACATTGAATATTTAAGATATGGTGTAGAATTTGGTAGAAGAAAAAGAAAAGTAATTTTTGATTTAGGTAATGGTACTACTTCTATTGTTGCTAGAAAGATATTTGAACGTATTAATATTGATTTTGAAATATTATTTGAAGAAAGTGATGGAAGATTTCCTAATCATCATCCAGACCCTAATGTAGAAGCTAATCTTGAAGCTTTAAAGAAAGAAGTCGTTTTAAAAAAAGCCGATTGTGGTATTGCTTTTGATGGGGATGGAGACCGTGTTGGTATTGTTAATGAATTAGGTCAAGTTGTACCAACTGACCACTATATGATTTTAATTATTCGGGATATTATTAATAAAGTTAAGAATAAAACATTCCTTTATGATGTTAAATGTTCAAAGGCTTTAGAAGATGAAATTATTCGTTTGGGAGGAACTCCTGTTTGTTATAGGACTGGTGCAAGTTATACGGAAGCTAAAGTTAAAGAAGATGATATGCCTTTTGGGGGAGAATATTCTGGTCATATTTTCTTCCGTGATAAAATTGCCGATGTGGGAAGTGGTATTTACGCTGGACTTCGTTTAATAGAAATTTTAAGTAAAACTAATTTATCTCTTAGTGAATTATTAAAAGATGTTCCTAAATATTATAGTACACCAGAAATTAAGTTCCCTAGTCCTGATGAAAAGAAATTTGAAGTCATTAAAAAAATTAAAGAATTTTGTGAAAGTCAAAAATGGGTTTTAAATACTATCGATGGTGTTAGAGTTAATTTTTCTACTGGTTGGGCTTTAGTACGTGCTAGTAATACTGGTCCTAATATAACTATGAGATGTGAAGCAACTGATGAAGTTGGTTTAAAAAATTTACAAACTATATTTACTAATCTAGTAAATACATATAATCAATAAGAAGATTTTTCTTCTTTTTTGTTTATTTTTTCTTTTTGGGGCATACTAACAATAAAGGAGGTATGGGTATGACCCAAAAAGAATTATTATATGTTGAAGATGCAATTAATCACGAATGTGCTTTAGAAAGTATCTTAAATAATTTTAGTGATGCTGTAGAGGCTAGTGAATTAAAACCTTTTTTAAAGAAATTAGCAAAAAAGAATAAGCATTTAGAAGACAAATTATTAAAATTATTGGAGGATATGGCAAATGAAGGATAAGATTATTTTAGAAAATGTTTTATTAGTATTAAAAGGAACTTTAGAAGTATATATTCATGGTAGTGAAGAAGCTGTTCATACTAAAGTTTATAATACATTAAAAGATTGTCTTAACGAGGTTTTAAAACTACAAGCAGAAGTTTATTCCAAAATGACAGAATGTGGTTGGTATAAAGTAAAAAATGTAAATAATGAAGAAATACAAAAAACTTATACTAAACTTAATTCTAATTAATAAAAATTCTCTAGCGTGTTAGAGAATTTTTTAATTGTGATTTTTTAATGATTTAAACATCTTTTGCCATAATTTAGATGAAGAATAATTTAGTATTCCTACCCTATATATTTTTAGACCATAATGATATAAAAGATAAGTTGCTAATACTGTTATAAGAGTCGATATTATTAGCGATATGAAACTAATTTCTCCTAGTAAATAAAGAGTAGGTGCTATCATAACAGATAATAATGGTATATAAGACATAATATGAATAAATATTGCTCCATCAAAAGTAACTGCCATTAAAGATATATAATAACCTATCATCATGATAATCATAAGAGGTGTTTGTAATTGTTGAAAGTCTTCTATATTTGTAGTCATACTAGCTAGAGTAGCAGATACGATAGCATATGCTATAAAACTTGCTATAAATAAAATAATTAAAACAATACTTCCTTTTAATAATAAAGAAAATACTCCTGTATTATTTAACATATTTATAGTATCACTAAATATAGAAGTAACTTCTATATTAGGAGCTGATATAGTAAATAGCTTGCGTATTAATACACCTATTAAAATAAAGAAAAATAATAACAAACCTTCTAATAAAACATAACATAAAGAAGAGATAACTTTTGATAAAAAATGCATTTTAGCAGATACAGAAGATATAATAATTTCCATTCCCCTACTTGTTTTTTCATCATTAATTTCTGCTCCTAACATTTGAACCATTGTAACTATTAATATAAAGAATGGAACAATAAATAAAGTAGTAATAATACCGCTTAAGTTTTCTTTTGCTTCATTTGTTTTAGATTCCGTATTTAACACTGTTTCTTTGACATTTACAGGGCTTAAAAGATTTGTTAATTCTTCACTACTTAAACCACTTTCTTCTAGTATTATTTCACTTTTTAAAGCATTTAGAGTACTCGTAATTGCATCATAAGTATTTCTAGATACTGCATCATAAGAAATAATTTCACCACTTATATACTCTGTATCAGAACTATTTAATACTAATATCGTATCTTTTTCTTTCCTGTTATTTAAAGCATTATTATCTAATATAAACTCATAATCATCTAATTTTATTTTTTCTTTTAATAAATTAAAGTTATCAACAAAAGAATTATATTTGGAAATATTATCTACAATATAAATAGTTTCCGTATCATTAAAGTTTCCACCAAAAAACTTAATAATATAATCCATATTTACTAAGAATATAATTAATAAACATAAAAGAATATTTACAATTTTAAACCATTTAGTTCCTATTTTCTTTTTTAAACTAAACTTTATTAAATATTTAAATTTATTTTTCATATGCTTCTCCTACTTTATTTAGAAATATTTCATTTAAACTAGCTTCTTCTACTAAAAACTTAGTAACATTAGAGTGATTTTTTATAGTTTTAAAAACATCTTTTACATATAAATTACTCTCTATTTTTACTTTATATTCTAAATAATCTTGTTCTACTGATAGTACTCCTTTAATATGTTCTAATTCTTCTTTGGTTATGTCTGCTTTTAAATGAATGATTTGCTTCTGATAATTCTTTTTTATTTCTTTTAGATTACCACTTAATACTGTTTTTCCATTTTTTAAAATAATTAGATTTTCACAAAATAGTTCTACATGTTCCATGCGATGAGAAGAGAAAATAATCATACTTCCATTTCTTTGTAATTCTCTTATGACACTCATAAATAATAAAACATTTACTGGGTCTAAGCCAGTGAATGGTTCGTCTAATAATAAAAGTTCCGGAGAATGAATTATCGCTGTTATAAATTGAACTTTTTGTTGGTTTCCTTTACTTAACTCTTTTATTTTACGTTTTTTATATTCTGTTATATCAAATCTTTTTAACCAATAATCTAGTTTATCTAATATTTCTTCTTTTGGCATTCCTTTTAAAGTACCATAATATATCACTTGCTCTTCAACTGTTAACTTTGTAAGTAAGCTTCTTTCTTCTGTTAAAAAACCTATTTTATCTGTTACAGAATAATCAATTGGTAAATCATTTAAAGTAACACTTCCCTCAGTAGGACTTAAAAGACCCATAATCATTCTAAATGTTGTTGTTTTACCTGCTCCATTAACACCTAAGACACCAAATATTTCCCCTTTATTAACCGTAAATGATAGATTATCTACTGCTTTTATTTTGCCATAATATTTCGTGACATTTTCTAGTTTTAACATATATACTCACTCCTTTTAGTTTTTTAAATACGTTGCAAATTCTTTTGGATTTTTAGCAATAAATTCTAAAGTTTTATCTGGCATTTTTAAAGTAATTTTAGAAGCATGAAGGCCTAAACGATTTATTGGGTTTGTCTTAGCACTATATTTTTTATCGCCCACAATAGGATGATGCAAGTCTTGAAAAGCAACTCTTATTTGATTTTTCTTTCCTGTTTTAATTAAAATTGCAACAACAGTGTTATGATTGGTGCAATTCATAACTACATAACTGGTCTCAGCATATTCTCCTTTGTTATTTAAGCTTCGATATACTTTATGAGTTTTATCTTCTAATAAATATTCTTTTATAGTGCCTTTCTTTTCTTTTAATTTGCCTTCTAGAATTGCAATATATTCTCTTTTGGTAATTTTATTCCAATTGTCTTGTAAGTATTTCTTCGTTATAGGGTCTTTTGCAAATATAACTACTCCAGATGTATCTTTGTCTAATCTATGAACAATAAATATTTTATTATTTTTATGTTTCTTTTTTACATAGTCATATACTTCGCTATATAAAGTATTATTGGTTCTACCATCACTAATACATAGCATTTTAGATGGTTTATTGATGACTATTATTTTTTTATCTTCATAGATAATATCTAATTTTTTCATACTCTCTCTCCTTTTCTTTATTTTAACATAAAAATAAAATAAAAAAAATACTGTTATAGTTTCAATTGGAAAAATTAAAACATCAGTATTATGTATTTAAGCATATGCTTATTTTTAGTTTTAAGTCACTATGTAAGGGTCAGAACTAGTGCCAGATCCTTCATAAAATTGAGTGTTTGATTTAATATTAATAATTGGACGAACCCCAATTGTGGGATCAGCAACACCAGCATAGTTGAAGCTTCCACTTGCCAAGACAGAAAAATTAAATACTGGATGGGTTCCACTTGCTGTAAAGATATCTGGTGACATAGTCCAATACCATTGATTCGTATATAAATAATACTTAGAATTATCAACATTCCATACTCCTCCGGCATATGCCACTTCATCTGCGGTTATTAGACCGATTTTGGTATTAAAGCGATCGTTTATATCTGCACATTTTAGACTTGGAGTTTTATTGGTTACTAGTCTATTGTGGGCTGCATATTCTGTATATGAAGCTCCAGTTCCAGGTCCAGTATATGGTGTTCTATCATTACAAAATGTTGCTCCATTGCCTGTTGTTATATAGTTTGAATAACTACTTAAATTATTATTATACCAGTTATCTAGTACTCCTTTGATAGTACTGTCTGTTTCTCTTCCATGTACTTCACCACTAGTATATTGGTATCCTACATACATGTTATCTCCAGTTAAATTAGAGTAAACACTAGTTCCTATCTGAGTTGTATCTCCTGTTTGATCTGTAGTTGGTCCATTATAAATTAGTCTTAATGTTCCATCGCCATTAATTCTGATTATTCTCCAATAGAATCCTGCAAATTTTACCCAGTTATCTGTTGGATTTCCTGCAAAATAATAACTTGTTCCATAGTCATCTTCGGCACTATAAATAGTTCCTGTTGTATCTTCTGTTAGAGTTGCACTAAAATCTGTTCTTGTTGTTATTGTTTTACTTGCTAAGATATCTTTTATGGTTATTTTTTTAGCATCTAAATATATGTAACATTTTGTTCCTCTTTTTGTTAAATTAAATATATTAATACTTCCATTATTATATTCTATAGTAATTGGTAAATTGTAATTTTCATTAACTTTACAATAAGTTTGTTCTTTATTTAATGTATAGCCATTGGTAGGTATATTATCAGCTAATTGATATCCTCCATCTTTTTCTAAATATACAGCCATAAGATTAAAGTCTGGTACTGTATAATTAATAGTTCCTCTAGCAAGTTCAATACTTTCCGTAGTCTTATACTTAGCTCTTGATACATTAAATACTAAAATACTAAGAAGTATAACTCCACATATAACACCTATATAAAAATACTTATTTTTTCTTTTTAATGTTTCTATTTTCATTTCTCTAACCTCTTTCATTTCTCTAACCTCTTTCATTTCTCTAACCTCTCTTAGAATTCTCATACCTTATATTAAAATTATATTATCAAGAATATTGAAAGTCAAGAAAATTTTTGGTATTTGTCCGTTTTTAACATTCTGTTTAGGGTTTATGAGACAATATTTTTGGTGAATTTAACAATGAATTACGGTGATAAATTAAAAGAACTTAGAGAAAATGCTAGTCTAAGTTTACAAGATGTTTCAAAAATACTTGGCCTAGAAAAAGATACTTATGGTAAATTTGAAAGAGAATACACTACTATTCCTATTAAACATTTAAATACATTATGTGATTACTTTAAAGTGTCTTTTGATTATATTTTTGGTTTTACTAGTATTTTGCAATATAAAAATATAGGTGAGATTGATAAAAAAACATCTGGTCTTCGTTT
Organism: uncultured Bacilli bacterium; assembly: GCA_934099115.1. GTDB lineage: Bacteria > Bacillota_I > Bacilli_A > RF39 > UBA660 > Caccenecus. Next base: position 74,633 of record CAKOPK010000002.1, read on the forward strand.
AAAAGAATTACGTAAAAATAAACATCTTACTCAACAAGAGCTTGCTGATATTTTAGGTTGTTCTTATGGAACAATCGCTGGTTATGAAATTGGAAGATATTTAATTGCTACCCCTTTTCTTTACACCATATGTAAAAAATATAATATTAGTGCTGATTATTTACTTGGAAAAATAAGCTAAAAAAATAGAGATTTAATCTCTACTAATAATATAATATATAACTGGTTCTCCTAATACTGCTTTATAATAATGGCACTTTGATATATTTTCTGGTAAATCCTCGCTTTTTCCAGAATAGATTATTTCTTCATGTTCATGATTATTATTTGTTATATCATCTAAATTAGTTAATATTACTTTTAAAGATATTCTATTGGGATACCCTATTATTCCATAATCTTTAATCTCTACTTTCATTTTTACCTCTTTTCATTTTAAAAGAAGAATTCTATTTTATTCTTCTTCTTTTTCTATACGTTTATATTCTAAGTAATCTTCTACTTTTCCGGATTTTTTAAATCTTTGCCATGCTTCCTTTTTATTCATTTTCTTCACCTTTCTAATTCTATTATGTGAAGCGATTATTTTTTTTATTCAAATTAATAATCTAAAAATCCTAATTCTTTAATATATCTTTCTTTATCTTTCCAGCCTGAGACAGTTTTTACATATAATTCTAAATAAACTTTTTTGCCAAGCATACTTTCTAATTCTAGTCTTGCTTCTGTTCCTATAAGTTTTAGTCTTTCCCCTTTTTTGCCTATTATAATTTTTTTAATTGTATCACGGTCAACAATTATATCTACATGAATTTCAATTAAATCTTTCTTTTCTTCAAAAAACACAGTATGACATGTAAGACTATGAGGGATTTCCTCTACTGTGACATTAAATAACTTTTCACGAACAATTTCACTAATCATGAAATATTTACTATTACTTGTTGTCATATCTTCTGGGAAATATCTAATTTCATCTTTTAGGTATTTCTTAATAACGTCTATTAAATGATTTGTATTATCATGAGTCATAGCAGATACTGGTACTATTTCAGCGAATGGATATAAATCTTTATACTCAGTTATATTATATAAAATATCTTCGTTTGTTATTTTATCAATTTTATTTAAAACAAGTATTACAGGAGATTCTGTTTTCTTTAAAACATCTAAGATAAATTTATCCCCTGGACCTAAACCAGTAGAAGCATCTACTACAAATAGTATACAGTCAATATCTTTTACTAAAGACATCGCTTGTTTATTTGTTACTTTTCCTAGTTTATTCATTGGTCTTATTATACCAGGAGTATCCATGAATACTATTTGATAATCTTTTTCATTGTAGATACCTTGGATAATATTTCTGGTTGTTCCCGCTACTTTAGATGTAATTGCTATTTTTTCATTAATTAAAGTATTTAAAAGAGTAGATTTTCCTACATTGGGACGACCTATTAAACTAACAAAACCACTTTTCATTTTTCTTACCTCCTATAACATTTTAAATATTTCCATAAAATATGGGCCAAATACAAATAAGCTTATTACAATAGAAACAATGGCCATAACAAAACTAGCTGCAGAACCACAATCTTTGGCTATCTTAGCTAAGGGATGAATTTTGGTTGTTGTTAAATCTACTGCTGCTTCTATCGCCGTATTAATTAATTCTAAGGCTAGAATACTTCCTAACGCAATAAAAATAATTGCCCATTCCGATAGTCTTATTTGAAATATAATTCCTAATACTACTGCTAGAATTGTACAAAAACCATGTAGCCATAAACTTTGTTCATAGCGATAAGCATAATATAAACCTTCTAAAGAATATTTAACACTCTTAAAGAAACGATTAATACCATAAACTTTTACTGCTTCTCTATTAAATTCTTGATTATCTTGTGATTCCTTCTTCATTTAATATCACTTCCTGTAATGCAAACATCTCTACTTCATCTTCTTTTTCCATATGGTCATAACCTAATAAATGTAATAAACCATGAACTGTTAAAAACGATAATTCCCTTTTTATAGAATGACCATATTCTTCTGCTTGTTCTATCATTCTAGGAATACATATATATATATCACCTAAAACTCTAGTATTATTATACAATAAATCTTTAGTATCTTCAAATGCAAAAGATATTACATCTGTAACTCTATCAATTCCACGGTAGGTTTTATTTAATTCATGAATTTTTTCTTCATCAACAAATATAATAGAGAATACTGCATTTTTAACATTTTCTTCTTTTAATGTCCTTTTAATTACTTTATTTAAATAATCATATTTAAAGTCTACACCATATAAATCATTTATTTCATACTCTCTCATATTGTAATTACTCCCATAATGCTTAATAAATAGAATATCATAAGTGCTAAAATAATAAAACAGATGATATTATAAAATAAGTCTTTAGCAAATATTCCTGGTAAATACTTCTTTATAGCATTTAAAGCTACATATAATAAGAAACCAATTATAGAGCCTAAAGCATTTAAAATAATATCGTCAACATCAAAGCTTCTACCAATACATAATTGAACAAATTCCACTGTAGATGAAGAAATGATACTTACTAATAATATTGGTAATATACGTTTTGGTTTTATATAAGTAGATATAAAATAGCCAAATGGAATAAACATTACTATATTTCCAATAACATTAAAATAAAAGTTTTGACTGCCAATTGGATAACGAAATATCTCTGTAAAGGGAACTAAATTATAGCCACTTACATGATTTAGTTCACTTCTAGTTAATAATTCATATAATAATAAAATATAAATTATAAATAATAAATTAGAAAATTCTTTATAAAAAACTAGGCGTTCATTGTTGGAACGAATGGCCGCTACTCTAACACTTGCTAATACTACTAGAAAGATTGTTAGCATAGGCCACATATTATTAATTGATTCCTTTATTATCTCCATTATTGTTTGCATCATTTGTACCACGTTCCGTTTCTATATTATAATATTCTACAACCCCAACTTGTTCTTTTACTGCAAAAAACATAACTATATTTAACTTACCATTATTTACACTTTTTTTCAATACTTTTTCGTTTATTATATTAGCAATTTCAATTTTATTTGTTTTTAATTTCTCATAAATAGTCTCTTTTGCTTTTTCTAAAGCTTCTTCTTCTGTATATGTTTTTATTTCTTTTGTTATTTCATATTCTTTTACTAAATAAAATTCATTATTTAGGATATTTAATAAAGGAATATATTCTTTTTCACTTGTCTTTACTCTGCTTCTTAAAATAGAGGTAACTTTTCCATTCTTTTTATGACTAAAATTATAACGCATTTTACCTGTTCTTTTAATATCTGCATACTCTAGGGGATAACTAGCACTAACGGTATACCATACTTCAGCATATACTTCCCCATTTGCACAAACATTATTTTTAACTTCTTCATTTAATTTTACTTCGCCACTTATTAGAATATCGCCTTTATTAACATAATCCCCTATATGAACTAAAGATACACCTTTTTTGGTTAAAAGACTACGGATAATTCCTGATTTACTGGCTACTATATGACAAGTGCCATATTCTTCTTTTGGAGTATTTATAATTCTTTGTTCGACACGGACATTGATAACCATGCCTTCTACATCTATTTCTAACCATTCAATTCTATCTTTATACTCTTCTTTGATACTTTCTATTATATTTTCATATTCTTGATAGCTTTTTTTAAAAGTTAGTCTTTCTACGCCTCTTTCTCTTAAAGCACTTTCTAATAATTCTCTTATTTCTTTGTTTTCATGAATAATATTAACATCTATGATTACTCTTGATAAAACAAAAAAAAGACATATACCAAAAATAATACTACTTATATATAATAAATTTTTTTGAAGTTTCTTTTTTATTTTATAGTATCCTACTTCTTCTATTACCAAGACGTCTAAACTAACTAAGTATTTCTTTATTTTTTTATAGTCTTTTAAAGAGACTTCACCCTCTATATAATCTTTTTGATAATTTATATTCTTAAGAGTTATTCCTAGTTCATTTAGTTTCATTAAACTTTTTGCTTGTCTACGGGAATTTAGGCGTACTTTAAGTATATGAGTCATCGCAAAAACCTCATTTCTTTAATTATTCCTTTAATTAATATTTCATGACGATCAAACTCTTTTACAACTAAATCTTCTCCCTTTATTTCTAAAGAAAAATCTTTTAACTTGATTTCAATTAAATTGGCACTTAGGCTTGTTAGAGATTCATAATAATATACATGAATGAAGTTTTTAAATAAATCGATATAATATTCTTGGTCCATTAAAAAATTCTCTAAGTTCTTTTTAATATGCATAGAATCTCTCCTTCTCTAAAGTTTATGCTTACTTAAATTAAAAAAAAACAACTTAATTATATAAGTTGACTCTTTTAAAGATAATTCTTCTGGTCTTTTTTTCTTCTACTACTTTGTCTGTTATCTTTGCATATGCATTTCTGCTAAAAACTTCATAAACACTACAAGCTTTATCAACTAGACACACTATTAGGCTTTCTCTATGTTTTGGAGGTGTAAATGTTAAAGGAAACATATGATGTAAGATTATTTCTTGTTCTAAATCATTTACATTAAAATCTTTTTTAGCGTTGTATAAAGCTATTTTAGGATGTATTCTTCCATGTAGGCCTACATTTCTTGTTGGTTTATATTTTGAGTGCCAATCATATAAGAAATAATCATGAAGAAGTGCTCCTCTTATTAATTCTTTTTCATGGACATTTATATGGAAAAATTTACTTAAGCGATAACTATAGTAAGCGACCGCGATAGAATGTAATAAACAACTTGTATTTCCATGTTGAATATATCTATTCATCTTTAAATACTTCTTTTTTAAAATTACTTCACTTAAATAAGTTTTAAATACTAAATCTTCTACTTCTTTTTGTTTTATTTTCATCTTTCAAAACTCCTAGAAACATTATATTACAATTTACTAAAAAAAGACAATATAAAATTTGTAATTATGTAAAATAAAAATAACTAGTATTTACTAGTTACTTAGTACTAAATGTACTTTTGGTATTGAAATAATATTCACAACCACTAATTACAGATAAAATGGTTGCTATAATAATTAGAGCATAACCTACATTTATTCCTATTAATTCAAAGGGAATGTTATAAAACATAGTTAAAGCCATTCCTATCATCATACACATTGTTTTAGCTTTTCCTAAGTAAGATGCTGCGACTACTTTTCCTTTTTTGCCACTAGCCATTTTGAAAGAATCTACGAAGATATCTCTAGTTATTATAATAACAGGAATTGCTATACTTATAAAACCATTATAGGCTAAAATTATTAATAAACCATTTACTAAAACTTTATCAGCGATAGCATCCATTACTTTGCCAAAATCAGTTACTAAGTTCCTACTTCTAGCAATATGTCCATCAATAAAATCGGTAACAGCGGCGATTACAAATAAAACACCTGCAATTATATATTTTAAATCTACTACTATTTTACCAGCAAAGATATAAGTTGGAAAACTTATTCCTAAGTTATACCATGGAATCATAAGCATTATTAGAATAAAAATAGCTAAAATAATTCTTCCCATTGTTATTTTATTTGGTAAATTCATCTATATTCCCTACTTTCTAAATATTTGCATAACTAATGACATTGGTTATGCGACTATCAATTGTAATTTGTTTTACACTCCAAACAATTGCTAGTATTACTAAAAGAAAAATAATTAAATAGATCGCTATATAATAATTACGGCTATATTTTCTAAATTTTGTATAGGGACTCGCTATTTTGCTTGCTTCTTCTCTTGCCTCTTTTTTGGCTATTCTTTCAATTTCTTTAACAGGAATTTTAGAAGTATATTCAAACATATATTCATTGAAATCATCAATTAATTTTTCACTATCTAACCCTAAATATTTAGAATAACTTGTAATGTATTCTTTTAGTTCAAATATGTCTTTGAAGCAACCGATTTTTCCTTCTTCAATATTTAAAAGAAAATTTTCTTTAATATCTAAGTCTTCACTTGCTTCTTTAATACTAACCCCAGAAGTTTCTCTCGTTTCTTTTAATAAACTTCCTATACTTTCCAAGATTGTTTCACTCCTTTATATTTTAAAAAATAAAAAATAATATTCATAAGCCACGTTCTGTTGCCCTTTTGGGCCCGCAAATATTTATCTACTAGTTTTACCTAGTCCCTTACGCCATTGTTATTCTTTTGTAAGAGCTCTCCTACCAAAATTTGGATTTCTCACTCGTGGGGTTTACCGCGTTCCATTTCCACCGTTTCCAGCCTGTACGTTACTATGGCACTTTACGAATACTAAGCCCATATCTTACGACTTAGAGCTTTTTTTCGCCGTTTGCATGTTTTGCAACCCTAAGTTATTTTTTCCTTAGGCACGAACTTTACAGTCATTTCAGAACTGTGTGAGCGTGGACTTTCCTCTACATATTCTTTATGCAGCATTTGCGCGAATATTATTCATATTTTCCAAAAACTACTTTTTCTAATTGACTAATCCTTCTTAATAAGTCAACATTATTTGTTGTGTTTTCGTTAGAAGATTCACTTGCTACCAATTGTTCACGAAGCGTTCTAATTTCTGCTTTAAGTTTGGCATTATCTTCTCTTAAATCTTTTATTTCACGTTCGCTTCTTTTAATGATATTGATAAATTCTGTGTAATCTCTTATTACCATGTCTAAATATTTATCTACTTCTTGAGGTCTATAGCCTCTAGCATCTATCTTGAATTCTTTGTCTAATATCTCTTGCGGTGTCAAATAAATTTTATCACTATACAATCTGACCACTTCCTCTAACTTGTCTTTATTATATAAAATATTCGGGTATTTTGTCAATGTGTAGTTTCATTTTTTATTTTGGGGCCTTTTTTGTTTTCTTCTTTTTAGTATTTTTTAAGATATTGTATACCTCTAAATCTAGAGATGCTTCATTTACAACTTTTAATAAATCTGTAATTAATAATGTATCTTTCATGCTTATTTTCCTTTCTTTTCTAAATCATAACAAATATTTAAAATTATTTCATTATATTCGACAAAACTTGCCAAAAGTTATTCGTAAATCTATAGTAAATTTTTAGGGAGAAGTCTAGATATTTAAAAATATATATAGTATAATTATTTTAGGTGATTCGTAATGAAATATCCTGGTAATATTCATAAAGAATATAAAAAAGTAATCAATTATAAAAATAGAGGTATGGAACTGGAGCATTTAATTAATGATGCTTGTAAATATTATTTAGAAAAAAATATTGCAGTTATTTATAAGAAACCAACACCTATAGGAGTTGTTGATGTTGATTATAAAAATGGTGCTATTATTAAAAAAGCTTTCTTTAAAGAACCATCTACTCTAGATTATAATGGTATATATAAAGGTATGTATATAGAATTTGATGCAAAAGAATGTAAGAATAAAACTTCTTTTCCCTTAAGTAATATTCATGAGCATCAAATAAAACATATTGATAATATATTAAGACATGGTGGTATTGCTTTTTTAATTATAGAGATGAATGATGAGTATTTATTATATAAGGGTGAAGATTTATTAGATTTTATTCATAATAATGAAAGAAAGAGTATTCCTTATGATATACTTTATAGTAAGAGTACTGTTTTAAATTATAACTATATGATTGGTATTGATTTTATTAAAGGAATAGAAATTGCTTATAAAGGAGTTGGTTGGAATGAAAGTACCAAAAATTAAGAAAAGTGGAAAAAAAGTAAGTAAAAAAAATATTATATTAATTATTTTAATTAGTTTAGGAATTATTGCTGCCTCTTTAGTTTTAGCAGGAGCTTTATATATTATTATTACTTCGCCAGATTTTGAGCCAAGTAAGTTATATAATAAGGAAGCTAGTGTAGTTTATGCGAATGATGGAGTAACAGAAATTGCTAGATATGGTAGAGAAAATATTGAGCTTATTACTTATGATGATTTACCTCAAGTTTTAGTTGATGCTTTAGTAGCTACCGAAGATTCTAGATTCTTTCAACATAATGGATTTGATGCTGTTCGTTTTATTAAAGCTTCTTTAGGACAACTTGCTGGTAAGAATGCTGGTGGGGCTTCTACCCTATCCATGCAAGTTATGAAGAATAAGTTTAATGGTACTGAAGCTAGTGGTATTAGAGGTATCGTTCGTAAGTTTAAAGATATTTATATGGCTGTATTTAAATTAGAAGCTGTTTATACAAAAGAAGAAATTATTGAATTTTATTTGAATAGTCAATGGTTAAGAGGTGGTTCTACTAATTATGGTTCTATCGCTGGTGTTGAACAAGGAAGTCAATATTTCTTTGGTAAATCCGTATCTGATTTAAGTTTAGCAGAAGCTTCCCTTTTAGTTGGTATGTATAATAACCCAACTACTTATAATCCTTATAATCATCCACAGGCTGCTACTTCTAGAAGGTCTACTGTTTTAAGTTTGATGGTTAGACATGGTTATATTACAGAAGATGAAAAAGAATTTGCCGAATCTATTCCAGTTGAGAGTTTACTTGCGGATCATAGTAATGAAAGTACTACTGCTTATCAAGCTTTCTTAGACTTTTTAAGTTATCAAGTTAAAAAAGAAACTGGGGATGACCCTTATGAAGTTCCAATGGCTATTTACTCAACTCTTGATGTTAATATTCAAAAGACTTTAACACAGTTAGAAAATGGAGAATTATATAAGTTTGTTAATGATAAAGTTCAATTTGGTATGGCTATTACTAGTACAGAAGATGGTTCTATTCAAGCTTTATCTGGGGGTAGAAATTATTTAGCTCTTGGTACTAATAGAGCCGTTGGTACTAAAAATTATGATAAAGGTATTGCTCGTCAAATTGGTTCGACTGCAAAACCAATATTTGATTATGGACCTTATATTGAATATTTACATGGTTCTACAGATACTATATTCTTAGATGAACCTTGGGCTTATACTACGGGAGGATCAGTATTAAATGCAGACCGTGGTTATAGAGGACCTATTACGATGCGAAGTGCTTTAGTTGGTTCAAGAAACGTTCCTGCCGTTCAAGCTTTCCAACAAGTAAGTAAGTTTGCTGGTGCCGATAAGATTGCCGAATTTGTTCACGGTTTAGGAATTGATTATGGTTCTACTTTATTAGAAGCACATGCTTTAGGTGTTGTAGAAACTGACCCTCTTACTATGTCTGCTGCCTATGGTACATTTGGTCGAGGTGGATATTATATAGAGCCTTACTCTTTTACAAAGATTGTCTATGTAGAAACAGAAGACACTTATACTCATCGTGTAGAAAAGACTAGAGTTATGAGTGAAGAGACTGCTTCTATGATTACGGATATGCTTGTTACTGGTGGTAAAAGTGGTGTCGGTGGTAACTTCTCTATTAGTGGTACAGAAATAGCTGCTAAAGGTGGTACTACTACTATTGATAGTGCTAGTGCTAAACAATTAGGTATTCCTACTTATGCAACGCCAAATCATTGGAATATTACTTATTCTCCCGATTATGCGATTGCTTTATGGTATGGATACGATAAGAATACTGACGGCTATTTAACAAGTGGTACTGGTATTGCAGCCAGAAAAGCAATTATGAAAGCAGTTGCTCCTAAAGTTTATAAAAAGAATTCTTCTTTTCAAAAGTCAAGTGGAACAGTAACTGTTACAGTTGAAAAAGAAACTTATCCTACCATGTTAGCGAGTGAAAATACTCCTGATAGTTTAAAACAAAGTGCTTTATATGTAAAAGGATATGAACCTTCTGAGGTTTCTACTAGATTTACTACTCTTGATAATCCTACTGATGGGAAAGCAAGCTTTAATGGCTCAACAATTACTCTTTCATGGAACCCTATTAAAACTCCTGATGCTATTAGTACTGATTATTTAGAAAATATGTATAATAATGATAGCTATTGGGAATTTTATGAGAAATATAAGTCTAAATTTTATGAAAGTAGATTAGCTTATAATAATACTTATATTGGTACGGTTGGTTATCAAGTATATTTAAAAAATGGGGAGGAACTTATTAGTTTAGGTTATACTACAAATACTAATTATACTTATACTCCTACTGGTGCTAGTACGCGTTATACATTTGTTATTAAGTCTGCTTATAGTATATTTAAAAATAATATGAGTACAGGTCTAGTTATTGCAGCACAATCTGGTATTGATAATAATATTACAGATAATGGTGGACCAAGTGAAGATACAGAATAGTATCTTTTTCTTTTAAAAAAACAAACTAAATTTTCATAGTTTGTTTTAATTTGCGTATTACTTTCTTTTCAATACGAGATATATAACTTTGAGATATTCCTAGCTTTTCTGCTACTTCTTTTTGAGTAAATTCTTCAGTATTATTTAAGCCATAACGAAGGGTCATTATCTCTTTTTCTCTTTCTTCTAGGGTATTTATTATTCGCTCTAAAGATTCTTTATTTTGGAGTTTTTCATATTCATTAGGCACATAATCTATTTCTGTTCCTAAGATATCTTCTAAATGTAATTCATTTCCTTCGGAATCATAATTTAAAGCATCTTCAAAGCTTATTTCCCCTTTTCTTTTTTTATTTTTACGTAGAAACATTAATATTTCATTAGATATACAACGAGATGCATAGGTTGCTAACTTAATATTTTTATCTAATTTATAAGTATTAATTCCTTTTATTAGGCCAATAGAACCAATACTAACTAAATCTTCTACATCATAGCCGGTATTTTCATACTTTTTAGCTAAGAATACTACTAAACGTAAGTTATGTTCTATTAACTTGTTTTTAGCGTTTATATCCCCTTTTCCTGCTTTAATTACATATTCTCTTTCTTCTATTTCACTTAATGGTGGTGGTAATTTATCGGTAGCTCCCACAAAAAAGCATTCATTATATTTTCTTTTTAACCATAAGATAATTTTATGTATCATTTATATCCTCCAATATTTGATAATTTAATAGACATTCTATTCCATTTAATTTAAATGAGGTATCACTAAGACCTATTAGATAGTTTTTAAGTATTTTATTATTTATTTTTATTTCTTTAACTTTAATGCATTCTAATAGACTATGATGATTTAGACTATTATATGGTATGTACATTGGGCTTCTAATATGTATATTATTCTTTAATAGTTTTTTATTAATTAAAATAATAGGCTTATTTGTTATGGGGTCTCTTAGTTTATTACCAGTATCTAAGAAGCCTGTTAAATGTATTTTATAATCATTTGTAAATTTTATATCTACTTCATAATAGTAGTTTTTTATTTCTTTTAAAACTTTTAGGCTTTTTAAGAATACAATTAGAATAAGAGGTGCTATAAAAAGTAATACTATATAACTTAGTGATATTCCTTCATAATAGAGGGTTGTATAGTTTTTAAATTCTATTTTTAAATAATATAAGAAGCCTCCTAGAATAATACTAGTCATATATAAATATAAAGTATTATATAGAGTATATCTAATATTTTTATAGCCAAATGATATAATAGACATTGCTAGCCCTAAAAATATTTTAAATAAAAATAAGAGAGAGCTTGTAAAAGGAAGGAATAAACTTATTAAAGATAGGCTTCCAAATATAGAACCTAGAAAAATACGATATACTCTTACATAACGTTTTAGGGCTATATTAACCGTTAATAATAAAAAGAAATCAAATAAGAAATTTATTATAAATATTAAGTCTATATAGATAATCATATTTATTCACCATATAGATTATAAAATACTATGATTAAAAAAATTGTCGTTTTCAAGAAAAGAACACATAAAAATAGAGCTTTATTTCAGCTCTATTCTATGCAAGCTTTCTTTTTAAAAGCTCATATGTTATTTCTAAGTAAATTACGAAGTTTACTTAGCATATTTATTATAGCATATTGTGTCGAAATTTGCTATACATTTCTTGCTGAAAGTGTAAAGTTTACGTTAAGCAAAATCAAATAAGCTTAATTGGCTTGTTTCTGGGAGATTTCCGAACACTCCTAGACTTCTTAATCTGTCAACCGTTGTACCATTTACGTGTCCACGGATACTAAAATCTTCTATACTATAGAACGGTTTAATGTTTCGTTCTTCAATAATCTTGGCTGCTACAGAGTCTCCTAGACCATCTAAAGTTCTAAACGGACAGATTAAAGTTTTCTGGTCTTCACCAATTACAAAGTTTTTACCATCACTCTTCTCTATATCAATTAAACCAAATTTAAATCCTCTTGCGGTTGCTTCTAAACATAATTTTAAAGTTTCTAAAACACTAGATTCTTTATTTGTAGCTTGATAGCCTTTTTGAATAATTTCATTCATTTTGGCTTTTATAGCATCATAGCCTTTAACCATTGTTTCTAAATCAAAATCATCGAAACGGGTTGAGAAATAAGTTGCATAATAGATTGCTGGATAATGAACTTTAAAGTAAGCGATACGGAAGGCACTTGTTACATAGGCTGCGGCATGAGCTTTTGGAAACATGTATTTAATCTTGCCACAAGAATTGATAAACCATTCTTCTATTCCTGCTTTTTCCATGGCTTCTCTATGTTTAATCCATGTATCTGGCTCTTTAGATGCTTTTCCTTTACGTACAAATTCCATTATTTTAAAGGCTTTAATTGGTTCCATTCCTTTATACATTAGGTAAACCATGATATCGTCACGACAACCAATTACATCACTAAATGGTACTACTTTCTTACGAATTAATTCTTGAGCATTGCCTAACCATACATCTGTACCGTGAGATAAACCAGATATTTTAATTAATTCGGAGAAGGTAGTTGGTTTTGTATCTACAAGCATTCCAATTGTAAATGGAGTTCCAAACTCTGGTACTCCTAGAGTTCCTGTTTCATTCATGATTTGTTCTTTTGTTACACCCAGAGGTTCTGGTGATAAGAATATACCCATTGTTTCTTTATCATCTAATGGTACTTTTGTAACATCCATTCCTGATATATCTTGAATCATGCGTAGTTGAGTTGGGTCGGTATGGCCTAAGATATCTAGTTTTAAAACATCTTCATCAATTGCATGATAATCAAAGTGCGTTGTTCGCCAGGCAGCATCTATATCTTCAGCAGGATATTGAAATGGGGTAAAATCAAATACATCCATATATCCTGGAATAACGACTATTCCTCCTGGATGCTGGCCAGTTGTTCTTTTTACTCCTGTACATCCAATTGCTAATCTTTCTATTTCGGCATTATTTATAATTAAGCCTTTTTGTTCGGCATACCCTCTTACAAAACCAAAAGCTGTCTTCTCGGCGACTGTACCAATAGTACCTGCACGATATACATTATCTACACCAAATAATACTTTCGTATATTCATGTGCTGCAGCTTGATTTAAATCTGAGAAGTTTAAATCGATATCAGGAACTTTATCAGCATTAAAACCTAAGAATGTTGCAAAAGGCATGTCTTGACCATCTTTCGTCATTCTGCTTCCACATTTTGGACACATTTTGTCTGGTAAGTCAAAACCACTGTTATAAGTTGCTCCTAAAAGATTACCATTGTCATCTTCAAAAATACTATGTTTACATTTAGGACAACGATAGTGAGGTGCTAAAGCATTTACTTCTGTTATTCCCATCATGGTTGCCACAAAGCTAGAACCTACGGAGCCTCGACTACCTACTAAGAATCCATCATCATTACTTTTTTTAACAAGTTTTTGAGCAATTAAATAAATAACGTCAAATCCTCCACCAATTATTCCTCCTAGAGTTTTCTTTAGCTTTTTATCAATACCTTCCATGATACTTAAGTCTTTTTCAGCTTTTAAATCAGCTTCTATTTGTTCTTTTTCCTCTTCTGTACAAGTTTTTAAAGCGTTTTTTAATTCTTCTAAACGAGCATTATGCTCTTTTTCTAATTTTAATATTAATTCTTCCTTGACTACTTTCTTTACTTCATCAAAACCTTTTAAAATAGTTTCATGTAAAATATGAAATGCTTTATTAATTAACTCTTCCCCTTCTAAACCTTCTTCTCTTAGTAATTTGGTTTTAATACTATCTAATACGGCATCGCCATATAACTCTTTAGAAATACGTTCTTCAATATTAATAGGTAGAGGGTCACCATACCAATCTGAGGCTCTTGTATATACTAAGTTTGTTACTGTTTCTACAGAGTTTTCAATTCTAGGAGAGAAAGGTACTCCTCCTGTTTGAATAATTACTTCTACTTCTTCAATCATATCTGCTATTTTATTTGTATTAGTTACTACTATTTCATAAGCTAGGTCAGGTTCTAAGAATGAGAATTCATCTAACATTTCTTTTGTGGTACGAATATACATATCTGGTTGTTCTACTCCTCTTTTATTTAAAGGATGGAGTTTACCATTGGTTTTTTGAGCAATAATAATATCACGGTATATTTTATCTTCTGGTCTTAAATAATGAGCATCACTGGTTGCTACTACTATTTTTCCTGCATCTTTTGCTACACGAATAATCTTCTTTAAATGATTTTGTAAATCATCTATGGTTTTAAAACCACTAGATTCTAATTGTAATAAGTGTTTAATAGCACTTATAGGTTGAACCTCAATATAATCATAAAATTGCATTAAGTTAGATAATTCTTCATCATCTTTTGTTTTTGCTTCTTCAAAGATTTCCCCATTAACACATCCACTTCCAATAAGCAAGCCTTCACGGTATTTTTTTAGTTCACCACGAGGTAATTTAGGTTCACTTCCTCTAAATAAATAAGTTGTATTAGCATAAGAAATAATTTTAAATAAGTTTTTTAAACCAACTTTATTTTTTACTAGGCAACATAAATGAAAGGGAAATGAGAATTTGATTAATTCATTAATATCTACAGAATTAAATAATTTCGTAGTAGTCTCTATATTTCTAGAATCTAATTCTTCACACATTTTATGGAAGGCTGAGGCAGTTCCCTCAGCATCATAGTCTGCTCTATGATGAGCATCTTCATCCCATTCTATTTTATATCTTCTAACTAGAGTCGTTAGTTTATGATTGGGCCATTCTGGGTGTAACATACGGGCCATACTCATAGTATCTAAAACTGTGTTATCAAATTCTTTTAAACCATATTTATTACAAGCTGCACTAATAAAACCAATATCGAATTTGGCGTTATGGGCTACCATTGGTAAATCTTTAGTCCAAGCTAGGAAATCTCTTGTTACTTCTTCTTCACTACGGTGGCCTTTTAGCATTTCATCAGTGATACAAGTTAATTCGGTTATTTTTTTAGGTAAAGGTCTTTTGGGGTCAATAAACTCATCAAAACGATCTATTACTTCTCCCCCTTTTATTTTAACTGCTCCAATTTCTATCATTTGGTCACTTCCAACATAAAACCCAGTTGTTTCGGTATCAAATACGACATATTCTGTATCTAATAAAGAATATTCTCTTAAATTATAAATAAAGTCTATATCATCATTTACAATATTTAATTCAGTTCCATATAATATTTTAAATCTATCTTTTCCTTCTTTACCTTTATTAAGACTATTTACAGCGTGAAACATATTAGGATAAGCTTGAAGACCATTATGGTCTGTTACAGCGATAGCTTTATGGCCAAAATCATAAGCAAAATTAGCTAGATTTCTAGGGTCTTTTTCATCATTTGGTATTACTCCATCCATAGAACTCATCATAGTATGAGCATGCAATTCTACTCTTTTTACAGGTGCATCATCTACTACTCTCACATCTTTACTCTCTATTTTTTCAATATTCCACATTTGTAAAACCATTTCATGAGAATAATTATCAAATTCAATATTACCATGGATTCTTAACCATGTTTTTTTCTTTTGAGCACTTGCTAAATCTTTTTTAATACTTGCAAATTCTCTCTTATTCTTTTTAAATACTTTAGCTAAAATACTATTGGTGTTATCACTAATTTTTAAAGTCATAATATTAATGGATTCTTTTTCTAATAATTCTGATGCAAAAATATAAGCTTCTACAATGATATTTTCTGCTGTTCCTAAGACATTTTCTAACTTTGTTACTTCACCAGATTGATGAGTACCCATTATAATATTAGGGTCTTCACTCTTAATTACTTTAATTTCTTGGTTTTCTATTTTTTCTAAGTTTCTTACAGATAATGCTAAACATTTAGAATAAGAATCAAAATCTACATTACCATTTAGGCGATACCAATTTTCTTCTTTTAATTCATTTTTTATTGGTAAATACTCTTCTTTTTCTTTCTTAAATATTTTAGCCATTATTGTTTTTTCATTATCACATATTTCTAAAGTAATAATATTTATATTATCTCTTTCTAAATAAGAAATAGATGATATATATCCTTCGATAGTAATATTCTTACTTATATTTGTGATAGTATTTATTGGAACAGGCATTTTAGTTATAGCTTTTCCTATTAAAACTTCTCCTTCTGTAAATTCATGAACTTTAGGAGTATATTCTAAAGGGGCTTGTACTTCTTCTAGACTATTTTTTATTTTTTCTCTTTTATCTTCATTTAGTTTTGTCGTTATTAAATAATCTTTAAAACCTAATTTTTCTAGTAAAAAACGAATATTCTTTTCTTCTTTCTTAATCGTTTCTTCTTCACTAGTACTAATTACTTCAAATATAATTAAATCATCATCTATAACAGGATTACTTTCTAATAAACTTACTAAAGATGGTTTTTCATTAACTAATTTTTCCATAATTTTTAATACATAGTCTTTTACATCTTCTGTAGTAATAAGCTCATAATTTATATATATTTCACAGGGATAGATATTATTTATTTTATATTCTTTATTTAATAATTTATTTACTTCATCATAAGGTAAAACATTTTTATTTTTTAGATATACTATAAAAGTTTCTTTTCGCTTATTTAAAATAACTTTTTCTATTTCTGTTTCATTAAATATATTATTATCATCCAAGAAGTCGATACTTTTAAAAAATGATTTTATATCATGCATATCATTCACCTACATCTCTATTTTATTTATAAAATCTATACTTATTTGATATTGATTTAGCCTCTTTGTTACTCTTCCTCTTATATTTACTAATTCACCATTTTGTATATTATTTAGCATATAATAAGCTTTAGGAAATAGAATAAATTCACTGTCTCCTGTCTCATCAGATGCTGTTATAAAAGCCATATCGTCCCCTTTTTTCGTTTTAATTTTTCGTATTTTTTCTATTAAAACTACACATTCGATATGTTTATCAAAATATTTTGTTTTGCTTTCCATTTTCATAATATTTTTATTACTATATTTACTAGCAGGATGATTACGAATATAGAAGCCAAAACTATTTAATTCTTTTTCTCTTAATATTTGTTCATTATATTCTTCTACTGGTTCTATTATTGGTTTCATACAGTAAGCTGGGTCTAAATTACTTACTAAGTCAGCATAATTAATAGCAATATCTATATTTTCAATCATTGTTCTTTTATTTAGTGAAAAACTATCTAATACTCCTGCTTCTATTAAAGATATAATAGTTTTTTTATTTACACTTTTACCATATACTCTAGCAATAAAATCTAAATAATCAAGATATTTTCCATTTTGCTTTCTTTCATCTAATATTATTTTAGTAGCACTACTACCTAGATTTTTGATAATTCCTAATGGTAATACTAAAGAATTATCTTTAATTAAAAAAGTACTATCACTCCTATTTATATCTGGTTTTAATATACTTATATTCTTTTTCTTAGCTTCTTCAATATATTCCTTAGTTTTTATTTCACTTCCAATACTCATGTTTAGAAGATTAGCAATGAAATAGATAGGAAATTTTACTTTTAAGTAAGCCATTCTATAGCCTATTAAAGCATAAGAAACAGAATGTGCTTTATTAAAGCCATAATTAGCAAATTTTAAGATCAAATCATAAATAGCCGTTGCAGTTTCTTTTTTATAGCCTCTTTTTATAGCATTTTCTAAGAAATGTTCCTTATCTTTTAACATAACATTTTCTTTTTTCTTAGACATTGCTCTTCTTATATTATCTGCTTCTGCATAAGTATAACCACCAATTTTTACTAATATTTGCATTACTTGTTCTTGATAAACTATTACGCCATATGTTTCTTTTAAGATTGGTTCTAATTCAGGAGCTAAATAATTTATTTTTTCTAAGCCATATTTTCTTTTTATAAATAAATCAATATTATTCATGGGCCCCGGTCTAAATAAAGCGACTGCTGCGATTAAATCAGAAAAACTACTTGGTTTTAGTTTTAATAATAAGTTCTTCATTCCGGAACTTTCATATTGAAAGATACCTTCGGTATCAGCAGTACAAAATAATTTAAATATTTCTTTGTCCTCTAAATCTATTTTATTTAAATCTAAAGATATTCCTTTATTATTCTTAATTAGTTCTAAAACATTTCCTATAATAGTTAAATTTCTTAAAGCTAGAAAGTCCATTTTTAAAAGGCCTAATTCTTCTAAATATTCCATGGTAACCCCTGTCATAATAAATTCACCATTATAGATAATAGGAATTACATCATCTAGAGGAATACTAGATATTACAATTCCTGCGGCATGTGTAGATATATGTCTTTTTAAGCCTTCAATCTTTAGAGCATCTTGATATAAAGTAAAGATATTAGAATGCCTTTTTAAATACTCTTTTATTTCTGGTTTTGTACTATTTTCTTTTAAAGAGGTTTTTGCATCAATAAGATTTGCTAAACCATCAATTAAATTTGGTTCAATATCTAGTATTCTTCCTACATCTCTTATTACTTGTTTAGAACCCATAGTTCCAAAAGTCATGATAGGAGCTACTTTATTAGCACCATAGCGATCTCTTACATAATCAATTACTAGGCCTCTTTTTGTATATTCAAAATCTATATCTATATCAGGCATTGTAACTCTTTCAGGATTTAAAAATCTTTCAAATAGTAAATCATATTTTAAAGGGTCTACATTGGTTATTCCAATAGAATAACTTACTAGAGAACCAGCAGCACTTCCTCTTCCTGGACCTACTAAAATATTATTTTTTTTGGCATATAAAACATAGTCATATACTATTAAAAAATAATCTACAAACCCCATATTCTTAATAATATTTAATTCATAATTTAGTCTTGTTAGATATTCTGGTTTTAATTCATTATTTAGTCTTTTCATTAACCCTTTATGAGCTAAATTATATAGATAATCATAAGAATTTATATCATCTTTATATCTTGGAATATATCTATTATGAAACTCTAACTCTATATTTATATCTGCAATGAAATCACTTGTGGTTTTTATATCTTCTTCTTTTATTTTTATAGGATAAGAATAATTATTAATTTCTTCTACATCTTTTAATAAACAGCCTTTTTTAATTGCTTTTAAATATCTTAAATATTTTAAATTCTCTTTATGCAATTCTCTTATATCCTTTAAATAGACAATATTTTCGCTTTTTAATAAAGCTTCTATTTTTGTTTCGTCTGTATCATAGCCTAGATATGCTTCTTTATAGGTTGCTAATAATTCAAAACTTGTTCGGGGTAAGACTATTTTTAGGTTTTCTAAATATTTATTTAATTCTAAAAAATTTAATTCTTTTAATTCTTTTTTAGTATGTATTTTTAAGAGATTTTTATAGCCAGAAAGATTTTTGGCATATAAAATCATAGGATATCCTTCAACTTCTATTGATAATCCTATGATTGGTTTTAGATTGTTTTCTATCATTTTATGATAGAATTCCATTACTCCATATAAGTTGTCGTCTGTGATGGCACAGCTGGTGATATTATGTTCTTTTAAGAATGTTATTAAATCATTAATCTTAATTGTACTATTTAATAAAGAATATTCTGTTGTTATCTTTAATGGTACAAATGATAAATTCATAGTATCACCCCACTAAAAAATATTATATCAAAATTTAGAGAATGAAGAAAGCTTTTATTGTGAATATTTTTATTAAAAATTATACAGTGTAGGGATTGGAAGATGTACCATTACCACTGGTAAATTGGGTGTCTGCTTTTAAATTGATTACTGGTCTTATACCAGGAGCAACCCAACCCACGATGTCGGGACCGAGGCTGCCACCCGTATTCACATAGAACACGTACGCACGACTGTTGCCACTATTAAAGCTAGACGGAGACATAGTCCAATAATATTGACCTGTATATAAATAATAACCTGAGTTATTAGAAAAATTTACTCCTCCAGCGTATGCTACTTCATCTGCTGTTATTAAGCCTATTGTTGTTGCGAATCTATCTTTTGTATCTGTACACTTAAGCGTAGGTGCTTTATTTGTATACAATCTATTATAGGCTGCATAATCAGTTACAGTAGCACCTATACCACTTCCACTAGATGGTGTTCTATCATTACAGAATGAGGCTCCTTCTCCAGTCGCTATATATTTTGAATAACTACTTAAATTATTATTATACCAGTTATCTAATACACCTTTGATTGTACTGTCTGTCCCTCTTCCATGGACTTCACCACTTGTATATTGAAATCCTACATACATATTGTCATCATAATTTGAATTAAATACACTAGTTCCTATCTGCGTTGTCTCTCCTGTTTGATCTGTCGTTGGTCCATTATAGATCATTCTGATGGTTCCATCACCGTTGATTCTGATTATTCTCCAGTAGAAACCACCAAACTTAACCCAGTTATCCGTTGGATTTCCTGCAAAATAATATGTCTCTCCATTATCATCATATTGGTTTTCATCTAATGATTTATAAATAACTCCTGTGGTTGCATCGGTAAGTGTAGTTGAAAAGTCATTTCTCGTTTTTATGGTATTGATATTAGTCAAAATTGATTCACATGAAATTCCTTTACAAGCATAACTATCAAAATATAAATAACATTTTGTTCCTTTTTTACCTAAGCCATATAAATTTACTAATTTATTTTCATAGCCAAAAGTTATAGAACTATCTTTATTTCCATTTACTGCACAATAACTTTTATCTTGATTTAATTTATAACCATTTGATGGAACTGTATCGCTTGCCTTATATTCTCCACTATCTTCAATATACATAGATACTAAATTTAAATCTGGAACTGTATAATTAATAGTTCCCCTAGCAAGTTCAATACTCTGTGTAGTTTTATATTTAGCTCTTGATGTTAATTGTACTACTGTTACAATTACTGCTATAAACACTAATACAATTCCTCCATACTTCTTTAACTTATTTCTTTTTAATGTTTCTATTTCCATTTTTCTAACCTCTCTTAGAATTCTCTACCTTATACTAAAATTATATTATCAAGTTTATTGAAAGTCAAGAAAATTGTGACTATTTTATTTGTTTTTCATGTTGAATAAATTAATATGAGAAAATAAATACGGTGATAAATAGTTATGTTATATGGTAAAAATTTGAAGAGTTTAAGAGAAGAAAATGATATGAAACAAGCTGATTTAGCTAGATTAATAAATACTCATGAATATGTATATGGACAATATGAAAGAGAATATACTTTAATCCCTATTAAACATTTAAATACTTTATGTAATTATTTTAAGGTGTCTATTGATTATATTTTTGACTTTACGGAAACCAAAAATTATTATGATTATAATACAGAGATTAATTTAGAAAAGTCAGGTTTAAGGCTTAAAGAACTTCGTAAAAATCATAATCTTACGCAGGAAAAATTAGCTAGTTTATTAAATATAGATCGTTCTACTCTAGCTAAATATGAGAAAGGTATACATATAATTGCTACTCCTTTTCTTTATACCATATGTAAAAAATATAATATTAGTGCTGATTATTTACTGGGTAAAATAGATAATGAAAAAAAATAAGCCAAAGAATATTTTTATTGGCTTATTTTTTCTTTTAATTTTATAATTCTACTCATTAATAGAGTACATGTTTTGTCAATTCTTTTATCAGTTATTTTTGTAATTGGTTGATATTTATATAATAAATTAGCAAATTCTTCGACTATTCCATCTAAATTTTCTATATTTATTCTTTTTAAATCTATTATTTTAGAAATCATAGTATCAAAGTTAACAATACTATAAAAAAATCTTCCCTCACCGTTAATTACTAATTCTTCATCATTATAATCTATTAATTTTAAGGCTTCACCATTATCAAATATAGGAGCTATGTCTATCCATTTTAGAGTATTTACATCCCTTATTATTCCAAAATTATTTAAATGTCTATCTTCATTTAATATCAAATAATCTAAAATAAACATATTTTCTAATTTTTCACGAGCATTTTCAATACCTTCTTTTGTTAAAATGTTTATATATTCTTGATAAGCATTTTCCTTTTTATCTAATATAGATAATACTTGGTATGCTGGTATAAACTCTGTATTTGGATCAATAAAATCAACACATTTAGATACGATATGATTATTAATAATATCTATAGTATATGTTACATGATTAAAATTTAATCTTTCACAGATCATGCTTGCTAATACTTCATTAAATGGCTGCATTATTTCATTTTTATGAGCACTCTTTAATAAATAGCGTTTGTTATTTTCTATTATCCAAGCTTTTTTTAGTCTGCCATCTGTTGTATTATTTGGGGTTATAAGACTTATTTTCGTACTACTATCTATAGTATTTTCAAATATAGCATTTGTAAATTCGCTATATTTAAATTCATGTTCAAAAAAATTAATGTCTTTGTATAAAATATTAGTATTACTTTCTTTTAGCCAATACTGATCACTCAGTGATAAACCAAAAGCCTTATCTAATAACTCTTCTTCACTTGTAATATTTAATTTTGCTAATAATAGTTCTAAATCGTCTCTCCATGAAGGAATTCCTCTACCTTTAAACCATTTAGTAAGCATTAAAGTAATATCATTCTCTTTTTTATAACTATTAAATATTATTAAGGGAGCATATTCTATATTTTTTATTTTATATATGTTGGTAAAAACTTTTAATTTTTCATTATATTCAGCTTCTAATACTTCTGTAAATTTATTCATTAAAGTACATTTCATAGATTATTTCCTTTTATTATCTGTTATTAGTTCCATATCAATAGTTAATTGTTTTATACGTTCTATAATTCTTCTTGCTTTTACTTTATCTAAAGAAGATTTAGCTAAAGATAAATTATATTCTAGTTCTTCAATAGTTAAATTAGAAGTAAAAAATGTTGTTAAATGATTATTCATTCTATGTTGTAATATGGTTCCTAATACTTCATCTCTTCCCCATTCACTTACTGTTTCTGCACCTATATCATCTAAAAATAATATTGGTACTGTTTTATAACGATTTATTTTATCAGTATATGTATCCCAATCTTCTTTTAATTCTTTTAATGTTTCAGGATAATAAATTGCTATAAAATCAGCTTTTTTATTTATCTTTAATTCATTTAATAAACAATATATTAAATATGTTTTACCACTTCCAAATACGCCGTGGAGATATAATCCTTTTTGATATTTTATACCATCGTAATTATCATAAAAGTTCTTTAACCATTTAATTAGCTCAACTCTTTTTTTATCTGTTACATCTATGTTTTCAAAACGAGCATTTAAGAACTCTTTTGATGCTGTATCTCTTAATTCTAATAAACGGTCATTTTCTATTTTTTTCTTACAAGGAATATAAACGCCATCAATAATATTATTTTCTCTTTTAGGATATAAAGTATGGCCTATTACTTTATTTTTACAATCATATAAGCCTTTACAATTTTTACAATTTTTTAATTCTATTACACAATCCATTAATAAAGAATTATATTTGCTTCCTAATTCTTCATCTATTTTTAGTCTTTTTACTAATTTATTAAATTCTTCATTTTTAGTATTTTCTTGAAACTCTTTTTTTAAATTTATTTTTTCATATGAACTAAAATTTTTAATATTTTTCATCGTTAACTCCTATATTTTTAATAATTGTTCTAATTCTTCTTTTTCTTCGTCTGTTACTTCTTCTTTTTCTATTTTTTGGTCAAACCATATTGGTACAGGAGCACTAGCATTTTTAACCATTTTCTTGTCTTTACTTTTCTTTAACTTTTTATATTCTTTTTCTGCTAGGTCCATAGCTTCTTTTGCTGTTTTTATGTCCATTCGCTTCCATTGACCTGCGACTGTTTCAATATAATTTTGACTTAATTTATTATTATTTATTTTTAATACATAATCTATTAAAACATTTACAACTGCTGGAGATAATTCTAAATCTACTAAAAGCATTTCTAAAAGCTTTAAATCTCTACTTGTGGGAGTCACTCCTCCATATTTACTTTCTAAGAAATCTCTTGGTGTTGTATTTTCAAATACTCCAATAATTTTACCCTTTTTAGAATTGTCTCCGATTGGAGTTTTTAAATATTCTGGTTGAGTTCTATATACTAAAGTAGGTAGTGTACCATTATTAAATTGATAATATCTTCTAGCATTCTTTCTTAAGGTTTCTTTATCTATCGAGCCTTTTTCATTTAGACTTGCTCTTACTAGTTCTGTTATTTTTAAAGTATCTAAATTATATATATATGATAAATTAATAATTAATTCTTTTATTCTTTTATTAAAAGCTTTTTCATTTAGTATTCCTTTTGGTATAGAACTAATTACCATATCAAAATCAATATCACTTTCTATATTTAATGGAAGAGTTTTTCTTTCTCTTGCTTCTATTATAGGTACGTTTGTAGGTTCAAAAGTTTCATTTAATGTTTTGGTTATATCTTCATATCCTTTTAAATCAATTGCTATTTTTTTATAAATTTCTTTTAAATGGTTATATTCTTCTTCTCCTATATTATTATATAAGACTATATTTAGAATAGGATTATTAAAAAATTCTGTTGCACTTATTGGAGAATATAATTCGTAAACATAGGAATTAATATTTCCTTCTTTATAATATGTTTTCATTAAGCCTACTGCTTCTAGTGAACCTCTTGCTTGTTTTATAGTTTCTAAATCACAGTTTAGAATACTCATTAGATGATGATGATTAAAATCTCTACTCATAATTTCTAAAGAATCTAAATCACTCCATAAAGTTAGATAAAGACTAACTGCCCCAAAACCAATAATTGGTTCGTATAAATGAATTAAATTTTTTTTATCTGTCTCTGTTAGTATTGTTTTATTTACTACTACATATTGATCTGCTGGTAAAAGGGTAATTAATTTCATAGAGATTTCCTCCTATATGAGAATTATATCACAACAAATAAGAAAACACCATGAATTGGTGCTTTCTTTTAAAATTTTATTATTTCTTCTATGTAATCTTTTAAGTCTGTTATTTTAATTGTTTCTTGTTCCATTGTGTCTCTATTTCTTACTGTTACTGTCTTATTATTAATTGTTTCATCATCTACTGTTATACATAATGGAGTTCCTATAGCATCACTTCTTCTATATCTTTTTCCTATAGAACCAGATGTATCTATTGTACACATAAAGTTCTTTGCTAATTCACCATATAAATCCATTGCTGTTTCTTCATGAAGTTTTTTTATTAATGGTAAAATAGTTACTTTATAGGGAGCTAAAGCTGGATGAATTTTTAAGACTTGTCTTTCTTCTTTATTTTCTAATTCTTCTTTGGTATAAGCATCTGTTAAAATAGCATATAATAAACGATCTAGGCCTACACTTGGTTCAATTACATATGGTAAATACTTTTCGTTTGTTTCTGGGTCTAAATAACGCATATCAGTTTTAGAGTGTTCCATATGAACGCTTAAATCATAATCTGTACGATCGGCGATTCCCCATAATTCTCCCCAACCCATTGGGAATAAATATTCAATATCTGTTGTAGCTTTACTATAGAATGATAATTCTTCTTTAGCATGGTCTCTATATCTTAAATTTTCTTTCTTTAATCCTAAAGATTTTAAAAAGTCTAAACAGAAGTTTTTCCAGTAACCAAACCATTCTAAATCAGTATTTGGTTTACAAAAGAATTCTAGTTCCATTTGTTCAAATTCTCTAGTTCTAAAAATAAAGTTTCCTGGGGTTATTTCATTACGGAAGCTTTTTCCTGTTTGACCAATTCCAAATGGTACTTTTAAACGCATACTTCTAGAAACATTTAAGAAATTAACAAATATTCCTTGAGCTGTTTCTCCTCTTAAATATACTTTGGATTTTGTATCTTCTGTTACTCCCATATGAGTTTCAAATAATAAATTAAATTTACGAATTGGGGTAAAATCTTGTTTGCCACATTTTGGACATTTTATTTCATGAGTAGTAATAAAATTCTCTAGTTTTTCATTACTCCAGCCGTCTCCTGTTTCTTCTCCTTTGGTAAACTCTTCTATTAATTTGTCTGCTCTATGACGAGATTTACAGGCTTTACAATCTATTAATGGGTCATTAAAATTAGTGACATGACCACTTGCTACCCATACTTCTGGGTTCATTAAGATAGCACTATCTAGGCCATAGTTATAAGGGTTTTCTTGGATAAATTTTTTCCACCATGCTCTTCTTAAGTTTTCTTTTAATTCTCTTCCTAATGGTCCGTAGTCCCATGTATTAGCAAGTCCACCATATATTTCACTTCCTTGAAATATATAGCCATATTGTTTGCAGAAATTTACTATTTCTTCTTGTGTTACTTTTGACATTTTTATCTTCCTTTCTTAAAAATAAAAACTCTAAAGAAATCTTTTAGGGACGAGTTAATTACCCGCGGTTCCACCCTAATTATTTCTTTAGAGAAATCACTTTCATTTTATATAGCTCCAGATTTTCCACATCCATCATCGCTTGTATGAGTTAATTATATAATAAATAACTAGCAAATTCAAGATGTTTTGTTAGGAAACTATGTAGGGATTAGAAGATGTACCATTACCACTGGTAAATTGGGTGTCTGATTTTAGATTGATGACGGGTCTAATTCCTAAAATACCATATGTCCATTCACTGTCAAGTTGCCCCCTTATATAAAAAGTTCTTGCATTAAACCATTCAGTATTAAAAAAAATTGGTGATATAGTCCAGTATTGTTGTCCAGTAAACAAATAATATTTTAAATTATCAGTTGCATAAACACTACCTGCATAAGATGCCTCATCTGCGGTTATTAATCCTATGGATATTGCAAATCTATCTTCTGTATCTGCACATTTTAAACTTGGAGTCTTATTTGTATATAGTCTATTATAAGTTGCATATTCTGTATATGCCTTTCCTATTCCTGTTCCATTAAATGGTGTTCTGTCGTTACAAAACGTTGCTCCATTTCCTGTTGCTATATAACTTGAGTAACTTTTTAAATTATTATTATACCAATTATCTAATGCTTGTTTAATTGTACTATCTGTCCCTCTTCCATGGACTTCGCCACTTGTATATTGATACCCTACATACATGTTGTCATCATAAGTGCTATTAAAAGCACTTTTTCCTATCTGAGTGGTTTCTCCTGTTTGATCTGTCGTTGGTCCATTATAGATCATTCGGATGGTTCCATCTCCATTTATTCTGATTATTCTCCAATAGAAACCACCAAACTTTACCCAGTTATCCGTTGGATTTCCGGCAAAATAATAACTTGTTCCATAATC
>CAKOPK010000003.1 GCA_934099115.1 uncultured Bacilli bacterium
TGAGTTATTATTAAGTATATAAAAATCTTACATTTTAGGTAATGAAATGTGTGGACACTTAATATTTCCATTTATAATATTCTTTTTCTTTTATAATAAAAATATAGTAAATAAAACCGTTTCATGATATACTAATAAAGTAAGGTGCGTGATTATATGGCAAATATCAAATATTTAATTAAGAGAGTAATGCATATGGATTATAAAAATATGTTTAATAAAATAAATAAAATTCATAAAAAAACCGGAAAATCCAGAATAGCAATCTTTAATGATATGAAAGAATGTGCAATAAAATATGGAGCAGGTTATTCTGATTACGACTTATTTGAAATGTATAATTTAACTCCAGAAGAAAGAGACACATATATAACTAGAGGAAGAAATAATAATTTAATTAAAAAATATAATAATCCTGAATTCAATCATATATTTAGAAATAAAGCTGAATTTAATACGATGTTTAAAGATTATATTAAAAGAGATTGGACTCTCGTAAAAGGCATATCTAAAGAAAAAGTATTAAAATTTATGCAAAAACATCCAATATTTATGGCAAAACCTATCAATGGAACATGTGGTAAAGGAATAGAAAAGATAAATATTAAAGATTATAAGTCTTTAGACGAAATATATGATTATTTAACTATAGATAATAAAGAATTTTTATTAGAAGAAGTTATAAAGCAATGTAAAGAAGTAAACAAAATTTATGATGGCTCTATTAACACAGTTCGAATTGTTACAATCTTAAATGATAATCATGAGGCAAATGTTATTTGTGCTTATTTTCGTATAGGTAATGGTCGTTATGTAGATAATTTTAACAGTGGAGGAATGGTAGCACCAGTAGATGAAAACACAGGAATAGTGCTTGATAAAGCGATAGACAAGCAAAAAAATCTATATGAAACTCACCCTTTAACAAAAGCGAAAATTAAAGGTTTTCAATTCCCTGATTGGGATAAAGCTTTGAATCTTGTAAAAGAAGCAAGTTATAAAGTGCCAGAACTAAGATATGTAGGCTGGGATGTGTGTTTTTCTGAGAATGGCCCTCTATTAGTAGAAGGAAACGAATTCCCAGGTCATGACATCTATCAATTACCAGAACACACTCATGATAAAACAGGAATTTGGCCAAAATTTACCAAAGCTTTTACAAACGAAAAAAAATAATCTTTTTCGCTAATTTCTATAGACAAATGAAATCTTTTTCATTATAATAAAAAGAAATAAATGAGACAGGAGGGAAAAGAAGTAAAATATGCAACAGTTGTATCCAGTAATCCTTCTAAAAGGTCTTATTTTATTGCCTAATCAAGAAGTAAAAATAGAATTAAATAACGAAATAAGTAAAGAAATCACATTGCTTGCTACTAAAAATTATAATAGGCAAGTCTTAGTGATAACTCCCAAAAATTTAATGGAAGAAACCCCAGAAGTATCAGATTTGCCACAAGTTGGTGTTATTGGTAAAATAAAAAGTCGAATTGAACTACCAAATGGAAATGTAAGAGTAACTATTAAAGGCATTAATCGTGTTCGAATTATTGATTTTACAAATGACCCCACTAATAGTGATATCTTAGAAGCAAATATAACGCAAATAGAACTACCAGAGTTAGATGAAGTTGAAAAGAAAGCAACAATTAAAAAACTTGTCGAATTAACAACAGAATACGTAAATAGTTCGTCCCATATAACGAATAGTATCATAAATCATATTAAAACAATGGATGACCTAAATAATCTAACGGACATGATTTGTTCTTTTATACCACTTACTTTTACAAAAAAATTAGAGTATATAGAAGAAATAAATGCATTATATCGTGCTAAAAATTTATTAAAAGATATTGAAATAGAAATTGAAGTACTAAAACTAGACCAAAAAATAGAACAAGAGTTACAAAATAGTTTAGAAGAAAGCCAAAAAGAGTTTATCTTAAAAGAAAAAGTTCGTATTATAGAAAAAGAACTAGGTAAAGATAAAGAAAATAATACCAATAGCTTTCAAGAAAAACTGCAAGAATTAAATTTAAACAAAATAACTCATCAAAAAATAGCAGGAGAAATTAAAAAATTAGAATACACGAGTGAATTATCTCCAGAAAATGCAATGATATTAAATTATTTAGACTGGGTATTAAACTTACCATGGAATAAAGAAAGCTTTGAAAACTTTAATTTAGAGGATATTCGTGAAAAATTAAACCAAAAACACTATGGAATGGAAGAAGTGAAATCTCGCATTTTAGAGTATGTAGCTCTTAAAAATAATAATCCTGAAATTAAAAGCCCAATTATTTGTTTAGTAGGTCCCCCTGGCGTAGGAAAAACAAGCATAGCTCGTAATATTGCTAGTGCTCTTAATCGTAAATTCTACAAAATAAGCGTAGGAGGAATGAATGATTCTTCTGAATTAATTGGCCATAGAAGAACTTATATGGGTTCGAATCCTGGTAAAATTATTCAAGGTTTAAAAAAATGTGGTACTAAAAATCCTCTATTTTTAATTGATGAAGTAGATAAAATAACTATTAATTATAAAGATGACCCTACAAGTGTCTTATTAGATATTTTAGACCGTGAACAAAACATGGAATTTGTAGATAATTATATTGAAGAACCATTTGATTTATCAAAAGTTTTCTTTATTCTGACTGCTAATAATATTGAACTTATCCCAGATGCTTTAAAAGATCGTTTAGAAATTATTACCCTTTCTAGTTATACTAATTTTGAAAAACAAGAATTAGCTAAAAAATATCTAATACCAAAGATATTAGAAGAAAATAAAATAGATAATAAAATATTTACGATGACAGATGAAATGTTAAACTTTTTGATTGATGCATACACTAAAGAAGCAGGTGTAAGAGAACTAACAAGAGTATTAGAAAGAATAATCCGCAAATTAGTAGTTTTAGGAAAAGTGAATGAAAGAACAAAAATTAGTAAAATTCGCTTAAAAGAATATTTAGGAATACCTAAATACTTAAACTTAGAAAACAAAAAACATCATTATATAGGAAGAGTAAATGGTTTAGGAGTAACTCCAACTGGCGGTTTAGTTTTACCAATAGAGACATGCGTTTATGAGGGAAAAGGCAACTTTATCATAACTGGAATGCTTGGAAAAACAATGGAAGAAAGCACAAATGTAGCACTAAGCTATGTAAAATCTCATTTAAATGACTTTGATATAACAAATTTCTTCTTTAATATTAAAGATATTCATATTCATTTCTTAGAAGGAGCCATTAAAAAAGATGGCCCAAGTGCAGGATTAGCCATTATAACTAGTTTAATTAGTTTATTAAAAGGAAAAGAAATTGCAAATACTATTGCTTTTACTGGCGAAGTATCATTAAATGGAGATATTCTAAAAATAGGGGGCTTAAAAGAAAAAATTATTGGTGCTTATAACAATAATATAACGAAACTCTATATACCAGAAGAAAACGAACTTGATTTAGAAAATATTCCCGTAGAAATAAAAGAAAATATAGAAATTCGTTTAATTAAAAATTTTAAAGATGTCTATGAAGACTTATTTATAAGCGAATAAATTGTCTAAAAATGTTAAAAAAAGTGAATTAATAGCAAATATATTCACTTTTTTGATATAATTAATTAAAGGAGATTATTGTATGAAAATAAAAGATATTTTAGGTATTAATGAGGCTAAATTATTATTTGGAAATATTGACACAGTATTAGATAATTTTACGATTGATACCAGAAAAATAAAGGAAGGAGATACTTTCCTAGGAATAAAAGGAGAAAATGTAGATGGTAATCTATACTGGGAAGAAGCATTTTTAAAAGGAGCAAAAACCTGTATTGTATCTAACATTGATATACCTGCTTCTATGAAAGAAAAATACTTTGATAAAAACTTAATTCTAGTTGCAGACTCAATACCTTTTTTAACAGAAATAGCAAAGTTAAAGCGTAAAACAATAAATGTACCGATTATTGCCGTAACTGGAAGTGTTGGCAAAACTAGCACTAAAAATATTATCGCTGAAGTATTAAGTGCTAAATATAAAGTATTCAAAACCAAAGGTAATTTTAATTCTGTAATAGGTATGTCACTTACTATGTTATCAATTCATGATGAAGAAATAGTAGTATTAGAAATGGGCATGAATCAAAAAGGAGAAATTAGTTGTTTAACAAACATAGCACAACCAGATGTAGCAGTTATAACCAATATTGGTACTAGTCATATAGGTAATTTAGGCAGTAGAGAAAACATTTTAAAAGCTAAACTAGAAATATTAGAAGGTTTAAAAGGCCCAATTATTATTAATAATGATAATGACTTATTAAATGCTTGGCAAAAAGAAGCCCAAATTAATAATCCAATTATCACTTATGGAATTGATACTAACAGTATGTATCAAGCATGTGATTTAAGTTATAGTGCATCTGGTAGTACTTTTAAAATTAATGATTACACAATTAATATTAATGTAATAGGAAAACACTTTGTTTATAATTCACTTGTAGCCTATATCTTAGGAACTATGTATGATGTAGATAAAGAACAGATTAAAGAAAAACTAAAACATTTAGAACTAGAACCAAACCGTATGGAATTAATTAATAAAAATAATATTACAATTATTAATGATACATATAATTCTAGTTATGAATCTCTATACTATGCTTTAGAGGTATTATCTTCTTTTACAGGAAGAAAAATAGCAGTCCTAGGAGATATTCTAGAATTAGGAGAATATGCAGAAGAAATGCATCGCAAAATAGCAAATTTAATTTTAAAAAATTCTATTGATATACTAGTTACAGTAGGCCCTTTATCTAAGTATATTAATGAAGAAGCTATAAACTTAGGTTTTAAGGGAGAAAATATTCATTTTAATACCAATGAAGAAGCAATTATCTATCTATTAAAAATTAAAAAAGAAAAAGATAATATTTTAGTAAAAGCAAGCAATGCAATGCATTTTATAGAAATTGTAGAAAGGCTTAGAAATGAATAGAGAGTTTAAACACTCTCTTTTAGAGTGGTTTTCTCTAAATAAAAGAACACTTCCTTGGCGTTTAGATAAAGAACCCTATAAGATTTGGATTTCCGAAATTATGCTTCAACAAACGAGAATAGAAGCTTGTATAGATTATTATTATAGATTTATAGATAATATTCCTGATATAGAAACTCTAGCATCTATTCCTCTAGATAAATTATTAAAATTATGGGAAGGGCTAGGCTATTATAATCGTGCTAAAAATCTTCAAAAAGCAGCGATAATCATCATGGAAAAATATCAGGGAAAGTTTCCTGATGATTATTCTAAAATCCTAGAATTACCCGGAGTGGGTGAATATACAGCAAGTGCTATTTCTTCTATTTGTTTTAATAAAAAAGAACCAACTGTAGATGGCAACGTCTTAAGAGTTTATACAAGAATAAATAAGTATTCTAATGATATTACAAGTTTAAAAACTAAAAAGGAAATACGTGAAAATTTAAAGAAAATTATGCCCGATGAAAGTGGTAATTTTAATGAAGCAATGATGGAGCTAGGAGAAAAAATATGTCTTCCCAACACAAAACCTAAATGTAATATTTGTCCTGTCTCTAAGTATTGTAAAATTGCTAATACTGATTTATGGCTAAATTATCCAGTTAAAAGCAAAAAAACAGTCAAAAAAACAATAAATTATACTATTTTAATTTTAAAATATCAAGATAAAATAGCAATTTCGAAAAGAACTAAAAAAGGCATTTTAAATGGATTATGGGGTTTTATTGACCTAGAAGGAAATTTAAGCATCGAAGAAATAACAAATTATTTAAAAGAACAACATATTGATTATTTAAGTATAGAAAGCTTTATAACTAATAAACATATATTTACCCATCAAATATGGTATATGAATTCATATTTAATAAAAGTAAAAACAAATAATAAAAATTATACATGGGCCTCTATATCTTTAATAGATAAAAAATATGCTCTTCCAACAGCCTTTAAACCCCTTATAGAAGAATTAAAAAATAATCCTATGTTTTATAATTAAACTTAAGCGTCGAATTTTGTCGAACGCTTTTTCTTGCCTTTTAATAAAAAGAAATATAAAATAAAAGTGTAGTTCTGAAATCCAACTACACTCCTTATGGAACCTAAAATTCCAAAAAAACAAATATATTACGAAATTAGTTTACTTATTTTATTTTTCAGAACTACAATTATTAAGAAGCTAAAGCGTATGATATAATAGTGGCTACAACACTACCAATCATCACGATTAACATACCCCATGCAAAAATCTTTTGAGTTCTTTTTTTCATAATCTTTAACCTCGTTTCTTTATATAATTTAACATATTTTTATGTATTTTTCAATATAATTTAATGGTGATACTATGAAAAAAATAAGGACAAGCATTCAAAAAAATAAGAAGTTTATTGAATTTCTTATTTTTTTCTTATTATTAGGAGTTTTATTAGGTGTCTTCTTTTATTATAAAGTTGACCATACCGAGGTATTAGATGAAATTAAAAATATCTCAAAATACATAAATCAAAAATCAATATCCTTCTTAGGTAACCATTTCTTTATTCTAATGACTTTAATAGCATGCTCTTGCTTTGGTTTTGGCCTTATACTATTTCCCCTAGTATTTATTTATGAAGGAATAACCATCTCTTACTATATTTTATCTTTTCTAACTGTATATCAACTAAAAGGTTTTATTTATAGTATATTATCTTTAATAATTTTAAAAGGTATTTATTTACTTATTTTAAGTATTTTATTTAAAACAATATTTCAGCTTTTAAAACAAGTCCTAAATTATCTCAAAAATGAGAATCAAAATATAAAGAACATTTTTATAATATATGGTAAAAGAATATTTTTATTAAGTTTTATTCTTATAATAAATGATATATTTATTAAATTATGGGGTAGTAATATCTTAAATATATTAATAGAAATTATTAATTAATTTTCAAATGAAAGTATTCGTGGTATAATAATCATGTGATGTGAAATGAAAAAAGTTATTGTTGGTATCTCTGGTGGAGTAGATTCTGCCGTAGCGGCCTATTTATTAAAAAAAGAAGGATATGAAGTAGAAGGCTTATTCATGCGTAATTGGGATTCTATGCTTAATAATGATACTTTAGGTAATCCTAATTTTAATCAACATATATGTCCACAGGAAACAGATTATAATGATGCTTTAAAAGCATGTGAAATTATTGGTATTCCACTTCATAGAGTAGATTTTATAAAAGAATACTGGGATTATGTTTTTACTTACTTTTTAGAAGAATTAAAAAAAGGAAGAACACCTAATCCTGATTTATTATGCAATAAATTTATTAAATTCGATTTATTTAAAAAAGAGGCAATTCATCTAGGTGCTGATTTTATAGCAACCGGACACTATGCAAAAGTGGAAAATAATAAATTATATCGTGCTTATGATAAGAATAAAGACCAAACTTATTTTCTAGCAGACATTAATAAGGACCAACTAAAAAATGTCTTATTTCCTCTAGGAGACTATGATAAACCTACTGTACGCAAAATAGCAGATGAAATAGGTCTTAATGTAGCTCATAAAAAAGATTCTACAGGCATTTGTTTTATTGGTGAAAGACATTATCAAGAATTTATCAAAAATTATTTAAAACCTAATCCTGGGGATATTGTAAATGTTGCAACCAAGGAAATAATTGGAAAACATACCGGACTTATGAACTATACAATTGGTCAAAGAAGAAATGTAGGAATTTCCGGAGATGCCGAAAGACACTATGTGTGTGGTAAAAATGTAGAAAAAAATATTTTATATGTAGCATTTGGTAATAGTGATTATTTATATAGTGATGCTTGTACTTTAACCGATGTAAATCTATTAGGCCCAATTCCTCAAAAATTAACTGCTAAATTTCGTTATCGTGGCGAAGATATTCCAATAGAAGTAATAGAAATAGAAGGGGATACCATGAAAATATCTTATCCTTCTTTAGCTAAATCAGTAACTCCCGGCCAAGCCTGTGTATTCTATAATAAAGAAGAATGTCTTGGATGTGGCTTTATTAATGAAGTATATAAAAACAATGAAAAACTTTGGTATTTATAATTTGTTCTATCAATTCTATATCAAATAAACTATATAGTATAACATTTAATTAACTTTTCCTTGACACACGAGTGTTAACTACATTATAATTAAAGTGTAAAATTTAAAAGGAGAATTAAAAATGAATA
Organism: uncultured Bacilli bacterium; assembly: GCA_934099115.1. Lineage (GTDB taxonomy): Bacteria > Bacillota_I > Bacilli_A > RF39 > UBA660 > Caccenecus. The sequence goes on from CAKOPK010000003.1 coordinate 8,259, forward strand.
GTTTAAGCGAATTATTACAAGAACTTGGTATATCTAAAGTAAGATTAGCTAAATATTTAAATGTTTCTAGACAAATGGTATATAACTATTTAGAATTAGAAGATATTAATAAATGGCCAAAAGAAAAAAAGATATTATTATTAAAATTATTAGATATTGAAGATGGTGACGAAAGTACTATCAAAAATATTAAAATTACAACTGACTATTTAATGGCGGTTGAAAATAGATTAAATCAAGGAGTTAAAAACTCTAGTGATATGGATAATTATTTTGACATGAAAGGCTTAGATAAAACAGAGCAAACTCTAATCGCAGACATAACTTATTTAATTAAAGAAAAGCTATTAGACGAGAATAAAAAAAGCGAAAATTTTCATGCGATGACGTATCTATATCATATGTTACAATCAATGGATAATGTGCCAGAAATCAAGTATATTTTAGGATATATGTCTAAAACCACTGGTTTTGTTAGTCCTGATGAATATGTATTTGATGAAGAGCGTCAATTTATTTTTGAGGGCATATTATATTCTGCACTAACACTATATAATAATGGCGGTGCCAGTCGTAGTAAACTAACAGAAAGTCATAAAAGATTTGTTCAAGAAATAGAACAAAAAAATGAAGAAAAACTAAGTAGAACCCAACAACTAAATACAATTAAAATTCAAGCATTAAGAGAACTTGGATACAATCAAATCAATGAACAAAATGCTGCTGAAGTATTTGAAAAAATCGCCGAAATTCAATCACGTAAAGTTTAATAATGAAAAAAAATAAGAAGAAATTTATATTTGGCGCAGTATTTTGTATTTTTATTCTTATCCTTGTTATATGTTTAAGTGATAAGAAAATGGATTTAGAAAGTAATATTATTACAAAATTATATGGGTATTTGGGTGAAGTTGATATCTATCATTGTGGTGGCTTAATCACATATAATGAAAAAGCAACAAACAAAGACAATCTAACAAACGAAAATAAATTATGTATGGCTTATTATTTATTAGACAGTAAAGATAAAACAGAAGATAGTGTAAATGTATCTGGTAAAAACCAAAACGATACTAAAATATGCAAAGTAGGGGAGAATACAACTATAACTACGAGTAGTGAAAATGATACTTGCAATTACTCTAAATTTTCTAAGAATAGCTTAAATAAAACTTATAAAACGATTTATGGAGAAGAAATTAGTAGTAGTGAGCCATTCTATATAAGTAGTGGAACTGCTTGTTATTTAGAAGGGGATACATACTATTGTGGAACTGCTGAAACATTTACTTATTCTCTAGCTACTAACGCAACAATATATCGTTTAAAATCAAAAGCGGTTAAAAAAATTAATGGAGATATAGAAATCTATGATTATTTCTTAAAAGTATCCGAAGATGGTTGTTATTTATCTAATGATACTGATACAGTCTCAAATAATTGTACAAAAGCTTTAAAAGATAATAAAAAAATTGATGCCTTTTTTGTTAAGAAATATGGCTCTGTATATAAGCATACATTCAAAAAATCTTCTAAAGATAATTATTATTGGGTTAAAAGCGAATTAAAATAGCTTTTACCCCTTTTTATTTTCTAAATTTAAATAGGGAAGTACCCTTTCATACACAACATACACATATAACCTTATTTATATATATAATAAGGATACGTGCGCGTTAATAACCATATTTAATTATAAATAAGGTTTATAAAAGCTAATTTAAATTTAAATGTGTATCTAACTAAGCATCTTGTACATAAATAAATTGAAACAAACACAACCACTAAATTAAATATAAAATCTAATATAATCAGAAATTAATAAGTAAATTTTAAATTTAAAAGCCATATTTTACTCCAAAATTATTATTCGCAAAATATATATTATGTTAACTTTAACTTCCGAGTTTATCTGAAATAGCATCCTTTAAGTAATCTTGAAACTCATATCGATATCTTTTATATATCGTATCATATGCTTGCGAATTAACAAATACGATTAATGATTTAACTGCATCTCTGTAAGTTAAACTATCTAAACTATCAATATATAAATATATATCTTCAATGACATCTTCCTCAGTTTTTAAATCGTCAAAACTTGCAAAGAACTTTCAAGTACTCTTACATCTGTTAATTCACAAATAAATTAATATATCCAACAAATCCCCCACTCTCTTTCCTTCTTTATTAAAGAATTTTAAAACAATAAATAATTAATCATAACTAATAAAAAACCAATAAATAATCCCAATCTTAAATATAAATTAAGACAGTACTCTTTAGCTTTTGGTAATATAACTTCTATAGCAAGCGTTATCATAATACCTCCAACAAATATTAAAATAATACTAATTAAACTATTAGTAATATACTTACTTAAAAATATATAAGCTAAAATAGCCCCAATAGGTTCTGCTATACCAGATAAAAAAGTTTTTAATAAAGCATTCTTTTTAGACCTAGTAGCATAATAAATAGGGACAGCTATACTAATACCCTCAGGTATATTATGAAGTGCTATAGCAAAGCTTAATTTAATTCCTAAATGAATATCTTTATAAGAACTCATAAACGTAGCTATTCCTTCAGGAAAATTATGTAAAATAAGAGCTAACATATTAAGTATTCCTAATTTATATAAATTATTATTTTTAAGCTCTCTAGCCTCTATTTTTTTATGAATAAAATGAATTAATAAAACCCCAATTATAAAAGATAAAAGAATAGTTACTATCCCCTTTTCTATTCCATAATTAGATAATAATACATAAGTAGATTCTGGTATTAAATCTGTAACACTTATACCTATCATAATAGCAAGAGAAAAACTTAAAGCAAAAGTAATAAATTTATCAATATTTTGCTCTTTAAATTTAAAGAAAATAATGAAACCTCCAAGAACAGTAGATAATCCCGCAATAGTAGATACCAATAAAGAACCAAATAAATGCATAAGCTTCACCCCTAAACTATATGTTTTTATTAACCAATTATTTCCATATAATTTATGAATGAAGAATTATTTTTCTACCATAATAATAGTGGGAGGGAAAAGAAAATGAAAAATCAAAATAATAAAAATTCTAGAAACAATAAAGAAAACAGAAATTCTAGAAATGATAGAAACTCTAGAGACTGTGAAAGAAACTCTAGATGTGATAGAAATTCAAGAAATAACAAAGAATCTCGTTAATAAAGAGATGCTTAACTATTTTAAGAGCCATGATGTGATGGCTCTTTTATTTGATAAAAGGATGATGACTATATTCTTGTTCTAGTTTTTCATTAGTTAAATGCGTATAAATCTGTGTTGTAGTAATATCACTATGTCCCAATAATTCTTGAACAATTCTTAAATCTGCACCATTATTAAGCATATGGGTAGCAAAAGAATGTCTTAAAATATGGGGACTAATATTTTTATGAATGCCTTTTTCTTCACAAGTTTTCTTTAAAAACTTAAAAAAAGCTTGTCTAGTTATTTTAGTATGTCTACTACTTATAAAAACATATTGAGAGGTATGAATTCCTAACAACTCTCCCCTCCCGTACTGTAAATATTGTTCTAAGTATTCTAAAGCGATTTCATTAACAGGAATAATTCTTTCTTTACTTCCTTTTCCAAATACTTTTACTAATTCCTCTTCTAAAAACAAATTACTCATCGTAAGATTTACTAATTCACTAATACGCATTCCAGTCGCATATAATAATTCTAACATAGCTTTATTTCTTAAATCATATGCTGTACTAACTCTTATATCTAATAATTGATTTACTTCTTCTATAGTTAAATAATCAGGTAATTTCTTTTCTAATTTAGGCATTTTAATACTTTCACAAGGATTATATTTAATAACATTATATTCTACTAAATACTGATAAAAATTATGAAAAGTAGTTAAATAATGTGCCTTAGTTCTCGATTTTTTATTATTTTTTCTTAAATATTCTTGAATATTTTCTTGAGTTAAATTTTTAATATTCTTTGGATAATAAAATTTAGCTAAAGAAAATAAATCATAAGCATAAGATTGCCTAGTATTTTTAGAAGTATTATATTCTGTATATAAATATTCATTGATATATTTATTTAATTCTGGATTATTTTGCAATATATCTTCTTTATCTAAATTCATATTTAACACCCTTTACTATAGTTTATTTTATCATATTTTTTATCTTTTTACCATGCTTTAAATATAAAACAAAGTTTACTATTATCTTAATAACGTGTTATAATAAATAGTATCAGAAAGAGGTATCTAAATGGAATTACTAGCAAATAAACTTAGACCTACAAAACTAGAAGATATAATAGGCCAAAAACATTTAATTGGTGAAGGAAAAGTATTAACAAATTTAGTTAAAAATGGAAAACTATTTTCTATGATTTTATATGGTAGACCTGGTATAGGTAAAACTAGTATAGCAAATGCTTTAATTCATGAGCTTAATATTCGTTCACGTTTTTTAAATGCTACAACCAATAATAAAGCCGATTTTGATATTGTAATAGAAGAAGCAAAAATGTATGGTGAAATGATATTAGTAATTGATGAAATTCACCGTATGAATAAAGATAAACAAGATATCTTACTTCCTCATATTGAATCTGGGTTAATTATACTAATTGGACTTACAACATCTAATCCCTATCATAAAATTAATCCTGCTATTAGAAGTAGATGTCAAATATATGAATTAAAAGAATTAAGTGTAGAAGACATTATAGAAGGATTAAAAAGAGCTTGTAAAGAATTAGAAGATATCAAGATAAATGAAGAAGCACTAATATATCTAGCTAATCTATCTTCTGGAGATTTTAGAAGTGCCTTAAATACTTTAGAAGTTAGCTATTATTCTTCTAGCAATCACAATATAACTATAGAAGAAATTAAAAAAATTAATAATAAAGCTGTATTCTTTCATGATAAAAATGAAGATGGTCACTATGATGTATTAAGTGCTTTACAAAAATCAATTCGTGGAAGTGATGTAAATGCTGCCCTTCACTATTTAGCTAGGCTAATTGTAGCTGGGGATTTAGATAGTATTTATAGACGCTTAAGTGTTATTGCTTATGAAGACATTGGCCTTGCTAATCCTGCGATTGGGCCTAAAATTATGGCAGCTATACAAGCCTCAGAACTTGTAGGTTTACCAGAAGCAAGAATACCTCTAGGAACTATTGTAACAGAAATGGCCTTATCGCCAAAAAGTAATAGTGCTCATCTAGCTCTAGATTTAGCTATTTCTGATATTAATAAAGGCTTATCTGGAAAGATACCATCACATATTATAAATGGTAATCCTAATTATTTATACCCTCATAATTATAAAAATAGTTATGTAAAACAACAATATCTACCAGATAAATTAAAAGATAAAATCTATTATAATAAAAGATTAGATAACAAATATGAATATAATTTGAATAAAATATATGATGAAATGAGGAATGAAAATGACAATTAGTATTATTGGAACAGGTATCTATAGTTTATCTTTAGCTTTCCAAATTGTTAAAAATGGTCATAAAGTTAAAATGTGGAGTGAAAATGAAGAACTAGTAACAAACTTTAATAAAAATCATACTTTACCAACAATTATAAAGGAACCGATACCAAAAGATATTATAATTTTCAACAATCTAGGAGAAGCCTTAGAAAATAGTGATCTTATTATTATTGGAACAAGTGCAAAATACGTCCGTAATATATGTAATAATATGAAAAAGAATTATAACCAAACAACTCCTGTTTGTATCGCAAGTAAAGGCATAGAAAATAATACTTGTTCTTTCTTATCTAACATTGTAAAAGAAGTATTGCATGCTAAATATATAGCAGTTATTTCCGGACCAACTTTTGCAATTGATTTAATCCATTATGAGCCTGCTGCCCTATCTGTAGCTTCCAATAGTAGAAAAGCCATTAAAACAATTAATATGGCTTTAGCTAGTAAACGTTTAAAACTAAGAGATAATAATGATATAATAGGAACAGAAATATGTGGTAGTATTAAAAATGTAATAGCAATAGCTGCAGGTATATTAGAAGGCCTTGGATATTCAGAATCTACTAGAGCATTTTTAATTACAGAAGCTCTTCATGATATTAAAGAATTATTAAAAAACTTAGAGTGTAATCCCAAAACAATACTATCTTTCGCTGGTATTGGTGACTTATTACTAACTTGTTTTAGTCCTAAAAGTAGAAACTATCAATTTGGTGTATTAATTGGTAAAAAAGAATCAAAAGAAACCATTGATAATTATTTAGAAACCAAAACAACAGAAGGATATTATACTTTACTATCTATTAAAGAATTAACAAAAAACCGTCATATCAAAATGCCTATTATTAATCTTATTTATGATATTGTTATTAATTATAAAAACCCTGAATTATTATCAGAGTTTCTAATAAACAAAGAATAGACTGCATTCACAGTTTTTTCATGCTACAATATAAGGATTGGATGAAGTACCATTTCCCCCATCTGCAAATGTTGTATCAGCTTTCAGATTGATTACTGGGCGCACACCAAGAGTGCCGCTCATGTAGACGAGGCTGAACCTGCCCTCCGAACTCACAATGAACGCGATCGCATGACCTTCAGAGATAAAGGAATATGGAGACATGGTCCAGTAACTTTGGGCTGTATATAAGTAATTATATCTATTTTTTTGATCAAATACTCCTCCGGCATACGCTACTTCATCTGCTGTAATTAATCCTATAGATGTTGCAAATCTATCTCCACTATCTGTACATTTTAAACTTGGTGCTTTATTTGTATCTAATCTATTATAAGCAGCATAGCCAGTATATGTTTTTCCAAGGCCAGTTCCACTAGATGGTGTTCTATCATTGCAGAATGAGGCTCCTCCTCCGGTTGCTATTTTACTTGCATAACTACTTAGATTACTACTATACCAGTCATCTAATAATTCTTTGATTGTACTATTTGTTCCATTTCCATGTACTTGACCACTAGTATACATATACCCTACATACATGTTATCGTTGCGAAAACTATTAAATGCACTGGTTCCTATTTGAGTTCCTGTTCCTGTAGTATTTGCAGCAATTCCTTGGTAAATCATTCTGATAGTGCCATCTCCATTTAATCTGATTATTCTCCAATAGAATCCTCCAAATTTGACCCAGTTGTCTGTTGGATTTCCAGCATAGTAATAACTTGTTCCATAATCATCTGCTGCTGTATATAATGTTCCTGTTGTTATTGAAGTAAAAGTTGTACTAAAATCTGTTCTCGTTGTTATAGTTGGTGAATTTGCTAAGATTATGTCTTTTGCTGTATTTTTTATTTCTACACTAGTTGTCTTTACTGCACTTTGGTTTCCTGCACTATCTACTACATATACATAGATACTGTAAGTTCCTGCTCCTACTGTAACACTGTAAGTATTACTTGTACTAGATGTATAATTTCTTCCTCCATCTATACTGTAGAAGTATGTTAATCCTCCACTTCCTACATCGGTTGCATTTACTGATATGTTTATTGTTTTATTATTTACACTCGCACTCATATTAGATATTGTTGGTTTCGTTACATCTACTTTATATGCTTCTGAACATTTAACTCCTGTATTATTTCCTACAATATCTGTTGAAATTGCACATACTCTTTGAGCACTACTTGCTGTTCCAAATGTATAGTTATAACTTGCTTCTGTATTTCCTGCATTTATATTAATATTTGGTGTACATGTTGTACTTGTTGTTACACAATATTGGAATGTTCCTATATTATTCTCATCTGTTGCTTTTATATTCATCGTGTATGATTTATACCATCCATTATTTCCTACTGTATTAGATCCTGCACTAAACATTAAATTTGGGGCTGCATTATCTAACCAGATAGATCCTGTTATTACACTTGTTTCATTTCCTTCTTCATCTACTGCTTTCGTATAAATTGTATATTTAGATGCACTTAACTTTACTCCTTGCCAATCTGTAAATGTATAACTATTATTTGTACTTTCTACATAGTCTTTTCCATCTAAACTATAATAGTATTTTGTTACTTTATATAAATTAGTTGACTTATAATCATTGGTTACTGTTACTGTTTTATTGGTATAATCTCCACTTAATGATAAACTCATTTCTGGAGTATATGTAAAATATATCCAACATTTTACTGGTTCTGTCACTTCCATATTAAGTGACCATGCTTCATTAGACCAAGTCGCTTTATTTGCTATACTTTCTACACTACAGACTACTTTATCAAATTGGTAACCACTATTCTTATCTGGAAATGCACTTTTTGCTTTATCTCCCCAATAAACTGCAACATTTACATCTGCGGTACTATAATTAGTGATAGTGCCTCTAGCAAGTTCAATACTTTGAGTAGTTCTATACTTAGCTCTTGAAGTACTAAATCCTACTATAACAAGAAGTATAACTCCACATATAATTCCTATATAAAGATATTTATTTTTTCTTTTTAATGTTTCTAATTTCATTTCTCTAACCTCTCTTAGAATTCTCATACCTTATACTAAAATTATATTATCAAGAATATTGAAAGTCAAGAAAAATATTTCTATTTCTGTCACAAAATTAAAAACTAAAAGAATTATGAGAAAATGTTTCTAGGTGGTAAGGTATTATGAACTATGGAATACAACTTAAAACATTAAGAGAAGAACAAAACTTAACCCAAGAAGAAACCGCAAAATTAATAAATATAAAAAGAAGCTTATACAATCAATATGAGCAACAATATGATATTATCCCAATATACCGATTAAACGACCTAGCAAATGTTTTTGATGTCTCAATTGATTATTTATTACAAATAACAAGTAATAGAAAATATTTAAATAATAAAAAAGATATTTCCCTAGAAGATACTAAAACTAGACTAAAAGAATTTAGAAAAGAGTATAATCTAACTCAACAAAAACTTGCTAGTATTTTAAATACAAATCAATCAGTTATTGCTAACTATGAACGAGGCAGAAACATAATAGCAACTCCTTTTCTTTATACCATATGTAAAAAATATAATATAAGTGCTGATTATCTACTAGGAAAAAGCAATATAAAAGAGCTTCATAACTAAATAGAAGCTCTTTCTTTTAATATATCTAAAAATATATAATTTACTAATAATAGACCTGCAGAGGCTGGAACAAAAATAGCACTTCCTAAAACTTCTTTAACAGGTACAGCATCTTCTTCACTCCATACAACTGGTATATTTAAAGGAATATTTTCTCTTTTTAATTCATAACGTAGTTTCTTTGCTAGAGGGTCATTAAAAGTCTTATTTAAAGTTATAATTTTTAATTTTTGTGGGTCTAACTTTCTAGCAGTTCCTAAACTAGATATAATTTTAATATTATGTTCTTTTGCATACTTAATTAATTCTATTTTAATTTTAATATCATCACAAGCATCTATAATATAATCATAATCTTCACATACATAATCTTTAAAATTATCTATAGTTAAAAATATATCAAAAGCTTTTATATCACAAGCAGGATTAATAGCTAAACTTCTTTTAACAGCTATATCTGTTTTACTATACCCAACATTTTCTTTATTAGATATAATTTGCCGGTTTAAATTGCTTTCCTCTATTAAATCCCCATCTATTATAGTAACATGCTTAAAACCCGTTCTAATTAGGCTTTCTAGGGCATATCCTCCTACTCCTCCAATACCAACTAATAATATTTTCTTGTTTTCTATTTTTTTTAAATTATTTTCTCCTATTAAAGCAATTAATCGTTCATACATATATACCACCTATAATTATTATATCAAATAAAAACCTAGACGGAAAGTCTGTTCGGTGATAAAACGCCCGCATACTAGCAGGTGGTAAGAAACATATATACTTCTGGATCCTGGCTAATCGAAGACCAGTCTTCAACTCCATATATAATTATTCTCCCAAAGTTATCACATAGTCGGTTTTATACTACAAACAAACTATTTCCTCTAGGCATTTTTATTATAACACATTTCTATTTAATTATACAATACAAATCATCTAATTTACAGAATAATTATTAATCATTCCATTCGTAGATATCCCCTCTGTAGTATTATATAAAGGTGTAGAATTTATTCTAGTATCATTGCTTTCTTCCCAACAACCACTTACATTACAGTTCGTACTATAAGGCATTGGATTAGGCATCTCTAACTTACAAATCATAGGTATTTTAAAAGCAGAACCAAAAGCAACACAATTACCAGGTTGTAATACTTTCATTTTTTCTATAACATCACTACTAATATTAGGCAACATTTCTTCTATATATTTAATATCTTTAGGATGGGTCATCTTAAAAATTAAGAAATTAGAACATTGAGCAATAACAGTATCACTAATCTCTACCGGTCTTTGGCTTATAATATCTAGCATTACTCCATACTTACGACCTTCTTTAGCAATACGGTCAAATATATTATAACCAAGTAAAAATGTATCTGTATCTTTTTGAATATAACGATGGGCTTCTTCTAAAAATAAATGAAATGGAATACTAGCTCTCTTTTTTAAAGATTTTGCATAATCAAATAAAAGTTTTGATATAATTTTAACAATTACTTTTGCATAAGCATCATCTATATCTTCTAAATTAATATTTATAATTTGTGCTCTAGCATTGTCTTTCTTACATAAGCTCTCTATAAAATCTTCTCTACTTGTATACTTAGTGCCATCAAAATAATTATTAACTTTTCCTCCAATAATGGTATTTAATCGCACTTGTAAAATCATCGCTTCATTATACATCATCTGGTTTCCTTGAAATCCTTCACTAATAAGAGTAAACTCTAAAGCATTTGCTAACTCTTTTAAAGTATAATAAGCATTATCTGGTGTTTTAATCTCTGTAATAGACTCATCTATATGTTTTAATATATACTCAGTAATTAACACAGATTCTCCAAAATTACCATTAGAATCTATTTCAAAACACTCACTAAAACTTCTAGTATAGCCAAGTCCTGGAATAACAGAATCAAAATTAAATTCTTTAGTATGACAAACCTCAATAACTTTAAATATTTCATTCTTTTTATAACTAGTTGTCATATTACTAAATAATATAGCAATTAAAGCTTTTGCAATTAAATGATTTTTATATTTTGTAACTTCTTCAGAATCACTAGCAAATATCTTCGCATACTTAATACTTCTTTCCAAAATCGGTAATTGACCATGACTAGAAGCTTGTAATAATAAAGCAATATCATCTAAAGTTAATAGATTAACAGGTATTTTTAATAAGTAATCTCCAGCTTCAGTAGGATTTGTTGTAATAAACTTATAATTATAATTAGAATTTATTTTATTTAAAGAACCAAAAGCATTTTTATATTCACCATAAGCATCAAAGAAAAACATATTAGCATTATAAGTAGTTGCTTTAGGATTACTAAAAATATTTTGAATAATACGTGATACTCCACAAGATTTACCAGAACCAGAATTTCCAAAGATAGCTAAATGATTAGAAAATAAACTATTAATATCGGGACAAATTTGAAAACCTTTATAAGTAGAACTATTTCCTAATAAAAAACTTTTTGCACTTAAAATACCAACAATTTCTAATAATTCTGGACCATTAATAATTCTTATTTTACTAGATAATAAAGGTTTTCTAATAACACCATTTACGTAATGATTATCTGTAAATTCTCCTAAAAATCGTATCTTTATCTCATCCTTATTTAATTCCACAACTTCGCCTAAAATTCTTTGCTCTTTTTCTTCAAAAATAACATGAATATTCATTAAATCAGCGGTAATTGTATCCTTACTAATATTTTCAACATGAGCAATATTATCACTTATATATAAAATCTTTCCAAATATCATACCTTCAACCTCTTCTACTTTATTCATTATAGCATATTTAGAATATGAAAAAAAGAGAATTTTTAGTTTTCTCTCCATATTTCATACCAATTTTTTAAATTTGTAATACCATCTCCAGCGATATCTTTAATTAAATCCCATGTTAATCCAAAATTAGTCTTTAAAGTTTGAAAATTAGCCTTAGCACTAGTACATAATTCTTGATTATTTATACATATCGAAGTAGTAAGAGTTAAATAAGCACTTATAATTTTCGTTTTAGCACTTGTATATATTTTATTAGTATTATTAGATATAGACTCTTTATAACCAGGAAAATAACTATCTATTTTACTATCAAAATATAAAGCTGCACTTAACACCTTTAATTTAGCACTATCACTTAATTCACTAAATGTATAACCCTTTATTTTACCATTATAGAATAAAAAATCTATTATTGTTACAAATCCCGATTTAATGCTAGACTTTATTCCTTTCGTATCAATTTCTTGTTTTAAATCATCTACATAACTTAATACTGCAGTATCAGCATTCTGAGTTATAGTATTATTAGAATTATTCTGGGTAGTATTAGTATTACTACTCTTATTATCACTTGTTTCCTGTTTATTACCATTATTAATATTTGTATCACTATTAGAATTATGATTAGTTTCTTCCTCTTTTTTAAGTATTAATTCTTCATCAATAATCTTAACTTGATAAGGAGTTCTACTCTTATCAAGCTCACTATCTTTAAAAGTAATTTCTATTTTATCTCCTTCTAAATAATCGCCTTTACTATTTAAAACAACATAAGTATTATCTTCACTCTCTAATAATAAATAAGTTGACTTTTTAACAATAACAGTCCCTGTAAGTGCACTTATCTTATCATCTTTTGTTTCTATCTTCTCTCTAGAAAGACAAAAAATAATAAATACAGCACCAACAAATAAAATAAGTAATAAACCAATTAAAATATTTTTAATATATTCTTTTTTCATAACTACCTTCTTAATATATTTTCTTCATAATAATCATTCCATAATATAATATTACTAAAGTTAAAATATCTATCATCTATTAATAATCTTTTTTGATATACTTCTTTAAAAAAATTACCCAATATCGTATCAATAGGAATAAAAACAATAATATCTTTTTTATCTCCTATCCCCCTAACATAATTATATAATATGCTAACTCTCTTCTTAATATCTAGAGGAACATAATAAAAACTAGATTTTGTAAATAAAATAGGAATTTCTTTTATTGGATTTAATAAAAAACCACTGTTTATATATTTCATAATACCCCATTATCTTTAATTTAATTTTTCTTGCAAAATTTTCTTTGTAATAACTGGATTTGCTTTTCCTCTTGTTTCTTTCATAACTTGACCTACAAAATAGTCAAATAAATTAGTTTTTCCATTTTTATAAGCTTCAATTTGACTTGGATTTTTCTTTAAAATTTGCATAATTAAAGCCTCTAATTCATCACTGTTACTAATTTGAGAATTTTCTTCAATAAACTCTTTAGCTTCTTTCTCTTCTAAAATCATTTTATTAAATATTTCTTTTGCCTGTTTAGAACTGATTTTACCCGCCATTTTTGCATCAATTAAATCTTTTAAACGAACAGGTGTAATATATAACTTATCAATCGTTATTTCATTTTTATTAATAATCCCTAAAATTTGAGTAGTAATCCAATTACATGCTTCTTTAGCATCTATTCCTAATCGAATACATTCTTCAAAATAATCAGCGACACTCTTATCTTTTACTAATACACTTGCATCATAATGGCTTAAATGATAGTTTTCCATATAATCTTTTTTGCGTTCTAAATGTAATCTTGGAATCTCATTTCTTAATTTTTCTAACCATTCCTCACTTACCTTATATTTTGGTATATTAGGTTCTACAAAATATTTATAATCAACAGCATCTACTTTACTACGCATACGAATAGTAGAAAAACTGTCTTCATCCCAACGTCTAGTCTCTTGTTCTACTTCTTCATATCTTCCCGCTTCTTTTAGTTCTGTTTGACGTTTAATTTCATAATTAATACAATCATAAACACCACCAAAAGAGTTAACATTTTTAATTTCTACACGTGTACCAAATTCTTTAGCATCTTCATCCATAATAGATACATTTACATCACAACGAATTTGCCCTTTTTTAGTATCTGCCTCAGATATATCACAATACTTATAAACATCACGCATATGTTCAAGGAATGCTACTGCTTCTTCGGCACTATGTAAACATGGCTCTGTAACTAATTCTAAAAGAGGAACACCCGATCTATTATAGTCAATCGTTGAAGTATCAAAATAATGATCTAAACTAGCAGAATCTTCTTCTAAATGAATATCATGAATTTGAACTTTTTTAATTTTTTCATCAATTTCTATTTCAATTTCTCCCTGAACACCAACCGGTTTTTCTAACTGGGTAATCTGATACCCTTTTGGTAAATCTGGATAATAATAGTTTTTACGGTCAAATATTAAATAATCCGGAGTTTCACAATGAAGAGCCATACTCATTTTTAAAGCATCTTCTACACATTTTTTATTAACTGTAGGAAGTGTTCCAGGAAAAGCCATATCAAGAGGAGCTATATTAATATTAGGCGTTTCATTATAAGAATTTCTAGCACTAGAAAATACTTTAGAATTACTCTTTAATTCACAGTGCATCTCTAATCCAATAACCGCTATTTGTTTCTTCATTATTCTTCCTCCTTGGCAATTTGATTTTTATAAGACATTTTACTTTCTAAAGCATAAGCTAAATTTAAAACATTTTCATCATCATAACAATTTCCTGTAATATTAATACCAACTGGTAACTGATTAATAAAACCATTAGGAATAGTAATAGAAGGAAATCCTCCAAAATTACCTATTTGTAAATGTTCTTCTAAAACATTTGTATTTTCATCCATCATATTATTACTATTAAAGAAAGTTTTAGCAGGCCCTGTAGAAACTGGTAAAACCAGTCCATCATATTCTTTAAAAAACTCTTTCATACGGTCTACAATTAATCTACGAACTCTAGCAGCATTCTTAAAATAACGTTCTTGATTTTCCTTTTGTAAAACATAGGAACCAATTACAAAACGTCTTTTAATTAATGGAGAGAAACCTTTTGTACGATGTTCCTTCATCATTTCAACAACATTTGTATTTTGACTGCGAGGACCAAAAATAATACCAGTTAAATTAGACATATTACTTGTAGCTTCTGCACAAGATATAACAACATATACAGAACTAATCGCATTTAATAACTTTTGGTCCATGCTAACTTCTTCTATAGTAACACCCAAGTCTTTATAGATTTCTAAAGTCTTATAAAAATTTTCTAAATGAGCCTTTAATTCTTCACTGGCATTCGGATAATTCTTAATATCTACAATTTCTTTAATATAAAATAATTTCTTACCACGTACATCTCCAGTTAGAGCATCTTTTAAATGAATGTTTTTACTATCCCACGTAGTCATATCATTTTTATCTATACCCTTCATTGCATCAATAACAATCGCCGCATCTTCTACACTTCTTGTTAAAACTCCAGCATGGTCTAAAGAAGAAGCAAAAGGAAATAAACCATACCTAGAACACATACCATAAGTTGGTTTATAGCCTACAATTCCACAATAAGCAGCAGGCTTACGAATAGAATCTCCAGTATCACTTCCTAAAGCATAAGGATAAACTCCCGCTGCTACTGCACAAGCAGAACCAGCACTAGAACCAGCACACATTCTTGTTTTATCCCAAGGATTTAAAACAATTCCTGTATGTCCTGTAGTACCTGTTCCTCCCATACCAAACTCATCTAAAACAGTCTTATTAGCCATAATAGCCCCTTTTGAAAATAAGTTTTGTACAACAGTCGCTGTATAAAAAGGAACATAATTTTTAAGGGTATTAGATGACCCAGTAGATAAAACATCTTTCGTAGAATAATTATCTTTTACTCCAAAAGGAATACCTGACACTAATTCTTCTGTTACTTCTGTATCTTTTGCATCATCACATATGGTTACAAAAGCATTATATTTCTCCTGTATTTCATGTGACTTTTTTAAACTTTCTTCTACTAATTCTTTACTAGTTACTTCTCCATCTTTTAATAATCCATGTAATTCTTTGATACTTTTACTCATATAATTCATTCTACTCACCTCCCACTACTTTTGGCACTTCAATTTCTCTTCCTTCTACTCCCCCAGCATTTCTTAAAGCATCTTCTATAGGAACACTCTCACTTGCAATATCTTCTCTTAAAGTATAAACAAAATCATCTAAAGCATGTGTCATAGGATCTACATCTGAAATACCATCTATTTGATTAATTAAATCAATATTTTTATCAATAATTTCAAATTCATCTAAAACCATTTTGTTTTCTTCTTCCGTTAATCCAATTAATAATTTATCAGCATAATCATCAACCATTTCTTTTGTAAATTTACTCATTATTTTTCCTCCTTATATATAGAAAAATCATCTTGTTTTCTTAAAAAAATAGAATTATTTTCACTTTCTTATTTTACTCTAAATAGCCTTAATTGTCAATTAACCCCTAAATACATATAAAAAGAAAAAGAATTTTCTTTTTCTTAATAATCACATGATTTTGGAGTTCTAGGATAAGGAATAACATCACGAATATTATCAACTCCTGTTAGATAAATTAACAATCTTTCAAATCCCATTCCAAATCCTGAGTGAATAGCTCCTCCATATTTTCTTAAATTCAAATACCAATCTAATTCACTCTTATCCATATTTAATTCATCCATACGTTTTACTAAAAGTTCATAATTTTCTTCTCTTTGAGAACCACCCATTAATTCTCCAGCTCCAGGTACTTCAAGGTCAACAGCCGCTACTGTCTTACCATCAGGATTTTGCTTCATATAAAATGCTTTAATATCTTTTGGCCAATTCTTAATAAATACTGGCCCATCAAAATATTCTGTAATATATTTTTCATGTTCTTTAGCAATATCTTCTCCATATTCCGGAATAAATTCCCATTTAACAGGAGCTTCTTTTAATATTCGAATTACTTCTTCATGATCAATTCTTGTAAACTTACTTTTAACTAGTTTTTCTAACTTATCTTTTAATCCTTTTTCTACGAATTTATCAAAGAATTCTACTTCTGTAGAAGCATTATCTAATACATAAGAAACTACATATTTTAACATATCTTCCATAATATTCATGTCTTCTTCTAAATCACAAAAGGCAATTTCTGGTTCAATCATCCAGAATTCAGAAGCATGAACCTTTGTATTGGAATTCTCTGCACGAAAAGTCGGACCAAAAGTATAAGTCTTTTTATAAGCCATAGCAAATGTTTCAGCTTCCAATTGTCCAGAAACAGTTAAACCAGCTCTTTTCCCAAAAAAATCTTTCGAAAAATCTGGTTCTCCCTTTATTTTATCTAAAGGAAGTGTAGTAACTTGAAACATTTCTCCTGCTCCCTCACAATCACTAGCAGTTATGATAGGTGCATGAAAATAGACATAACCCCTTTCTTGAAAATATTTGTGTATTGCATAAGCAGCAATACTTCTAACTCTAAAAACAGCTTGAAAAAGATTCGTTCTTGGTCTTAAATAAGCTACGTCTCTTAAAAATTCTCTAGTGTGTCTCTTAGGTTGAATAGGATAATCTTCTGGGCAAGCACCTAAAAGAATTATCTTACTAGCTCTTAATTCATAATCTTGATTACCACTTGAAGGAACAATACTACCTTCTACCGAAATCGCAGAGCCTACTAATAATTTTTTAATCTCATTAAAATTTTCTAATTCTTCATCATAAACAATTTGTAAGTGTTCTTGACAAGTACCATCACTAAAATCAATAAATCCAAAAGTCTTTTGGTCTCTATGATTACGAATCCAACCATTAATCTTGATAGTCTTACCTTGAAAACTTTCAATATCTTTTAATATATCTCTTAAATCCATTTTTATATCCTTTCTATGGGGTTAATCTTGAAGGGCCTCTAAATAAAAACATAGTTTCTTTTAAACTTGGCAATCCCAATAATAACATAGTTAATCGGTCAATTCCAATTGCAAATCCCCCATGTGGAGGGCATCCATATTTAAAGAATTGTAAATAAAACTCTACGTCTTTACCTAACCCTTTTTCTAAAGCTTGTTCTCTTAATATTGGATAGCGATGTTCTCTTTGAGCCCCAGTTGTAATCTCTGTACCCTTCCAAATTAAATCATATCCTTGTGGAATATCATCTTTACGCATATGATAAAACGCTCTTTTTGTCTTAGCAAAATCAGTAACAAAAATAAATTCATGGCCATATTCTTCCATCGCATATCTACTTGTTAACTTTTCTGCTTCAGCATTCATATCCCCAATATCATGTTCTGGTATAACATATTGATATCTTTTATTTAATTCTTGATATAAATCCTGTAATTTAATGCGTGGGAATGGACGAGTTGGCACAACAACATCTACTCCAAATAATTCTTTAATTTTGTCTCCATATAATTCTTTTACTCTTGTGATTCCACTTACTAATACAGCTTCTTCCATATCCATAACATCCTGATAAGAATCTATATAAGCAAATTCTAAATCAAAAGAAGTAAATTCTGTAGCATGACGATTCGTATTTGAATTCTCTGCCCGAAAAGCAGGAGCAATTTCAAAAATTCTTTCTAAACCACTAGCCATTGCCATCTGTTTATAAAACTGAGGGCTTTGAGCCAAATAAGCAGGATGATTAAAATAATTAACTTCAAATACTTCACTGCCAGACTCAGAAGCTGTAGCAATTATCTTTGGTGTGTGAATCTCCGTAAAATCATTTTCTAATAAATAACTACGCATACCATCTACAAAAGCTGTTTGAGCTTCATAGATTAAATGACTTTTTTCATTTCTTAAATCTATCCAACGATAGTCTAATCTAGTATCAATATTAGCACTTTCCTCTAAAGGACTAGCTTCTGCCATACTTAATACTTGTATATTAGAAGGAATAAATTCCTTTCCTCCTTGTTTTACATATTCACTCTTATGCATTACTCCCGAAATAGAAAGAACACTATTTGCAAGTACTCCATCTAAAGCATTTACACACTCTAAATTAGATGCTTTATCAATAGAAACTTGAATAGAACCACTTCTATCTTTTAAAACAAGAAAAATCATATATTTAGTATTTCTTATTTTTTCTATCCATCCTCTTATATTACATTCTTTTTCTTCTTCTAGATTATTTATTAATACTCTCTTCATAAATCCTCCTATTGATGACTGATAATATAATCAATAATTTCTGCTTCATCAACTTTTTCTTCTTCATGTGTTAAATTATCTTTAACAGTAATAATTCCATGGCTTAAATCTTCATCATTTAATAAAATAAGTGTTCTAGCTTTTAAACGGTCAGCTTGTTTAAATTGCGCCTTAAGCCCTCTATTTATAGTATCATACTCACATTTAATTTCACTCCAACGTAAATCTTGAGCGATTCTAGCAGCATTTAATCTTTCTTCTTTAGAAACACCTAAAATATAAACATCAATACCAGAATCCATATCACGATTCTCATCTAATTCTTTAAGCATCATCATAAATCTATCGATACCACAAGCCCAGCCAACACAAGCAGTTTCAGGTCCATCTAAAACTTCAACTAATTTATTGTAGCGACCTCCACCACCAAGAGTATTAGCAGAACCAAATTTTTCTAAATTTGTTTGAAATTCAAATACAGTATGATTGTAATAATCAAGACCTCTTACAACACTTGTATCTATTTCATAGTCTACATCTAATACTCTTAAATATTCTAAAACTTCTTCAAATCTTTTTTTACTTTCAAGATTTAAATAATCAGTAATAACTGGTGCATTCTTTAATATTGGATTTTCTGCGTCTACTTTACAATCTAAAATACGTAAAGGATTTTTGTGTAATCGCTTATTACAATCAGGACATAATTCATGAATATGTGGTTCTAAATAATTAACAAGAGCATTCTTATAATTTTCTCTAGATTCATTATCTCCAAGAGTATTAATCTTAACTACTACATCAGATATCCCAAGTTCTTCTAAAACTCTATAAGCAAGACTAATTACTTCAGCATCTTGACTAGCTTCATCACTTCCAAGAACTTCTACTCCAAATTGAGTTAATTCACGATATCTTCCTGCTTGTGGTCTTTCATAACGATACATAGTACCTTCATAATATAATTTAATAGGTTGATTAGCGAATCCATACATCTTATTCTCGATATAAGAGCGAACTACTGCAGCAGTTCCCTCAGGTCTTAAAGTCATACTTCTTCCACCACGGTCTACAAAATCATAAGTCTCTTTAGATACGATATCTGTAGTTTCTCCAACACCACGATGAAATACTTCACTAGCCTCAAATATAGGGGTACGAATAAAATTATAATTATAATATTCACATACAGTAGAGAATACCCCTCTAATATAATTATAATACTTGGCATCAGTTCCAAAAATGTCATAAGTTCCTTTTGGTTTAGTTATCATATTTTCCTCTCTCCTTCTTTAAACAAAAAAGTACCTAGTAAATAAGGGCAAGTATATACCTGCGGTGCCAACCTTATTTTACTAAGTACTATTTGTTGTTATCACGGGTTAACCGCGTTTTCCTAATATGGAAAGCTGTCTTCATATAAAGAATATTTAAGCATTTCCAGCTTCTAGCTCTCTCTATAAAATATTTCTTTATTTACTTTTCTTCCCTAGAAAAATGTATAGTCTTATTTTAGTATAAAAATTAGTGATAGTCAAGAAAATATTTTTATTTTAATCGAAAAAACAGATATGACTATCTGTTATCTTGCAGAACGTAATCTTACTTGATTATTTGTTTTAATCTCTGCTCTAGGTTCATCAGTATAACTTAAAATATTATCATTTACCATTTCAAAAACAACTTTACCTTCACCATTTGTTTTACTAGCTACATTTTCTAGAACTGCTTGATATAACTTACTTACTAGTGTATTTTGTAAAACAACATTTTTAGCATCATTAAGTGCATTTTTATCATTTGTCATAAGAGCATAATCAAAGACATTTTGGCCATTATATTGTTCTTGAGCATTCATAAAACTTATAATAGTACCATTTTGATCAATATATGCTGCATTACCATCTTTTAATTTAATTGTAGCATAAGAATAAAATTTTAAGATACTTTTTTCAAAATCACTAAATTTTTCAAAGTCATCTGTTGTAAATCTAAGCGACATTAAGTCTTTATCTAAATCATAAAGATAAGTTTTAATTCCATGTAAACTAGCTTTTGCAATAAATGTATCTCCTAATTTATTAATTAACATTCTTAAAAGTAATTCATCATTATCTAAAGCTAAATAACGGTTGTAAAACTCAATAAACTCTTCTCTTTTACTTAATTTTTTTGCTGAAACTTTAATCATAAAATTTCCTCCTTTTTTTCCTTTTTAAGGGTAATTTAGATTATAGCAAAAAACATTTTAAAAGTAAAGAAAAACGTTCTTAAATGTCTAAAAACCCCAATTTCACGCTTAAAACTGAGGTTTTTACTACATTTTTCTTTTATATGTATACTTAAGACATTTTATTTTCAATTTCTAACATAATAGTAATAGGCCCATCATTTAATATATTTACCTGCATGTCACTTCCAAAAACTCCTGTCTCTGTCGAAATTCTTTTTCTTAATAATTGAACCCACTTTTCATATAGTACACTAGCTTCCCTTCCATTTAAAGCTCTAATATAAGAAGGCCTATTCCCTTTTAAAGTATTCGCATATAAAGTAAATTGACTAATAGATAAAATACGACCTTCTACATCTAAAATAGACTTATTCATGACTCCAGCATCATCATCAAAAATCCTTAATTTTAGGACTTTATCTAGCATTTTTTCTAATACTTCTTCGTTATCTCCAGCAGTAAACCCTACTAAAAGAACTAATCCAAAATCAATTTCTCCAACTAATTTTTCTTCTATAGAAACACTACTATGTTTACTTCTTTGTACTAATACTCTCATTACTTACTCCTTTTTACACTAACAACAAAAGGAAGCATATCTAAATCTAATATAATACGGTCTATTTCTTCTTTATTCTTCACCTTTAAAGTCATTTCATATTGATATGCATCTTTAAATTCTTTAGTCTTAAAAGCATCTATATATAAATTTCTCTTAGTAAAAGCTGCAATAATATCTGTTAAATAATTCTTATCATTAAAGGTTTCTATATATAAATCTGTTAAATAGGTAGTCTCATTTTCTAA
Organism: uncultured Bacilli bacterium; assembly: GCA_934099115.1. Taxonomy (GTDB): domain Bacteria; phylum Bacillota_I; class Bacilli_A; order RF39; family UBA660; genus Caccenecus. The sequence continues at coordinate 30,506 of CAKOPK010000003.1, forward strand.
ATTCCAAGAAACATCTATCATTCTCTCTTCTTTGCCAGCTATATTAGAACAAAACTTCTTATGAACTGTAATACCTTGCCCTTTCGTTATAAAGCCAACAATAGCATCTCCCTTAACAGGTTTACAACATTTCGCAATATTAACTAATACATCTCCAATACCAGCAACTATAATATCATTTTTATAGCTTTTCTCTTCTCTTGGATGATTATTTACTTTTTCAATTAAAACATCTTCTACTGTATCTTTTTCAAGTTTTGTAAGAGATATCATATATCCTGCTGTATATCTTAAAGTACCAATCGATAAATAAATTTCTTCTATATCTTTTAATTTCAAATCTTTTAATATTTTCTTAACATTTTCTTCTGACATGACATCATTAAAAGCAAGTTTTCTTTTTCTTACTTCTTTTTCTAGAATATCTTTTCCTTTTTCAATCATAAATATTCTTTCTTGTTTACTAAAGTAAGATTTAATTTTATTCTTTGCTTGGCTCGTTTTAACAAAATTTAACCAATCTTTATTAGGAGTACTAGCACTATTAGTCTTAATCTTAACAATGTCATTATTATCTAATTCATGATTAAGAGGAACAATTACATCATTCACAATCGCTCCAACAGTCTTATCTCCCACATCAGAATGGATGCGATAAGCAAAATCTATTGGTGTTGCTCCTCTAGGTAATTCCACAACGTCCCCTTTAGGTGTAAAAACATAAATCATTTCTGCTAAAATATCACTAGTAACATTATTTTCAAAAGTAACATCGTCTGCCTCTTCACTAGTTTCAATCAAATTTCGGAACATCTCTAACTTTTGTTCCATTAAATTTTGAACTTTTTTAGTTCCATGTTCTTTATATGACCAATGTGAAGCCATACCTTTTTCAGCAAATTCATCCATTTCAAATGTTCGAAATTGAACTTCAAATAAATGACCATCTACTCCAAAAACAGTAGTATGTAAACTCTGATACATATTCGCTTTTGGCATAGCAATATAATCTTTAAATCTTTTAGGAATAGGACGATACTTAGAATGAACTAAACCAACTGCCATATAGCAATCACTTACTTGATCTAATATAACTCTAAGAGCTAATATATCATAAATCTCATTCCATTTCTTACCATTAGCTAATTTATTATAAATAGAATGTACACTCTTAACTCGTCCTTTAATTTTAAACTTTAAACCTTGTTCTGTTAAAATATTAGTAATACTTTCTTTCATTTCATTTAAAGAATCATTTAATTCTTCTCTAGATTCATCTAATTTATCTAGTATATCTTGATATACATCTGGTTTTGTATAATATAAACATAAATCTTCTAATTCGCTCTTAATAGAATTAATTCCTAGACGATGTGCAATAGGTATTAAAACAGCCTGTGTTTCATAAGCCTTTTGCTTTTGCTTCTTAGGATTAATCGCATAATTAGTACGCATATTATGCAAACGGTCTGCTAACTTAATAAATAAAACACGTACATCAGTAGCTAACCCTACTAAAACTTTTCTTAAATAAATAGCACTAGACTCACTATCATCTACTAACTCTAATTTATTAATCTTTGTAATAGAATCTACTATCGTAGCAACCGTTTCCCCAAATTTTTCGGCAATCTCCGTATAAGAAATATCTCCATTATTCATAACTTCGTGTAATAAAGCTCCTATTATAGTAGTTGCATCTACATTTAAATCATTAACAATCTCTGCTACATGTAAAGGATGGGTAATAAAATCTTCCCCATTTAAACGTTTCATACCTTTATGAGCATTAAAAGCAAATTGATAAGCCTCTTTTATTTTCATTAATTCTTCTGTATCTTGAATATTACTCTTTATTTTTTCATATACACTATCAAATGTAATTATTTCTTCTTTTGTATTCATCTTTCTCTCTCTTTCAATTAATTTAAATATATATTTTCTTCATGATTAATATTTCTTCTACTCTTTTTAATTTCATCTTTAACATATTCATTAATCTCTAGTTCATTCAAATTAAAAATATCATTAACCATACTTCCTAAATCTAAATCATAAGAACGTGACCATTTATATTCTTTTAAATAATTCCATATATCTTCTTCATATATATAATTCATACCCTTTTTATGTAATTCTCTTGCTTTACTCTTTAATGCTGGTTTAATATGATTATATAAATCCGTAACACTTTTAAACTTAATTTCATTATTCATTCAATCACTCATTTCTAAAAAGGTATCTGCTTTCATATATTTATTATATACCATTTTATTCTATTTTTAAAGAGGAGATTGCTTTTGAAAAATAACAAATTTTTAACTGCGACATTTATATTAATGTTAGGTGGTTTTATAACAAAAATACTTGGTTTTATTATTAAGATTATATATACCAGAATGGTAGGAAATGAAGCAATAAGTTTATATGCTTTAGTAATGCCTACTTATTCTTTAATGCTTACTATTGCAACTCTTTCTCTACCAATAGTTATATCTAAAATTATAAGTGAAGAAAAACATAAAAGTATAACCGTCTTAAGTTCTGCTTTCTTCATTACTTTTGCTTTAAATATAGCAATGGTTTTAATCATTTATCTCACAAAAGATTTTATTGCCAATAATCTTCTTCATGATAATAGATGTAGTAGTTTAATACTAGCAATGGCTCTTACATTTCCTTTTGTTTCTATATCTAGTATTTTAAAAGGTTATTTTTATGGTAAACAAAAAATGCTACCTCACACAATATCTAATATTATTGAACAAATCATTAGATTAGCTTGTATTTATATATTTATTCCAACTTTAATTAAAAAAGGTATTACAGATGCCGTTATTGGTTTGATTTTAATTAGCATTATATCTGAATTAGCATCCATTTTTACATTCTTATTCTTTTTACCTAAAAATTTTACAATAAGAAAAAATGAATTAAAACCAGATATTGGTACTACTAAAGAAATACTTAATTTATCTTTACCTACAGTATCTGGAAGATTAATTGGTAATATTGGTTTCTTTTTTGAGCCTATTATTTTAACTAATATTCTTCTAGCTATTGGATATTCCAATCATTTTATCTTAACAGAATATGGTGCTTATAATGCTTATTCAATAAGTCTTCTGGCTATGCCCAGTTTCTTTGTTCAGGCAATATCCTCTTCTCTCTTACCAGAAATATCTAAATTCTACAGTCAAAAAAATATGTCTATGGTTAAAAGAAGATATAAACAAGCTTTTATCTTATCATTTATTGTCGGTGTCTTCTTCTCTACTATCATTTATATCTTTAGAGATAATCTTTTACAAGCATTATATAATACCACAAATGGTTCCAATTACATTGCTATTTTAGCTCCATTTTTTGTTTTATTCTACTTAGAAGGACCTATGCAAAGTGTCTTACAAGCTATTGGTAAAGCAAAAACTTGTATGTTTATTACTCTAATTGCTATTCTTATAAAACTTCTTTCTATGACAGTTTTATCTTTCCTTCATATTGGTATGTATTCTTTAGTTATCGCTGAAATTATAGATATTTTTATTGTAGTATTATTATGTATAAAAACAATAAATAAAGCTATATAAAAAGAACTATAGATTATAAACCCGCTAGTTCTCTTTTATTTTTAATCGTTTTATTTTCGATAGAAACTCTTTGCACAACAAATAGCATTAATACCACATTCATTGTAAATGACCCTCCATAACTAAGTAAAGGAAGAGGTACTCCTGTTAAAGGTATTAAAGCCAAAATACCAAGTAAATTAATCATAATATGCATCAATAAATATAAAAATACCCCATATGCTAAAATACTTAATCGCAAATTTTCTGCTTGTTTTGCTATTCTTAAAATACGATATAACATTATCATATAACCAATAATTACAAATGCACCTACTATAGCTCCCCATTCTTCAACAATAATAGGAAAAATAAAGTCAGTATGACTCTCTGGTAAATATAAATACTTTTGACTAGAATTACCAAGTCCAACTCCAAATAATCCTCCATTATGAATAGCTATAAATCCATTACATACTTGATATCCAGTATCTTCTGTATATCTACTACAAGGATTTTTAAAATTAAATCTTTGTAATTGCCTAGAATTTAATAAATCAGTCCCACTATATAAGACAGCTCCTACTAATATTATAATAGCTATCGCTCCTATTTTAATAACCTTTAATAACTCTTTTTGAACATAAGGAACACTTATAAATATAAAGAAAATAATACCACAAATAATAGCAAATGTTCCAAAATCTGGTTGTAATGCTATTAAAACAGCCACAAATAAAGAGATAGCTACCGGTACAAAATAAAAAATAATTTTCGTTACTTTTCTTTTTTCTAATCTACTATAAGAAACAGCTAAAAATATAATAATAATAGATTTAGCAAATTCACTAGGTTGTAAAGCAAAAGGCCCTATATCATACCAACTTCTAGCATTATTAGTAATTCTACCATATACAAATAAACCAATTAAAGCTACAGTAATGCCTAAGATTGCAAAAGGAGTAAAATATTTATACTTACTAGTAGGAAATCTAACTACTATTAAAAAACCTATAAAAAATGATGCTAATAAGAATATAGCTTGTCTTATAAAGAAATGATACTGAGGTACATTATATCTTAAAACAGTAGATACACTAGATGCTGAAAAAATCATAATTAACCCAAAAACGCTATAAACGAGCATTAATATTAATAATGGTACATCCATCTTTCCAAATATTTTTTTCAAAGTATCAACTCCTAATCTAATTTTAACATAAAGTTAAAAGCTTTAAAAGAATTTTTAAAAATTAGGCTTTTTTAATGTCAAAAAGATGCATACATGAGTAAACTATAATAGATACATAAAGGAGGTATATATATGTATTACTATGGAAATAACGGCTATTACGGTGGCGGTTATGGTGGATATCAACCTTGTGGTACTGGATATGCAGGATATACAAGTGGATATGGTATTGGAGCAGCTATTTGGATCGTATTATTTATCTTACTTGTAATCATAATTGGTGCTGGTTGGAACTGGTCAAGTAATAATTAGGAAGTAATAAATCTACTTCCTTTTTCTTACTCTAATAAGTTTTTCTCCATAAATAGTCTTATATTTAGAAGCATCTAGCTCTTCTGTAAAAAAATCTTCATAATCTAAACTATCCAATAATAAATCTACTTGTTTTAAATATTCTATCTTCATAAATTCACTCTTTATAGCAAACTCTAAAACTTGTTCTTGATGATGAAAATTTATATAATCAAGATAAGTACCAAGCCCTACTGTCTTATCTAAAATAGCCTTTGGTATATCATAAGTACAAATACATCTATCTTTAGAAGCACTCATATAAAGAATATCTCTCTTATTTAAGAAAAAATGCATATACAAGTAATCTTTTTCATAATGGTGAGTATTTCCTGCAAAAAATAAACCCCCAACAAATAAAAAATTTTGGTTGTTTAATATATATTCTACTTCATCTTTATTACAAACTCTATAAACTAGCATAAAATCATTCCCTTTTAATAGCTTTTTATCTTAGCATAAAGAATTGAAAAAGTAAACGTTTTATGGTAAAATAAGTCTGATTTAGGAGTGATTAGAATGAAATTACCAAATATAACTATCTTAGATGAAGTAGACCATCGTCTAAGAGAAACAAGTAAAGAAGTTACTTTCCCTCTATCAAAAGAAGATAAGAAAAATATTGAAGACATGATTTTATATCTTAAAATGAGTCAAATAAAAGAATATGAAGAAAAATATAAACTAAGGCCAGGCATGGGACTTGCTTATATTCAAATAGGTATTCCCAAAAGAATTTTCGTTATTGTAGAAGAACTTGAAGATGGTTCTTTTAAAGATTATATTGTTATTAACCCTAAAATTATTACTCATAGTGAAGAAAAGATTTATGTTGGTGAAGGAGAAGGCTGTTTAAGTATTAATCGTGAAGTAGAAGGCATTGTTCCTAGATATGCTCGTGTTACAATAAAAGCTCAAGATATAGATGGCAATCCTTATCAAATTCGTGTTAGAGAAGACATTAGTATTGCTTTCCAGCATGAAATTGACCATTTAAATGGAATTTTATTTATAGACCATATAGACTCTAAAAACCCATTTAAAGATGCTGAAATATATAGAGAAATTTAAATACCGTAAAGGTATTTTTTTTAAACAAAAAAGCCAAAAATTGGCTATTTCTCTAATTCTTCTAAATTAACACTAACGATTTTACTTACACCACTTTCTTGCATAGTAATACCATATAATACATCTGCATACTCCATAGTTCTCTTTTTATGAGTAATTAAAATAAATTGACTTTTTTCTTTCTTTTCTTGTAAATATTTTCCAAATGTATCTACGTTTGCCTCATCTAATGCTGCTTCAACTTCATCTAAAATACAAAAAGGACTAGGTTTAACATTTAAAATAGCAAATAAAACAGCGATAGCAGTTAACGTCTTTTCTCCTCCAGACAATAAAACAATAGAATTTAATTTCTTTCCAGGAGGTTCTGCTTCAATTTCAATTCCTGTATTTAATATATCTTCAGGGTTTGTTAATTTTAAAGAACCTCTACCACCTTTAAATAATTTACGAAAAACTTCATTAAATTCTTTACTAATCTTATTAAAACTATCTTTAAACTTATCAATCATAATCTTATCCATCTCATCAATAATATTTGTTAACTCATTACTAGATGTTTCCAAATCATTACTCTGACTAGTTAAGAAATTATATCTTTCACTTACCCTTTCATATTCTGCGATAGAACCCGTATTAACATCTCCTAATTTAGCTATTTCTTTCTTTATAGCATCTACTTTTTCTCTAGCATCCTGAAAAGGCATATCAAGTTCATAATTAGCACATGCATATTCATAAGTAATCGAATAATTCATAGATAATTCTACTAATAAATTATCTAATTGCACATCATATTTTCCTAATTTTACTTCTTTTTCTTTTAATTCATTTTGAATACGATTATATTCTGTATTTGCTTTATGATATTTATTTTCAATTTCATTAATTAAAAGAGCCAAATCTGATTTTTGTTTCTTTAGTTTATCTAATTCATTAAATGTAATTTCTTTTTCACTAGATACAGAACTAGCTTCTTCTAAAATACTGATGAGCTTTTTATCTAATTTATTATCACTCATATCACTATTACCTTTAATTTCCATTTCTTTTTTGCTTATTGCATCTTCAAGGCTTCTCATTTTATTTGTTCTAGTATTTAAAATCTCATTTAAATTAATTAAACTTTTAGATATTTCATTCCCTTTATTTTCTAATATTTCAAAATTAGAATTTACTCTATCATATTCTTTATTCAAATTTTCAACTTCTAATTTACTAATCTCAATTTTCTCTATTAATTCATTTAATCTTAATTTATCATTTAAAATTGCGCCCTTTCTACTAGAACCACCCGTAACAGAACCCCCAGAATAAAGAATATCTCCTTCTAAAGTAACAATACGATATTTATATTCTAAAATATTACCCAATCTATTTAAAGTATCCATATCATTAACTACTAAAACATTCCCTAATTGATTTTTCATAATATTGTCATACATCTTATCGTATTCTATTAAAGAACTAGCCACATTTATAAATCCTGGTTCATTCTTAATCTTATTTAAATCACTTTCTGGAATACTTCTTTCTTTTATAATATCTAAAGGGAAAAATGTCGCTCTTCCTAAATGATTATTTTTTAAAAAATCAATGCACTCCTTAGCTCCATTTAAATCATCTACTACTAAAAAGTTATTAGCATTTGCCATAACTGTTTCTATAGCAACTTCATATATCTTATTAGTTTTTATTAAATTACCAATTGTATTATGAACTTTTGTTAATCGCATATTATTTAATACACTTCGAACTGCATTTGGCATTTTACTATTATTTTCAATATTACTCTCTAATATTTCTTTTTTATTTTGTAAAATTAATATTTCTTTATTTAAATTATTAATTTTTGCCATTAATTGATTACGTTCTACTTTACCCGTTATAATCTTATTATCCAGCTCATCTTTTTCAATAGACTTTTCTTTAATATCACTAATAATATCATCTAATTTAGCTCTCTCTGTTTTCATTTCATTCTTTAAACTTAATTGTTCTTCTTTAAGTTTAATAAGAGCTTCTTCTATCTTATCTTTATCCGTATCATATTTCTGACGTTCTAAAGTAACCAATTTTTCTGCTTCTAAACTAGCTAAATTTTCTGTTAATTTAACATATTCATTATTTTTCTCTGTTATCTGTTCTTCTAATTTTAAATTATCTAATTTTAATTTTTCTAATTTAGAATTATCCTCACAATTTAATTTAGATACTTCTGCCAGTGTTTTTTCTAAACATTCAACTTCATTCTTAATTTTTTTATAGTCAACATTAATTTTTGCTATATCGCCTGCAATTAAAGCAATCTCTATATTTTTTAATTCTTCTTTTAGCTCTAAATATTTATGAGCAATTTCACTTTGCTTTTTTAAAGGTTTTACTGTGTTTTCTAACTCATCAATAACCAGTTTTATTCTAGCTAAATTTTCTTTAGTTTTTTCTAATTTTTTTAAACTTATTTCTTTTCTTTTCTTATATTTTAATACACCAGCTGCATCTTCAAAAATAGTTCTTCTAGCTTCCGGTTTACTATTAATAATATCTGAAACGCTTCCTTGAGAAATAATATTAAACGAATCATTACCTGCTCCTGTATCTAAAAACAAATCAGTGACATCTTTTAATCTTACTTTACTATTATTAATATAATATTCATTTTCTCCAGTATTATATATAACTCTTTTAACCTCAATACTAGTAAAATCACTATTTAAATAATGGTCTGTATTATCAAACGTTAAAGCAACATATGCTCTAGTTTGTGGCCCTCTAGTCTTAGAACCAGAAAATATGACATCACTCATAGTATCACTACCACGTAGTGATTTTACAGATTGTTCTCCTAAAACCCAACGTACAGCATCTACAATATTACTTTTGCCACTTCCATTGGGACCAACAATCGCTGTTATTCCATCCTTTATTTCCAAATCTATCTTATCTGCAAATGATTTAAAACCAAATGCACGTATACTCTTTAAATGCACAACATATCATCCTTTACTATCTCTTTTTTGCACACTTTTTTAGTGCATCCTCTGCTGCCTTTTGTTCTGCTTCCTTTTTACTCTTACCAACACCAGACCCATAAACAATTCCATCAATAATAACTTCAAATTTAAAAGTTTTATCATGACTAGGGCCTATCTCAGAAACTAAACGATATTCCAAAGATTTTTTATCAGTTTGAACCATTTCTTGCAACCTAGATTTAAAATCGCCTAAAAATACATGATGTTCTTTAATATATGGCTTTAAAATAGTTAATGCATAATCCTTAGCCACTTGAAAACCTTTATCTAAATAGATAGCTCCTAAAACGCTTTCAAAACAATCTGCAATAATAGTATCATTAATATTTTTTATTTGACCATTTCCAACTCTAATATGTTTATCAATACCTATATCCTTAGAATATTGAGCTAAAGCACTCTCACAAACAAAACTAGCACGTATCTTAGATAGTTCTCCTTCTCCTACATCTAAATGCTTATAAAAATATTCGCTTGAAATTAATTGTAATACAGCATCTCCTAAAAATTCTAATCTTTCATAATTAGAACCACCATGCTCATTAGAATAACTACTATGAGTTAAAGCAAGCTCTAATAAATCTTTATTTTCTATTTTTATATTATACTTTTCTAAAAAATTCATGAATATCACTCGTTTCTATTCTGTCTTTCTAATTATATCAAATTAACTAAAAAAAATAAACACGTTTGTGTCTATTTTATATCCATCTTGAAATATATATCTTTCTTGTAGCTCCCTCTTCATATCTTTTAAAGATTCCAATAATGCTTTCTACAATTGACCTTAAAATATCTGTTGCACATTTCTTTATCTTTATATTAACTATCTCTTCTTGAAGAGTTTTACGAAAAAAATAATCATCTACATATTTTCCCATAGTTTTATCTAATTCTTGAGCTCTTAGAGTATCTTCTAAAGAATCAACATTAATCTTAAAAATAAAATCTCTATATATCCTTACTAATTGAATAGATAAAGAATCTCCTTCTAAAAATGTAGCATTAGTTATTTTATCAAAATTAGGGCAAAAACTTAATCTTATTTTATTTATTTGCATTTGTTTCATCCTTTACTATTTACTTTACAATTCCATATTACAACGGATAATTTCATTTGTCAAATACAAATTTAATAAGTATAATAGAAATAGGTGATACAATGAAAAAAACAAAACTTAAAGTAAGAAAACAAGTCTGGATTGTCTTAGCAACCTTTATCTTAATTATTATTCTAGTTAATGTATTTAATAATATTCATAAGAATAATCTTTATAAGAAAACCAATGAATATCGTTTAATGCAAGTTGGTTATACTAAAGAAGAAATAAAAGTTTTAGAACAAAATACGAACCAACAATTTATTGATACTCTCTTTGATAATCATAAAAATGAAAATATTATCTCATTAATCCAAAACGAATATTATATAAAAGATAATCTTAATCGCTATATAGATTTTCTAAATAAAAACAATACCTCAGCACAGGAAGTAATAGCTAGCGTAAACACAAATAATGATTATAATTATTATGAACACAATCTAGACACCGATACATCTCTTGATTGCTTAATGCTAGTGAATAAATACTATCATTTAAGCGAAAACTACGAGCCTAATGATTTAGTAAATATTAATAATAAATATTATTATGGAACAGGTCATAAAGTAAGAAAACCAGCATATGAAGCTTTTATAGATTTATGGAATGCTGCAAACCAAGAAGGAATTTATTTAATCATTAATTCTAGTTATAGAGATTATGCTTCCCAATCAAGTGTCTACGACAGTTTTAAAAATCAAAAAGGAACAACTTATGCTGATAGTATTGCTGCTCGTCCTGGATATTCTGAACATCAAACCGGATTAGCGATTGATATATTTAGTAAGGAAAATACAACTTCCAATAACTTTAAAGGTTCAACCGCCCATGTATGGTTACAAAATAATGCTTACAAATATGGCTTTATAGAAAGATATCAAGAAGGGAAAGAAAAAATAACAGGCTTTGAAGCAGAATCCTGGCATTGGCGTTATGTTGGAGTAGAAACCGCTACTTATATTTACAATCATAACATCACTTTTGATGAATATTATGCTTACTTTATCGCAAAGTAAGCTTTTTATTTTCTAAAGTCCCCCACTTAATTTTAACAAAAGAAAAAACTCCCAAAGGAGTTAAATACAATTTGGTGACCAGTATGGAATTCGAATCCATGAATGCTGCCGTGAAAGGGCAGTGTGTTAAGCCGCTTCACCAACTGGCCAAATGGTGGGACTGGGGGGACTTGAACCTCCGACCTCACGCTTATCAGGCGTGCGCTCTAACCAGCTGAGCTACAATCCCATTAAACAAAAAACTGGTGTCCCCTTAGGGATTCGAACCCTAGACCCACTGATTAAGAGTCAGTTGCTCTACCAGCTGAGCTAAGGAGACATCTTTCTTTCAAATTGCTCTTTAATTATAACATAAAAATATGAAAAGGCAATACCCAAATTTCATTTTTTTCCTTTTTTTGCAAATTTTCTTTTAAAGTCCCCTATTTTCATTTTAAATATATAAGAATATATGGTAAAATATTAAACATGAGGTGAAACAAATGAAAAAATATTATCATTCATTAAATAAAGAACAAAAAAAAGAAATAAAAAAGAAATATCAAGCAAAATATAAAAATACTGAATTAAATACTCGTTTAATCCGTCTTATCATACTAGCTATAATTGGCTACATAACTTCTGTTTATCTAATCATCGACTCACTAATAAACGAAACAAATCATATAGGAAGTTTTATAATAGCAATCACTCTTATTATTGCATCTACTCTATTCTTAATAGGAAGTATTATAATTAAAATAAACGTTCTAAATAAAATTGCTTTAAAAGAATATAAAAATTAAAAGCCATTTGGCTTTTTATTTTACAAAAAAAGAAGAGATTAATCTCCTACTTTACATGAGAGATTATCTCTTCTATTTCTTCTTTATTTCTAAAACCAATTACTTTATTTTTTAACTCCCCATTTAGGAAGAAACATATAGTTGGAATACTCATTACCCCAAACTCTCTAGCTAAATCTTCATGCATATCAACATTAATTTTTAGAGTATTAGAATGAATGCTCTCTAATACTGGCCCTAACATTTTACAAGGTCCACACCAATCAGCATAAAAATCAACAATCCATAACCCATCTTTAATAACTTCGTTAAAATTCTCATCTTCTAAATATTTAATCATTTTGATTATTCTCCTTAAAACTATCTAAAATATTCTGAGCACCTGCAAAAGTTAACTTTTTATCATTTATTAACTTTTGAGTACTATCTGTTGTAATAACTTCATACTCTAACATTATACTTAATATTTCCCCATTATATGCATCTTTATTCATATTTTTAGCATATTTATCTTTTAAAGCATTAATATCTTGTATAGCTTGATAGGTATTATTAACCATCGTTCCAATAATTGGTGTTTTATCTACAATGCTATTTGCTAAACTAGATTCACTTACCATCTCACTAGTAGTATTAAACTGTAATAAAACAAATAAAATAATAAAACTTAAAACTATAGCTTCTAAAAAGCCTAATACTGCTCCTATAATTTTAGAAGGTATTCCAAGAATAATTGTCGCAGCTAAAACACGTTCCATAATTCCTGATATTTTAACAATCAAAGACAAAATACTAGATAATACTGTAAATACTAAAATATAAGCAATTCCTTCATATAATAAGATATTCATAGTTTGTAACCCATCCCAAGAGCCTTTAAAATTTACAAAAGGTGCATACTTAAAGAAAATCTCTGCAACTGGATTTTTTAAATAATAAGATATTACTACTAAAGCTATTAATCCAACTAATGCTACTAAACTTCTTATTGCTCCTTTTTTAAAGCCTAATACTGCTCCTGCTAATAAAAATAATATTAAAACAGAATCTACAATCGTCAAATTTATCATCTCCTTTTATAATTATATACTAAAGTTTTTGAAAAATAAAGTAATATATGTTATTATAAATAAAAAGAGGTGTCAAGAATGACTATAGTATATAAAGTAAGTGATAATATAAAACCATTAATGATAAATTTTTATCAAGATAGATTTGTAGCTAATCCCCCTATGTATTCCGTATTTCAAGTAAAAGACTATGACTGCGTAATTACATTATATGAGTCTGGCAAAGTCATGTTTCAAGGTATTGGAGCAGACATAGAAGCAAGCTACTGGCTAGAAGAAGAAAGAATCAAGAATAATCGTATTATCGACATAACTGGTAAAGAGAAGCCAAAAAAAGAAGAGAAAAAAGTATTTATTAACACAAGTTCAATTGGTTCTGATGAAGTTGGTACAGGAGATTTTTTTGGTCCTATTGTAGTAACAGCCACTTTTGTATCGAAAGAAAATATAGATTTTTTAATAGATTTAGGAGTTCGAGACTCAAAAAAATTAACAGACATAAAAATTAAAACAATAGCCCCAGAAATCATGAAAAAAATCCCCTATTCTACTTATATTCTAACTAATACTAGTTACAATAAAAATTGGAGTGAAGACTTAAATATGAATAAAATTAAAGCCATTCTTCACAATAAAGTATTAGTAAATATGAAAAATAAGGGTTATCCATATGATAAGATTGTAGTCGATCAATTTGTTTATCCTAAAAAATATTTCGAACATATAAGTAAAGCAACTGAAAAAGTAACAAATATTACATTCATGACGAAAGCTGAGGACCAATGCCTAAGCGTAGCAGCTGCATCCATTATATCCCGCTATATATTTTTAGGCGAAATGAAAAAATTAAGCGAAGAACTAGGTAGAGAAATACCAAAAGGAGCAGGCCCTAACGTAGACCAAGTTGGTGCTCAAATTGTTAAAGAATATGGCTTTTCAAAGTTAACAGAAATTGCTAAACTTAACTTTAAAAACAAAGACAAAATTAATGAACTATGTAAAAATTAAGAGTATCTAAATGCTCTTTTTATTTTAAAAAATAAAAAAGACTGCTCGAAAGCAATCTCTAAAACTAATTTACTTCTTCTATTTTTAAGAAATTAGTTAAGCGAACAACATTATTTACCATAGGTAATCCACCAGTTATTACAATTTTGTCTTCTTTCTTCAAATTAAAGTATTGAATAGCCTTTGTTTTTACTAATTCTACTAATTTATCAGTATCATCCATAAGAGGAACAATAGTAGTATAAACTCCATAGTTAAGTGCTAAACTTCTCGCTACTTCTTTAGTAGTACATGTTGCAAGAATTGGAGCAGTTGGTCTAAAGTTACTTACTATCTTAGTACTATAACCACTAATTGCTTCTACTACCAAAGCCTTAATGTCAACAACATAAGTCAATTCAACTGCACTTTTAGCAATACATTCTGTTCTACCAATTTTTCCTAAATATTGAAAATGATTCATAGCATGATTTTCTGTTTCTTCTGCTATAGAAGCCATAAAACTTACAGCTTCAACCGGATACATTCCCATCGTTGTTTCTCCACTTAACATAATAGCATCCGTACCATCTAAAACAGCATTCGCTACATCTGTAACTTCTGCTCTAGTTGGACGAGAATTCTTTTTCATGCTCTCTAGCATTTCTGTAGCAACAATACATACTTTTCCATGTTCTCTTGCTTTTTTAATAATTTTCTTTTGATAAACTGGTAACAAAGAGATAGGGACTTCTTCTCCAAGGTCTCCTCTAGCAACCATAACACCATCACTTACACTTAAAATTTCATCTAAGTTATTAATACCAGTCATACTTTCAATTTTAGATATAATCTTAATATTACTATGTTCTTTATCAATAATTTTTTTAGCTTCTAAAACATCCTCTTTGCTAGAAACAAATGATAAAGCTAAAAAGTCTCCATCATGTTGACAAGCATAAGTAATATCTACTTTATCTGCATCACTTATAAATGGTATATTTAAATCTATTCCTGGTACAAATAAACTTTTCTTATTGCCTAAAATTCCACCATTTCTAACAATACAAGTCACTCCGTCTTCTTCTTTAGAAATTACTTCAATTTTCATTAATCCATTTTCTAATTGAATAAAATCCCCAACTGATAAACAGTCCAAAGATTCTGGATGATTAACACTAAAGCGTTCTGCATTTCCAATAACATTTTCTTTAACAATTCTAATAGTATTACCAGGTACTAAAGAAATACCGCCTTCTACTACTTCACCATTTCTAAATTCAGGTCCTTTTGTATCAAAAAGTAATGCTATATTTAAGTTTTCTTCATCATTAATTCTTTTAACTAAATCTATAACAGTATTCTTTTCTTCATCTGTTGCATGGCTAAAATTAACTCTAGCAACATTCATCCCAGCATGAGCCATCTTTTTAAATACTTCATAATCATAACTAGATGGGCCAATACTACAAACTATTTTTGTTTTTTTCATCTTACTTCTCCCCTTCATAAAATAAATAATTGCAGATTTAAATAATACTACAAAATAAAGAAAAAATAAAGGTTTTTTCCTTTATTTTTTTATTAAAATGTAAATTTACTGTTTAAATTATTCTAATTATCACATATATCCAAAATAAATAACTCTAAAGCCATATTTTTATCTATTTTTCCACTCTTTATATTTAAGTCTAGCTTTGTCAATTTTATTAAAATACTCTCTAACTCTTTTTCTTTATAAGGAAAAATCTTTTTCAAATATTTTTCAAACTGCCAATCTAACAATCCAAGTTCATTCATTATCGCATATTCTCTTTTATTTTGTTCTAATAATTGCTTAATTTGTAACATAATTCGAAAATCTCTAGCTAATAAAGATACAAGAATTGTTGGCTCAACTTTCAGTACTTTTAAATCACTTAATAATTCTAAACTTTTTTCAATATCATTGTCTACTACTGCATCTACAAAAAGAAAATTATTAGAATTAATAGGCCTAGAAATAATATTTTTGGCATCTTCCATTGTTATATTACAAGGTTCTTTATAATATAGTAATAACTTATTAAATTCACTAATTGCAATATCATAATTATTTAAACTAGAAGCTACTATATATTTAGCAACTTCATTATTCATGTTAAAGCCTCTTTGTTTTACTAAACTCATGACTTTATTTTCTATTTCATAATATTTCAAATTAGGAATTGATATAATCTCATACTGTTCCTTTATAGCCTTAGTAACTTTTTTTCGCATATCCAATTTAGAATTACAAATAAATATCAAAACCGAATTTTCATTTGGTTCCTTTAAATAATTAAGCAACAACTCAGTATCTTTTTCTTTACCTTTATCTGTCCCAAAAAAATTGGCATTCTTTACTATTATGTATTTTTTTTCTGCAAACATAGAAAAATATCCTGCTTCTAATATGGCATCTTCTAGTTCATTTACAGTTAAATCAAAGATAGTAATATTCTTACTATCTTTAATAATTTCATCTATTTTTTCATTAATTAATAAATAACTTTCACCACTTAATAAATATATCTTCATAACTACCACATCTCTATTATAACATTAAACTTTCAAGAAATATACTATAAAGGCTCATAAAATATAAATTTTTCATTTGTTTTTTTAATAATCATATGAATCGTTCCCTTTTCCTGTGTATTATAAACTTTTATTTTATTGGCATTTAAAACTTTCAAAGTTTCTTTAGCCGGATGATTATAGCGATTATTTCGACCTGCGGATATAATAGCATACTTAGGCTTTATTGCCTTTATAAAATCATTATCTGTACTTGTTTTAGAGCCATGATGTCCTACTTTAATAACATCTACTTTTGGAAGCTTTTTCTCTACTATTTTTTCTATACTTTTTGGTGCATCTCCCATAAAAAGCCAATTTTTATTTAAAAAAGTTACTAATAAAACCAATGAGCTTTCATTTTCATCAGCGCTTGTTCTTAAATTTAAGTTCTTAATTACTATTTTTTTCCCTAGATAATTATTTTTTATATGTTTATCTATTTTCTTAGATAATTTATATTCCTCTTGATTTAATCTGTTATTATTAAGCATAATACTTTTAAATTTAAGTTTTTCTACTAACTTTTTACTATAACCTATATGGTCTGTATCCCCATGTGTAACAATTAGCAAATCTATCTTAGTTATTCCTAAACTCTTAAAAAATTGCACTAAAGTATCCCCTAAATCATAATTTGCATTTTTCTTTTGCCAATCTTCTTTACTGTATTCTATTTTCCCTCCAGTATCAATCATTATAGTATCCTTTTGATAAGGACTAACTATAAAAGAAGCATCACCTTGACCGACATCTAAATAATATATGTGATAAGAATTATCAAGTAGTGGTACTATCTTTTGCCAGATTATAAAAGCTATCAATAAATAAAGCATTTTGAAGCCATATTTATAATAACAATAAAAGATAAAATAATAAATAATCATAAATAGTAAATTACCTTTAGGAACTACAAGATTAATTGCCAGTGTATTTAATATAAAATTAAGTTTTTCTAATACTAAAAAGCCTAAATTTAAAGCAGGTTCTAAAAAAGAAAATACAAACGTTAACAAAGTAAAAGGAAACAAAATTAAACTAACAAATGGCACTATAATTAAATTATTAAAAACCGTCAATAAATTAATTTCATAAAAATTCATTAAAGTCACAGGAGCACTTGCTAAAAAAGCTATAAAGCTTGTTTTTAATAGCTTTTTAAAATAATTACCAGTTATCTTATTAGAATATATAATTAAGCTAAAAGAAGTCAAAAAAGAATATAAAAAACCTAAATCTTCTATATAAAAAGGATTTAATAAAATAAGAGAGAAAAACAAATAATAAACTACTAAGAGATTATTAATGTTTAGCTTACTCTTTTTATTAAAATAAAGTACAATATAAAATAGACTAGCTCTTACAACTGAAGCACTAAAGCCAATCAAAAACATATAGAAAATCAAGAATACAATTATAATTCCTTTGTTTTTAATACCTATTTTTTTTAAAATATTATCGAATATCATAATTAAAAAACTTATATGCATTCCCGAAACTGCAAACAAATGAGTAATTCCATTCGCCTGATAAACTTTATAAACATTGCTATCGATATAACTATTCTTTCCTAAAATAAATGCATAAAAATAATCTGGTTTTTTAAAAGCATTTACTCTCCTTACCAATTTGTTTTTAATAATATATAGAATAGAAGTACTTTTCTTTGTTATTTCCATTTTAGTAGCATTCATAACCCAATATATCTTTTTTCCATATAAATATTTTTGATAATTAAAAGTATTAGGTATAGTATTTTTAAGTGGTCTTTGAAGGGTTCCATCTATTTTTATAGTATCTCCTAATTCTAAACAATAGTCATTCTTTTCTTTTTCTGTTTTAAAATAATAATTTACCATTATCTTTTCTTTGTTCTTAAGCATCAAGGATAATTTATCTCCATCAATTTTATAATCAATAATAACTCCCTCAATAGAACTTGATTCCTCACTCCAAATGGAAGTATACTTAACAATTTTTAGATTATAAAAAACATAACAAATTAAGCAAAAAAGACTAATAATTATAAAAATCTTAGACTGTAATAAACTCTTTAATTTTTTCAAAAAGTGCTTCTCCTATGCCACTCACATTTAACAAATCTTTAATATTACTAAAACTTCCATTATTATTGCGATATTCAATAATTGCCTTTGCCTTAG
The DNA here is from genome assembly GCA_934099115.1 of uncultured Bacilli bacterium. GTDB lineage: Bacteria > Bacillota_I > Bacilli_A > RF39 > UBA660 > Caccenecus. The sequence goes on from CAKOPK010000003.1 coordinate 49,445, forward strand.
AAGAACCAATCCCTGAAACAGTAGTTAATTCACTCTCTGATGCCGTATTAATATTAACCAATTGATTATCACTAGAAGTTGTTTTTTCTTCTGTATTAGTATTAGTCCCTGTTTCAATAACACTAACTTTTTCATTAGTACAATCAGAAATATCTACTGTATCCGTTTTGCAAACTGTTTGTTTTTTATCATCTTTCACTTCATTTTTGCTATAAACATAAATAACCATTTCATCGCTGACTTTTTTGCTTAAATTAATATTATTTGCATAAGCATTTTTAGTAAAACCGCCCGCTAAAGCTATAACATCATTAATAATAGTGCCTTCTTTTACTTGATAAACCCCAGGCTTTTTCACATTTCCTTTAATATCTACCGCTACATATATATCTGTCTTTTCTTCACTATCACCATTATCTGCAACAGCAATAATCTCGTCTTTTATTGCTTTAGGTTCCAATTTTTGTAAATAAATACTATAGCCAGACATAACACAAGCAAAAAGTATTAAAATAAGTAAAACTCCTGATAACCAATATTTTTTAATAATAAAGAAAATATTTTGCATAATGTCCTCCTTTCTAGGTGCATTGTAACAAAATATTTTCTAAATTCCAAATTACAATTTTCTATAATCTCTAACTAATTTATTAAAATCTGTTAACAAATAATTCTTTATTATCAATAAATTTAGATATTTTTCTTACAAATTTACTATTATCTGTATTTTTTCTTCTTTTTAAATAAAAGTGTAAAGAATAGTAAAATAAGAAGAAAACAACTTACAGAAATTATAGGTACTGCATATTTCGGCACTTCTTTTTGGGTAGAAGACTCTAATCTTTTTACTAAATGGTCATAATAGCTAACATCTTGGCTCTCTTCTTTATAAACAGTTATATAATAGGTATAACTTTCATCATCATTAAATACTTTAACTAAAATTTCTGTTTTATCATTATTTAAATTATTATTTAGAATTTCAATTTGAGCATCTTCTTTTAGTTCATACTGAAATTCTAAAGATGTAACTGAAGAATCTGTTAAACTAACTGTATAATGCATATTATACGGATTAAATGGTATTGATAATTCACCATTTATTACTTTTAAATCTTGAAGTAAAGTATTCATTATAATCTCTCCCTTTTTATTCTAAACCAAAAAAAGGAGTTTATACTCCTCTAGATTAGTTTTATTAAGATTTCATTCATAACATATAACTTTTTCGGATTTATATAAACTCTGCCATCTTTATATATTAAATCTCCACTCTTAATTAAAGGCTTAATAGGAAAAATATTTTGCATATTTTCTTCAAATTTATCAAAAAAATGTTCTAATTGAATCCCCTCTAACTTTCGAAAACCTAAAATAAGTTCATTTTCCATATTATCAACTTTACTCATTAAACTTTTAGAACTAACAAAATTTCCTTTTAAATACTCTGTTAAACTCTTTGTATTTTCATAACGAATAGCCGCGACATAACCACTAGCACCACATCCGAAACCATAATATTCTTCATTATTCCAATAAGTTAAATTATGCTTCGATTCATAACCTTTTTTAGCAAAATTCGACACTTCATAATGCTGATAACCATTCTTTTTTAATGTTTTACAAATTTTATCATACATCTTAGAGTCTCGTTCTTCTTCTATTGGTTTTACTTTATTAAAGCCAACTAAGGTATTCTTTTCTATAATTAAACTATAAGTACTTATATGTTCAGGTTTTAATTTAATAATTTTATCTAAATCTTGTTTTAATACAGCAATAGACTCATCTGGTATTGCATACATCAAATCAACATTAATATTTTTAAAACCAATTTTTCTAGCTAAAGCTATTTTTTCTTTCGCTATCTTAAAATTAGCTTCTCGGTTCATAAATTTAAGCTTTTCTTTATTAAAACTTTCTATCCCTATACTTAAACGATTTACCCCATTTTTATATAAAAAGCTTAATAATTCACTATTTAAATCATTAATATTAGCTTCTATAGTAAACTCTATATTTGAACTTTTCTTAAATATTTTAAGTACTTCAAATAAACTTTCTAATTCTGGAAGCGAAAGACAAGTAGGAGTTCCTCCCCCAATATATAAAGTCTCTATTTCTTCTCCCAAGTAAGAATTGTCTATTTCCTCTTTTAATCTTTTCAAATAAGGCAAAACCCAATCATGATTATAAACTACTTTGCAAAAATCACAATAAGAGCAAATACTACTACAAAAAGGGATATGAATATAAACTGATTTTATCTTTTCCATTGTTCTTTCTGTACCTTATCTATAATACCAACTTCTTTAAATTGAATACTATTATCAATTCTATCTTGTAATTCTTTATCATCAATACCCCGAATCATATCAAATAAAGTTGATTTTGGAATTTTACTTAAATCTGCTAATTCTTGAAGAGAAAAACCACTTTGAATATAAGCATCTGCATACATTCTAGCAGTAAAGTCTTCATATGATTTGCCTCTTTTACCAGTTTTTCCACCAGTTTTGTGTCCTTCTAAAGCAATTTTAGCTTGTGATAACTCTATCCGTTCTTTTAATATTTTATTATAGTATTCACTCTCTGGATTACGAACTTTAGCAAGATAAAGTTGAATTGTTCTTTCTTTTTTACCAAATTTATCTGCTGTTTCTTTAATTGTATGTCCATCAGCTACAAATTCTGCAACTTGTGTAATATAATCTCTATCCATTCTTTATTCCTCCCCACTTAATACTTCTAAGAAAACTTCACTTGGAATTTCTACATTTCCAATCATTTTCATTCTCTTTTTACCTTCTTTTTGTTTTTCTAATAATTTTCTTTTACGTGTAATATCTCCCCCATAACACTTTGCTAAAACATTTTTTTTCATAGCACTGATGTTTTCTCTAGCAATTACTTTAGAGCCAACACTCGCTTGTATAGGAAGTTCAAACATTTGTCTTGGTATTAATTCTCTTAATTTTTTAACAACACTTCTTCCTCTTGAATAAGCAAAATCTTTATGAACAATTACACTCAAGGCATCTACCGGTTTTCCATTCAATAAGATATCCATTTTTACTAAATTAGACTCCTTATAACCACATATTTCATAATCAAATGATGCATATCCTTTAGTATAACTCTTTAACTTATCAAAAAAATCATAAACAATCTCCGATAAAGGTATTTCATAATGAATATTTACTCTAACTTCATCAATATATTCCATACTCTTATAGGTTCCCCTTTTATCCTGGCATAATTCCATAATTGGTCCAATATATTCACTAGGAACAATAATATTGGTATAAATATAAGGTTCTTTTATAGATGCAATCATTGTTTTCTCAGGCATTTTATTAGGGCTATCTATCTTTAAAATGTCCCCATTAGATAAATATACTTCATAAATAACACTTGGACTAGTAGCAATAATATCAATATTAAACTCTCTTTGAATACGTGTCATAATAACATCCATATGTAATAAGCCTAGAAATCCAGTTCGAAATCCAAACCCTAAAGCATCACTTGTTTCTGCCTCAAATGTTAATGCCGCATCATTAAGTTTCAATTTATATAAAGCCTCTTTTAAATCTTCAAAACGATTAGGTTCTACTGGAAATAACCCTGAATATACCATAGGCTTCATAGGTTGATATCCTTTAATTGGAGTAGTTGCAGGGTCACTTTTTAAAGTAATGGTATCTCCTACACTAACTTTATCAATCTCTTTAATACTAGCACATACAAAGCCAACTTCACCTGCAACTAATTTTTCTCTCTTTACTTCTTTAGGAGTATTTACCCCTAATTCCACAATTTCAAAATCAGCATCTGTAGCCATTAAATGAATTTTATCTTTTACCCTTAATTCGCCACTCTCTACTTTTACTAAAGCAATAACACCTCGGTAAGCATCAAATTTACTATCAAAAATTAAAGCTTTTGTTTTTTCATTCGGTATAATTTTCGGTGCCGGTACGCGTTTAATAATTTCTTCAATTAAAGTTGGAACACCTACTCCAGTTTTACCACTACATAAAACTATTTCTTCTTCTTTGAATCCAAAAACTCTTTTTAATTCTTCTGTTACTTTAGGAACATTCGCATTGGGTAAATCTATCTTATTAATAACTGGTATAATCGTTAAATCATTATTTAAAGCTAAATAAAGATTAGCTATTGTCTGTGCTTCTATTCCTTGCGCAGCATCTACTACTAAAATAGCTCCTTCACAAGCTGCTAAACTCCTAGATACTTCATAAGAAAAATCTACATGGCCTGGGGTATCTATTAAATTTAAAATATATTCTTCGCCTTGATAATCTGTACGAAGTTCTACAGCATTTAACTTAATAGTAATACCTCTTTCTCTTTCTAAATCCATGTTATCTAACATTTGGTCTTTCATTTCTCTAGAATCTATCGCATGCGTGCATTCTAAAATTCGATCAGCAAGAGTACTCTTTCCATGATCAATATGCGCTATAATTGAAAAATTTCTTATATTTTTGGTTTCCATAAACATCACTATTCTATTATAACTTAAAAACTAAAAAGATAAAAGCCTAAACTTTTATCTTTCATTCTTACTATTATTTTTTAAACTTTTTAAATGTTCTTTCGCATTAAGCCTTAATTCCTTACGTCTTTTCTTTTCTTGTTCACGATAACTTTTCATTTTTTCAAAACTAGTATGATATGTTTTCTCTAAATCTGGGAAAGCCTTTAATAAACGATTGGGAAATGCTTTAAAGTTAGCAGTTAACTCTTTCAACTTTTTATCAAATAATACTGGTATTTTCGCCAATTTTTCGTTCTTTAACTCTTCTACAATAATTATTCTATTACGTAAATTATAAGCAATAATGATAGAATAAACTGTATCTAATGCTACAAAAATAAATAAAATAAGTGCTAATATTGACCAAAACTTAAAGGAAGCTAAACTAAACAATAACCCTAATAAAGGAGTTACAAAATAAATAACTACTAAAGCTAAAACTCCAAAAGCAATAGAATTTCTAAGACATATACGTCCATTTAAATTAAATCTTATACTAGAGTAATCCCACCATTTATTATGAAATATTTTTTCTAATAAGAAAGAAGCAAAATACTCTAAAGCACTTGTAATAATAACACCAAATACAAATACAACTACTGGGTCATCATAATATCTTAATAAGCAAAATAAAATTAATACTGCTCCCCATCCATATATAGGAATAATAGGGCCACATAAAAAACCTCTATTTACCCATTTATGAGTTCCTAAAAACACCCAAAATACTTCCATAAAATACCCAATAAAGGAACAAATAAAGAAAATTAAAAAACCATAAACTAATATCTCTTGCATTAATAAACATCCTTTTCTTTAATTATTATATCATTAACTCTAAAATAGTGCTATAGTTTTAAACATATTTTTTATTTTAAGACATATAATCTACTAAGCTTTAGAGAAAGGAAATAATTATGATTAACAAACAAAACTTATGGTTTATTACGCTTTTTTCATTAATAATGGTTTTAAGCATTTATTATTTAACTATGAGTGAAGATTCACTTTCTACTTTAAATGTCAGCAAAAATGAGAACAATACAAGTGATGTAGTTATCTCTCAAAACGAAACTTTAGTAGCACTTAAAGTTGCAAATGAAGAAGCTTTAGTTTTAAAAATAGAAGAACTGCAAAATACGCTCTTAAATAATGGAGCAACCATTCAAGAAAAGAATAAAGCTTATGAAGAATTACAAAATATCAATAAAATTGAAAGCGAAAAAGAAACTATCGAAAAATTAATGAAAGACAGTTTTAAACTAGATTCCGTCGTTAGTATTGATGGTAATAAAATCCTAGTCACAATTGCTAGTAGTACTCATGATTCTACTCTTGCAAATAACATTATTAGAAGCGTTCAAGCTCTATATAGTAATACCAAATATATAACTGTTAAATTCAGTTAACTAGGCAAACATATTTAACTTTTTTATCTTCTTTTCATAAAATACACTAGAAGACTTTACAATATGAAAGGAAGATATCAAGTGAAAAGAGGTATTTTAACAAAACGAGAACAAGAAATATTTACTCTACTAGTAGAAACAAAGACAACAAAAGAAATTGCAGCACTACTTGGCATTAGTGAAAAAACAGTTCGCAATCATATTTCTAACGCCATGCAAAAATTAGAAGTAAAAGGACGTTCTGGAGCTTTGATTGAATTACTTAAATTAGGTGAAATTACATTATAAGTTAATCTCCTTAATGGAGATTTTTTAATTCTATTTTTTTATCTTCTTAAGTATACTTTTAATAGGTGATTATTTATGCTAAAAAAAAGTGCTATAAGAAGAATTACAACAGCTTCCATCGCTTTAATTATCGCTTCTATTCTTTATTTTTTTCCCAGTAATGAAACAATGATTACACCAAATAAAACCCATTATATAGATGTATTGAAAACTCCCATATATTTGTTAAATAAAGAAGAACTCGTCGTAAGAACAGATATTGCAATAGAAAATAATGATACTCTCAATAAGATTAAAGAATTAATCACAGCTTTAACAATAAATAGTGAGAAAAAAGAATATATATTAAAAAATTTTAAGCAAATTATTCCAGAGCAAACTAAAGTATTAGATATTTCTTTAACAGATGGTTTATTAAAAGTTAACTTTTCTAAAGAGTTTTTAACCATCGAAAAAGATAAAGAAGAAGCATTAATAGAAGCATTAATCTATACTTTAACAGATATAGAAGAAGTAAAAGAAATAATGATTTTTATAGATGGTGAAAAATTAAATATTCTTCCTCAATCTAAAATAATTTTACCAAATACTTTAGATAGAAACTATGGAATTAATAAAATCTACGATTTAAATGATTTAAAGAATAGTTCTAAAACTACAGTCTATTTTCTAGGAAAAGAAGATGATGTAACTTATTATATACCAGTAACTAAAATCAATAATACTGAAAAAAATAAAATCGAAGTCATCATCGAAGAATTAAAAAGCTCTCCTATCTATGAAACCAATTTAATTAGTTATTTAGCATCCAGTGCTGAGCTGTTAAATTATCAAATCTTAGAAAATCAAGTAAACTTATCTTTTAACAATTATATATTTGATGACTTAAATGAAAAAAATATTCTAGAAGAAGTAAAGTATTCTATTTCTCTTTCTTTAAAAGATTCTATTGGTGCAAAACAAGTAAATTTCATTGTAGACGAAGAAGTAATAGACACAATTGATGTTCCTTAAAAATATATATTTAAGAATTAGAAAATGTAACTAATTTATTAAATAATTTATAAAAAAAGTGTTTGAAATAATAAAGCAAGAAAAAAAGCCTTATTTAAAGACTTTATTTACGAAATGGTGACTCCGGAGTGATTCGAACACTCGACCGATCGCTTAGAAGGCGATTGCTCTATCCAGCTGAGCTACGGAGTCATAATTACTCGCTGTAATTTCATTATAAACCATTTTTTCGGATTTTTCAAGAGAAAATTAACGACTTTTACTTTTCTCTTTCTCACCCATAGTATTTCCCAATTCTTGTTCTTTTATAAGTCTAAAATCTATAATTTTACTTCTAATTTCATTTTCTAAAATTTTTAACTTTTTTAAACACTTTTCTCTTTTCTTTTTCGACAAAATCAAATTATATTTTGCAATTAAAATATTACGCAACCTAGCAATATCATCTAGTGCAATCAAAAAACCAGTATCTGTTGGATTATCCTCATCATCTTGTAAAAAATTTAAATAAGTCTCTAATATTTTTTTATATTTCTTATCAAAATAATAAGTTATTAAAGAATCTATAATTTGAGGATTAACAATAATAATTTCTTTAACCTTATTATTCTTTAACTTATAATGAAAACCTTCAATTGGCGTTTCTAGTTCCATAATTTCTAAATCTGATTTTAAATTCTTAATTGCAAAATTTAACACATGCTTCACCTACTTTAATAAATCTGGTCTTTTTTCTTTTGTTATTCTTATTTGCTCTTCTAATCGATATTGAGTTATCTTTTTATGATCCCCACTTAATAACACATCCGGTACTAAATAACCCCTAAAATCCCTCGGTTTCGTATAAACTGGATAATCTAATAAATTATTCTTAAAAGACTCATTCTGAAAAGAATCTTTTGCTATAACCCCAGGAATAAATCTTGATAAAGTATCTAAAATAACCAAAGACGGAAGTTCTCCTCCAGTTAAAACATAATCTCCAATGCTTATTTCGCCATCTACAAAATTCTTAATTCTCTCATCAAAACCCTCGTAATGTCCACAAACAAGAATTAAATGTTTTGTACTAAAAACTAAAGTAGAAGCAAAACTATCACTTAATAATGTCCCACCTGGAGACATCAGATAAACTTTGGAATCATCAGTCTTGACGGCTTCTATAGCTCTAACAACAGGTTCACACATCAAAACCATTCCAGAGCCTCCCCCATAAGGAGTATCATCTACTTGATTATTATTATATAATGTATAATCTCTAATATTAATAATCTCTACTTCTATTAATTCTTTTTCTATAGCTCTTTTTATAATGCTTTCCTTTATATAACTTTCAATAATATTAGGAAATAAAGTTAAAATGGTAAATTTCATATTATCAAATCCTCTATATTTACTACTTCTATTTGTTTTTTATCTAAATCTACATGTTTTATATAGTCCCCATGATAAGGTATATAATACTTCTTATTAACTTCTAATAAAGTATTGCCATTATTATCATAAATATTACTAATAGTTCCATAAGATTTATGATTACAAACTACTTCTAAATATAACAAGTCATCTAATATATACTCATCCTTTTTTAAATTTAAAACATCTCTATCTACATACACTTTTTCTCCCTTAAATTTTAAAACATCATTAATATTACAAAATTGGTCTATAGTAATCATATCAAAATTTTTATGTTTGCGATAAGTCCTTATTTGATGTTTTTCTTTATTTTTACCTATATATATAAATGTATTTTCTCTAAAAACTTGTTCTTTTTTTTCTATATTGCTTAATATACGTAGTTCCCCTTTAATACCATGCGTATTTACAATCTTTCCTACATAAACATTCACGCTATCTTCCCCTTTTATCTGTTCTATCTAAATAATCAATTATATATACTATATCATCATTTACAATAATAGGAAGTATTTCTGGCTCCTGATAATTCATTTTTTCTAACTCATACTTTAACAATGCTAAATATAAAGAATGTTTTAAAGGTTTATTCTTTCTAACACCATTTATCGTTAAAAAGCAAAATATTTCTCCATTCATAACTTCACTAGTTATTTCCGTTTTACCACTTACAAAATCACTAATAGCAGAACTTGCTAACTTATTAGTAACACTTCTTAATAAATTCATTGTTTTCATAATTTTTTCCTTTCTTATTTCTTACTTATCTCATAAAAAATAATACTTGCACTGACTCCAGCATTTAAGCTTTCACAGGAACTAGCAATAGGGATATTTATCAAATAATCACACTTTTCTTTTAATGTAATGCTCATTCCTTGACCTTCATTTCCAATAATAACAGCATTCTTTTTAGAAAACGGAATATCATTTAAAGAAGTTCCCTTTACCACATCTGTTCCATAAATAGTATAACCTAGTTTTTTTAATTTGTCTATTTCTTTCCTTAAATCTCCTTTTATATAATTTAGAGAAAATAACATACCTTCTGTAGCTCGAATAGTCTTTTCATTATATAAATCTACAGTATCAGGACTCATTAGAATAGTCTCAAATTGAAAAGCAACTGCACTACGAATAATAGTTCCTAAATTTCCTGGGTCTTGAATATGATCTAAAATACAAACATTTCCGGCTACTTCCTTTTGTTCTAATTTCTCTACAATAGCCATAACAGGACTGATACTAACTTGACTAGATATTTTCTTTAAAATAGCCTCCGTAACTTGATAAAATGGTATCCCCGGTACTTCCCATGAATCATCTAAAGCTATAATTGCTTTTATTTTTCCATGTATTTTTGCTAATTCTAAAAGATGATCTCCTTCAATTAAAAATTCATTTCTTAAATCTCTATATTTTTTTTCTTTTAATTTCATCCATTCTTTTACCTTAAGATTATTTATCGATTCTATTTTCATTCTTTTAAATCCTTTCTTGCTTCTTTATAATTAGTATCATAAATACTCACCATTTTCCAAAATTCTTTACCATGATTATGATGAAAAAAATGACACATTTCATGAACAATAACATATCTTAAATCTTCTATTCTATATCGTATTAATTCACTATTTAAAGTAATTGTATTTAATTTATAATTACATACGCCCCATCTAGTCTTCATCTTTCTAATTTTTAAACAAAATTCTGGAGGGTGAATTATTTGTTTCAGCTTTTCTGATTCTTCTTTAAAAATTTCTAAAGTTTTCTTCTTTACATAAGCATCTAACATATCTTGATTTTTTACATAAATATATTCTCCATTTATTTCTACTTCTGTTCTATTAATATCATAAACTACTATATATTTAACTCCCAAATACCAGAACTCATTATTTTTTTCTAACTTTTTTTCCTTTGCATCATACATTTTTATTAAATCTTTTTCTTTTAATTGTATTAATTTCAATAATTCTTTATCACTTATTCTATATGGAACACTTATATTTAATACTTGATTATCATCAATGCGAAAATAAATATTCTTTATTTTTTTACGTATAACATGAACCATTACTGTTTTATCTTTTAATTGAATTTCCATAAAACCACCTATTAAATATTATATATTAGAAATCTTAAAGAAAAAAGAGTTTTATTTTAAATTAGCTCTTTTTCTATCCATTTCATAATTAAACCTACAATATAATCTACTTCTTTCTTTGTTAATGCTCTATCTTTAGGAATATGGTACCATTTATATAAACAGCCTCGACAACAAGTAGCAGTTCCATGTTCAGCAATAAAAACAGGATGTCCCTTATAAGGGGTTTGTTTCCCATCATGAATAGTAGGATAAATAGCAAGTCTTTTTTCTATAAAAGAATAAGCATGTTCTCTTATCTTATCTACTCCTACTCTTTTAATATAAGCCTTATCCGTATCTTTTAAATGAAATTTACTCCTAAAGTTTGATTTTTGTAATTTCTCTAGAATAAAATCATAATTCATATTAATTCTTTTTAGGCTTTAATATTTCTACTCCACCCATATATGGCCTTAAAGCTTCTGGAACTTTTATACTTCCATCTTCTTGATAATTATTTTCTAAAAAAGCAATTAATCCTCTAGGTGTTGCAAGAACAGTATTATTTAATGTTGTCACATAATAATTTCCTTTTTCTCCCTTAGCACGTATTCCTAAACGTCTAGCTTGTGCTTCTCCCAAAATAGAACAAGACCCAACTTCAAAATACTTTTGTTGTCTTGGACTCCAAGCTTCTACATCACATGATTTAACTTTTAAATCCGCTAAATCTCCACTACAACATTCTAAGGTACGAACTGGAATATCTAAACTTCTAAAGAATTCTACAGTATAACTCCACATCTTATTATACCAATCCATTCCCTCTTCTGATCTACATAATACTACCATTTCTTGTTTTTCAAATTGATGAACACGATATAATCCTCTTTCCTCAATACCATGAGCACCTACTTCTTTTCTAAAACAAGGAGAATAACTAGTTAATGTTATAGGAAGTTCACTTTCTTTAACAATTTGGTCTTTAAATTTTCCAATCATAGAATGTTCACTAGTACCAATTAAAAATAAATCTTCTCCTTCAATCTTATACATCATTGCATCCATTTCTGCAAAAGACATAACCCCTGTTACAACATCACTTCTAATCATAAACGGTGGGACACAATAAATAAAACCTTTATTAATCATAAAATCTCTCGCATAACTTAACATAGCGCTATGAAGTCTAGCTATATCCCCCATTAAATAATAAAAGCCATTTCCACTGGTTCTCCCAGCACTATCTTTATCTAATCCGTTAAAATTCTCACAAATAAGTGCATGATAAGGAATTTCATAATTAGGAACCACTGGTTCTCCAAACTTTTCTATTTCTACATTTTCACTATCATCTTTACCAATAGGAACAGAATCATCAATAATTTGAGGAATAATCATCATTTTTTCCTTAATTTCTTCCTCTAATTTAACTTCTTCTTGCTCTAAATTATTTATTTCTTCTGCATAATTAGCAACTTTATTTTTAGCTTCTTTAGCTTCTTCTATTCTCTTTTCTCTCATAAGTGCTCCAATTTCATCACTTATTTTATTTTTTTCACTTCTTAATTTATCTGCCTTTGCTTTTCTATCACGATATTCTATATCTAATTGATAGACCTCATCTACTAAAGAAAGCTTTTCATCTTGAAATTTCTTTCTAATATTTTCTTTTACTAATTCTTTGTTTTCTCTTATTAATTTAATATCGATCATAATTCTTCATCCTTTCTTTTAAAATAAAAAAATACCCAAAACATCTAGGAGCAATGTCTTGCGGTACCATCCTTTATTTTACTTAATTATGATAACGGTTTTACCCGGGGAAGATTAATCCCACTAAAGAAGTAGATTTCATATATTCTTTTTATTCGTTCTCACCAACCACGAATTCTCTTCTTAAAAAGTAATATACTACTTATCTCCTTTTTTGCTTTCATATATAATATAACACAAATTATACCCTTTGAGCAAGTTTTTTCTCTTCTTTTTCAAGTTCATATAGCAAATATGCTTCTTCTATTTTTCTTTCTTCTTTCCAAAATCTTAAATTAATATAAAAATCTATAAATTTAAGCATTTCTTTATCTATATAATCTTTAATCCTTCTATTTAAATAAACTGTCTTTTTATTTTTTAAATAAATAGATATAAAAGAAGAGTTATCTTTTCTTAATATATTTAATAAATCTTTTTCTATAAAAGAATGAAATAATAAATAAATTCTATAAAATTCTTCTTTGCTAACTGTAGAATAAATCTCTATTTCTTGCATAATTTTCTTTTGCTTTTCTCTTAAAGCTTTTACTCTCTTATTTCTTATTTCTTTTTCTTTTTTAACACTAGAATAAATTGTTTTTAAATTTTGAGACATCAAGTCTCCAAAAGTAAAATAATCCATATAATCTAAACAAATATCAATATATTTATTTTCAATAGAATTACTAAAAGCTCTTTCCACCAATTCTCCTTCATACTTACTAATTAAATATAAATCTTCCCTCTCTAGTTTTAATTCTCTTCTAATGTTTTCTAAACAATCAAATATATCCCACATAAAACCAGTCCTTTACGAGGCTTATTATAATCAAATAATATTCTTTTTGCAAGAAAAAACTATTTATTTTCTAAAATAGCCTTTTCTAAACCTCTAAATGGTAGAGTAGCACACGTTTTTCTATTACCTTGCTTATATATATCACTATAAGCATTTCCTTCTTTTAATAAATCACTTTGATATTCTTTTCCCTCAGTCATTTTATAAAATTCATGAATATACTCTAAAGCTTCTTCTTTTGTTTTTCCAATTAAATTATTAATCATAACAGATGTAGCTGATATCGAAATAGCACAAGCTTCTCCATCAAATGTAATGTCTGTTATCTTATTATCTTCAAATTTAATATAGATATCTATGTTATCAATACAAGAAGCATTATTTGTATTTACTTTAACATAATCTTCATTAGTAACACGATAACGATTAGTGGGATGACTATAATTCTCCATAATAATTTCTCTTTTTAGTTCTGCATCCATTATATCATCTCTTTCTCTATTTTATTATAATCACTTAATAATTCTACTAAATTATCTATTTCTTCATAAGTATTATAAAAATATAAACTTACTCTAACAGTATTAGTAACTCCTACACTGGATTTTAATATCTTAGCACAATGGTTACCCGCTCTAACACAAATATTATATTTGTTTAAATAGTATGCGACATCTTGACTAAAAATATGATTAACATTAAAAGCTACTATTCCACTATCACTTTCTAAATTAATGATATCTATATGTTTAATTGGTATTAACTTTTCAATTAAATACTTTCTTAATTCTTGTTCATATTTTTCTATTTTTTCCATGCCTACACTATTTAAATATTTAATAGCTTCTCCAAGGCCTATAACCCCAGCTATATTTTGGGTACCAGCTTCTAAACGAGTAGGAAGTTGTTTTAAAAATACTTCATCTGGATTATCAAAAGATTCATTCATACCGCCACCTAAATTAATTGGTTCTAAATTTTCTAATAATTCTTTTTTTCCATATAATACCCCAATACCTGTAGGTCCACACATTTTATGTCCAGAGAATGTTAAAAAATCAATATCTAAATCTCTTACATCAACTTTTTCATGTGGAACCATTTGTGCTCCATCGACAACCATAAATATGTTATTTTCATGAGCTAACTTAGCTATTTCTTTAATTGGGCGTTTATCACCAATTACATTAGTAATCCCAGCTAGACTAATTACCTTTGTTTTAGAAGTAATTGCTTTTCTTACATTTTCTATGGTTACATAATGATAACTATCTAAAGGAATATAATTTACTTTAATACCTAACTTTTTAACAAGTCTAAACCAAGGTAATACATTAGAAGCATGTTCACTAGTGGTAATTAATACTTCGTCCCCTTCTTCTAAAAGGTTAGCAAAAAAACCATTTACAATCATATTTAACCCTTCAGTAGCACCATTCGTAAATATAATCTCTTCTATATCTTCTGCATTTATAAATTCTCGAACTAATTCTCTAGCATTTTCATATTCTTGGTCTACACGAAAAGATAAATCATAATCCCCCCGATGAGCATTAGCAGAATAGTTAGTATAATAATCATTCATTTTATCAATAACACATTGAGGTTTTAAACTAGTTGCACTATTATCTAAATAAATAATATCATTCTTTAAAAGAGGAAAATCTTCTCTATTCATCACTATTCACCTCCTTGTTCCATATATTTTTTAATTCTTCACTTAAAATACTTTCCATAAATGCTTTTTTTATCAATTTACGAGCTAATTCTTCACTTAATCCTTTACTCATTAAATAAAACAATTCTTCTTCACTAATTGGTCCAATAGTAACAAAATGATTAGCCATCACTTCACTTGTATTAACAATCATATTAGGACTTATCTTAATAGTATCTTCATTTAAAATTAAGCCTTTTAAATCTTCAATTAATTCAGTATCAATAGTACCATCTTTAATAATTCCATCGCAAACTAAATTTAATTTACTTTCTTTTGTTTCATTAATACCTCTTATTTTTAAGAACGACTTACAATTATTGCCTAATAAAGAAACAGTAACATCTATTTTATTATCACCCGTATTTAATAATAATTGGTTCCAGTAGAGTTTACTATTATGTGCTAAATTTATATTTATTTTTAAATCTTTTTTTAAAACATTTATCATATCAATCCTAAATACAACGTTTTCATCTATTGTAACAGTTATATTATTTTCATCTGTTATATAAGCATGAGCTTTTGTGTTTTCTGTTATTCTAGCATTATTTAAATTATCTAATTTACCCTCTACCACTAATAGTTTATTCATTTGCCTCATCACCACTAATTGCATTTGCCTTATTTTTTTCTTTTTCTTGTTGAAAACCATACTTTTCTATTTTTTGAATTAAGTCTTTTTTACCGTTTTCCACAATATGACCTTGTTCTAAAACATGGACAATATAATCATCAAAATACTTTAAAATATCAGCATGATGTGTAATAATTAAAATAGAAGGATGATATAATTCATAATACTTTTTTAAAGAATTTCCCACTACTTTTATAGCATCTATATCAAGTCCGGAATCTATTTCATCTAAAATAATAAACTTAGGTTCTAACATAAATAGTTGTAATAACTCATTTTTTTTCTTTTCTCCCCCACTCATATTAAAATTAATATCTCTATGAACATAAGGCTTTGGTAAATCAATAATCTCGCAAACTTGATTTAATTTTTTATTAAACTCAAAAATATCTATTTTCTTTCCTTCTCTTTCGCTTAAAGCATTTCTAAGCATTTCTGCATTACTAATTCCTTCTATTTCTGTAGGATTTTGGGAAAGTAAAAATACTCCAGCTCGTCCAATCTCTGTAGTTGTCATATTAGATAAAGATAATCCATTCCAATTAACATCACCTTTTATAATCTGATAATCAGGATGTTTTAATAATACTTTACAAATAGTACTTTTTCCAACTCCATTAGGACCCATTAAAACATGAATTTCTCCATCATTTATTGTTAAATTAAAATCTTTTAAGATTTCTTTATTAGCAGCTTTCACTGTTATATTATTAATTTGTAACATTTTTCTTCACCGTCCTTATTTTAGCACAATATAATTTTGTTTACAATAAAATTGTTATGTTCCTTTCACCTGTTAAGACAAAATAAAAAACTACAATATTTTATGTAGTCTTCTTTGTAATTTTTTTATCTCCATATTTAAATCTAGTCCATCTGTTAAATTTTTAATCGTATATTCTCCATTTTTTAGTGAAAGAATAGTACCATTTAATATGGTATTTATCTCATAACTAGTAATTTTACCATCCTCTAATTCCACTTGGTCCATTAAAATATTTTTATCCATAATTTGAATACAAGTTTTACACTTTTTTTTATCATATTCTGACTGTTTAGGATAAAGTATTTTTCTATAAAAACGAATTAATTCTATCATCGAAGCAGATTTTTTTATAGATTGAAATATAAATGGTTCTAAATCTTCATCTAAATCTATAGGAACTTTAAAAATAAATTTTCGCTCAGGATAAAATACAAATTCTAAAACCATTTCATGAGAATAAAACTTCTCTATAATTCCTCTAGTATCATTTCTATAAGTAATTTCGTACATATTAACATGATAATTATGATTATCCCAAACAGGTTCTATCATCAATCCTACAACTAAATACTCACTTTCTAATACTATATAATCATGCACCATTTTTAATAAATATTTTTTATTATTATAAGTAATTTCAAAATAATTAATAGAGTCTACTTGCTTCAAAAAGCGAATATAAAAACAGGGAATAGAGAGAACTTTATATAAAAAATGTTTTAAAATAATCATATTTTCTTGATAAGAAAAAATTTTACTACTTGTTTCCAAATCATTTTTATAAAGCTTTAATTTACTCATTCTAGCATTATCGTTTTTTTTAAATTCATAACTTTTATTCATAAGTATTCCCACTTCTTTTTGCTCTATAGTTTATCACAAGAACTTTAAATAGTCAATTTTCTTTCAACAAAAAAAATTACAAAACAATTACTTATTGCTTTGTAACATATTTAATAAATCAATTTTAAATTTGTCTTTTGATGCATTTGCTTTAGAAATCATAATTCCTTTATAAGTAGTAAGTTCACTCATATGTCCTTCTAAAAGAATCTCTGTAGGTGTTATTGTTTCTAACATTACAGTTCCTTCATTTTTATATACTGTATAATAAAGTTTTACTTCACCATGAACAGCAGCAAACATCTTATCACTTGGTAAACGAAGTTCATATTTTTCTGTGTTATTTTGTTTATTAGAACTAACTAATTCTCCTACAAAACTACCATTTCTTAAAGCTGGATAATAATCAAAGTTAAGCTTTTTAAAAGCTAACATATTATACTTTTTTAAAGCTCTTTCTAATTTTTTAAATTCATTTTCGTTAATATAATCTAAAACGTATCCTTTCATAATATAACCCCCTATTTCAATTACAATTAGATTATAGCACATTTTTAATAAATTGTCAAATTGAGGATCTTTATGTTATCTACTTCTATTGTCATATCAAAATGAATACCTAATACTTTATATATCTCTTCAACTTCTTTATTTTTTTCTACTAAATCTATTAAAAAAGATAAAACTTTTACTCTAGATATATCAAATTTTTATCTTCAAAATTATAGTAACTTAAACCACCCAAGTTTTAATTTTTAATTTTACAATAGTCTCCCCTGGATTCCAAATATTAACGCGAAAAGAATCCACATTTTTATTAGCTTTTAACAACTCATGCACTCTATTTCTTAAAATATTAGAACTTCTTCCATGAATGACTGCAATAAATTCATTCCCTAATTTTACATTATCCCTGATAAAGTCTTCTAAAGGGAATACTACCGTATCCCTAGTTTCACCATGCAAATTAATTGTTGGATAACCATGAGGCATTTATTTATTATCTCCATTTACATTGGGAATAGAAGCCCCACCAATTTGAAAGAAACTCTCTCCTAGATTTTCTTCTTTTACTGGCATCTTAAACGTTGCAGCATCTGGAATATCTGGTAAAGCATCTACTGGTTTTACTTCCACCTTTTTTTCGGGTTCAGGTTCTGGAATATTAAAACGAGAATTATAATAACTAATAACTTCTTTTATAGTTGGAATAGATGTTCTTCCTCCCATATGACCTACAGATAAACCTGCAGCAATATTAGCATAAGTAATTGCTTTCTCAATATCAAATTTATTAGCTATTGCATATACAAAAGCTCCATGAAAGATATCTCCAGCACAACTTGGGTCTACAACCTTAGTTTTAATACCAGGCATGACTCTTATTTCACCATTTATAGTATATAAAGCTCCCATATCTTCTAAAGTTACAATAATTTCATTATTAGGATATTTATCATTTAATTTTTTATATAAATTAACAACACTTAAAGAATTATTAAAATCAAACTTCATTCCACTTACTGCTTCTGCGAATCCTTTAGAACAAACAATATATTTTACATATTTACATAACTCTAATAAATCTCTATTTACTCTTCCTGCATCTACTATACTAATAGCATTAGGATATTTATTTAAAGCATTTATAGTAGCACTATATTCTTTTCCATCCGAAAATATAATATCAGGTGTAATATTATACTCATACTTTTTTAAGTTAGGTTGACTAGAACCCACAACATCAAATCTTGTTCTAGTACCATTCTTCTTATTAACTAAAATAACAGATATTGGAGTTCCTACTTCGTAAGAATATTCCATAAATTCTGTTTTTACCATTGCTTGTTCTAATTCTTTTTTACATTTACTTCCATAATCATCAGAGCCAACTACACCAGCAAAATAAGAAATTTCTCCCCATTTGCTTAATAAATATGCAACGTTAGCAGCGGTTCCTCCTCCGGATTCTATTTTATCATTAAGTAAGTATTTAGTCCCCTCAACTGGATATTCTTCAACTGGACAAGTTATATCAAAACTAGTTCTACCAATATTTAATACTGTCATATGAATTCACCTTATTCTTTCTAATTTATAATATCATATTTTTTAATAAAAATAAAGACTATTCTAAGATAGCCTTTATTCTTCTTACTCCGGCACTACTTGCTTCTTCTTTTATAATTTTAAATGTTCCTAAAAGAGCAGTATTGGTAACATGAGGGCCACCACAAATTTCTTTTGACACAGTTCCAATACTATACACATTTACAATATCAGCATATTTTTCAATAAACATAGCTTCTGCTCCACTCTTAATTGCCTCTTCTTTACTCATAGTCTCCATAGTAACAGGTAAATCTTCTTTTATCCATTGATTTACTAAATCTTCCACTTGCTGTTTTTCCAACTCTGTTAATTTGTGGTCACAAGAGAAATCAAAGCGCATACGTTCACTAGTAATATTACTTCCTTTTTGATGCACAGTAGATCCAATAACAACTTTTAAAGCTGCATTTAATAAATGAGTTGCCGTATGATATTTTATTTCCATTTCTCCTTGAGAAGCTAAACCTCCCTTAAATTTACCTGCACTAGCAGTTCTCGATAATTCTTGATGAGCTTTAAATTTTTCTTTAAATCCATCCACATCAACTGTCATATTATGCTCTAAAGCCATTTCCTCAGTAAGTTCTATTGGGAAACCATACGTATCATATAATTTAAATGCTTGATCTTTATTAATTCTACCATCTTCTACATGATTTAATAATTTATCAAATTCTTTTAATCCTTTTAAAAGAGTACGATTAAATTTAATATTTTCATTCTTTAATACTTCTAAAACTACTTCTTTGTTTTCTTTTATTTCTGGATAATAATTTTCATATTTTTGAATAACTTTCTTAGCAACATCAAGCATCCAATCGCTATCTGTATTAATATCTAATTTTTTAGCATGGCGAATTGCTCTTCGAATTAATCTTCTTAAAATATATCCTTGATCTGTATTACTTGGTTTAATACCTGCAGGATCTGCACTTATAAAAACACTTGTTCTAATATGGTCAGCAATAATACGCATACTTTTTTCATTACCCTGATATTTCTTACCACTAACATTCTCAATTTCTTCTAAAATTTCTTTCCAAATAGACGTTAAATAGTTATCCTCTACACCTTCTAAAACTGCAACAATTCTTTCAAGGCCCATACCAGTGTCAACATTTTTTCTTGGTAATTCACTAATTTTTCCATCAGCATCTTTAAAAAACTCCATAAAAACATTATTCCAAATTTCTACCCAGCGTTCATCTTTTGGGTCAAACACTTCTGGTATTTCATCATTACTTCTAAAATAAAATATTTCTGTATCTCCTCCACAAGGTCCAGATTCACCTGCTATCCAAAAATTATCCTCTACACCTAAATAAGCAATTCTAGATTCTTTAATACCTAATTCTTTCCAACGATTAGCAGCAGTCTCATCTCTTGGAATATCTTCTGTTCCTTCAAAAACTGTAACCGCTAATCTCTCAACTGGAATATTTAATACTTTAGTTAAAAATTCAAAACTAAAGCCAATACTCTCTTTTTTAAAGTAATCTCCTAAACTCCAATTGCCTAACATTTCAAAGAATGTATGATGAGTTTTATCGCCAATTTCATCTAAATCTGTTAAACGAACGCATTTTTGATAATCACACAATCTTTTTCCCTCTGGATGGGGTTTTCCTAATAAATATGGAATTAAAGGTTGCATTCCTGCTGTATTAAATAATACAGATGGGTCATTCTCTGGTATTAAAGGAGCACTAGGTATTTGCACATGACCATGTTCTACAAAATATTTTATAAATTCATCTTTTAAATTCATTACTTCTCACTCTTTTCTATAAATTCAACAACGCGGTTATCTAAAACATTTAAATTATCATTTGTTATAGTAACATCAAAATAAGGATAATTTTCCAATGCTGTCTCAGTCGGATGCATTTGTTCTTGAAGAGTTAATGGACTTTTACCAAATTGATTAATGATATACATTGTATGAACATCCGAAAAGTTTTTCTTAATTTCTTCTATTTCAATTGGCAAACGCACATCATTTATAACAACTACATCAAAATATAAACGATATATTTGTAAATCTTCTATCATTCGATTAATTAAAAATAATGGTTTTTCCATATTATCGCGAATAGTAACACCTAAATCTTGTAAAAACTTCCTTGGTTTAGGATTAGACCCATCCCAATCTAATACTTCACAAGCATATAATTTTAAATACTTACTAAATTCTGTAATAATAACTTTCTTATTATTAGATAAATAATATTCTTTGATTATTTTGGCAACTTCTCCCTTGCCACTTCCTGCTTTCCCAGCGACTAAATAAATTTTCAAAATCCATCACCTAAGAAAGATTATACCATTATTATTGTTAAAAAAAAAGAAGGAAACCTTCTATTTTGCTAAGTATTTGCAAATTAAATTACTAATTAAAGTTGGGTCTGGAATATCTAAGCCTTCAATTAAACAAGCTTCTGCATATAAAACCTTTGTATAATCTTGTAATTCTTCTAAATTCGTTTCATATAAAAGTTTTAATTTATCTGCGATTGGATGATTCTCATTGATTTCTAAAACTTTTTCTGCTTTTAAGCTATTATCACCAGGAATTTGTTTAAAAGCCTTCTCCATCTCTAAAGTAATACTTCCTGTACTAGATAAACATACTGGATGATTTTTTAATTCATCTGTAAATTTTATTTCTTTAACATCAGGAATATATTCTAACATTTTAGCAAACATATCTTTAGCTTCTTCGTTTTTCTTTTTTAATTCTTCTGTTTCTGTATTAGAATTAGCTTCTGCATTAATATTTGTTATAGCATATCCTTCATATTCATTTAACATTTTAAGGGTAAATTCATCAATTTGATCCACACAGAATAAAATTTCATATTTATCTTTTAAAGCTTCTACTTTAGGCATGGTGCTTATCTTAGAAATAGACTCACCGCAAGCATAATAAATAGACTTTTGTTCATCTTTCATACGACTTACATATTCTTTTAAAGTAGTATATTTTCCATCATTAGAAGAATAAAACATAACAAGCTCTTGTAATTTTTCTTTATTCATTCCATAATTTTCATACATACCATATTTTAATTGTAAACCGAATGCTTGAAAGAATTTTTCATAATCCTCTCTTTTATTATCTCTTAGTTCTTCCAATTCTTTCTTAATTCTTGTCTCTAAAGATTTAGCAATGGTCTTTAAAACCCTATCTTGTTGTAAAGTTTCACGAGAAATATTTAATGATAAATCAGGACTATCAACTACACCCTTAACAAAAGAATAATAGTCTGGCAAAAGTTCACTGCATTTATCCATAATTAAAACTCCATTAGAATATAATTGTAAACCTTTTTCATACTCTTTTGTATAATAATCATAAGGTGCTTGAGATGGAATATATAATAGCGAATTGTAACTTATTGCGCCCTCTACAGCATTATGTATATGAGCCATAGGAGTATCATAAAGAGAAAACTTATCTTGATAAAAAGTATTATATTCTTCTTCTGTTATTTTAGATTTATTACGTTTCCAAATGGGTACTAAACTATTAATAGTTTCTGTTTCTCTTACGGTTTCATATTCATCTTTATCATTTTCATTCTTTTTATCTTTTAAATGAGTATGTTCCACTTCCATTTTAATTGGATAAGTAATATAATCGCTATATTTGCGAATTAACTCTTGAATTGTATAACTATCTAAGAAACGATCAAAATTCTCTTCAACATCTTCTTTAATAGTTAAAATAACATCCGTACCATAAGACTCTTTTTTAGCCTCACTTACAGTATAACCATCAACTCCAGTTGAAGTCCATTTATAGGCAACATCACTACCATATTTTTTAGATAAAACTTCTACTTTACTAGCTACCATAAATGATGAATAAAATCCAACTCCAAATTGTCCAATAATATCTATATCTTTTTTATATTCAAATTCTTTTTTAAAATCTTGAGAGCCACTTTTAGCAATAGTTCCTAAGTTATTTTCCAATTCTTCTTTAGACATACCGATACCATTATCGCTAACGGTTAAAGTACGATTTTCTTTATCAATACTTATAGAAATAGCAAATTCTTTTTTATTAACTTTGATATTTGCATCCGTTAAAGAATTGTAATGTAATTTATCAATTGCATCACTAGCATTTGAAATTAACTCCCTTAAAAATATTTCTTTATTCGTATAAATAGAATTAATCATTAAATCCATCAATTTCTTAGATTCTGCTTTAAATTCCTTTTTCTTCATTATATGATCACTCTTTCTAGCAGCTTCATTCTATAACTGCTAAATATAATATAACTCTAAAAATAGCACTTGTCAACAGTAAGTGCTAAAAAATAACAAATTAAAAATAGTCCGAAGACTATTTTAAATTACCGATTAATTCATCTTTTTTCATTGTAGAATAACCCTTAACGCCTTGTTCTTTAGCAATAGCTTTAAGTTCTGTTAAAGTCATTTTACTATAATCTTTTTCTTCTTTTTTAGCAGTTTCTTTTTTTTCTACTTTTACTTCTTTTTTAACTTCAGTTTTAACAGTTTTTCCATCTAAAGCAGCTTTTGAAACAACTACTAATTCTGTAAATGCAGCTGGATTATCAATTGCAAGTTCACTTAACATCTTACGATTAATTTCAATACCAGCTTTAGATAAACCATTCATAAATTTAGAATAACTGATCTCATTTGCTCTACAAGCAGCATTAATTCTTGTTATCCATAATTTTCTGAAGTTTCTCTTATTTGCTTTTCTATCTCTATAAGCATAAGCTCCACTATGGAATAATTGTTCTTGAGCTGTCTTATATAATCTATGTTTACTACCAAAGTAACCTTTAGCTTCTTTTAATACTTTTCTGCGACGATTTTTAGACACAGAACCACCTTTAACTCTTGTCATATTCTAACCTCCTTATTAGATAACAGATTTTAGTCTGCTAGCTTCTCCTTTTCCTAAAATTCCTTTATTTCTTCTTTGGCGTACTTGTTTTGAAGAATCTTTATTAGTTTTATGGTTACCATTTCCTTTTTTGTAAGTAATAGTCCCATTTTTCTTTTTTGTTAAAACCTTGCTACTTGCTTTATGAGTTTTTTGTTTGCACTTTGCCATAATACTTTCCTCCTACTTTACTTTTTTGGTGCTAATAGCATAAACATTTGGCGACCTTCCATTTTAGGATCAGCTTCAATAGTTGATACTTCACTTAAGCTTTCTGCGAAACGCATTAAAACATCTTTTCCTAATTCTGGTCTAGCCATTTGGCGGCCTTTAAAACGAATAAATGCTTTAATTCTATGCCCTTTTACTAAATAATCCTTAGCATTTCTCACTCTAGTTTCAAAATCATGAATATCAATAGTTGTAGATAAACGATATTCTTTTAATTCTTTATTCGTTTCTCTTTGCTTCTTTTGCTGTTCTTTCAATCTCTTTTGTCTTTCATAACGATACTTATTATAATCCATAATTTTTGCTACGGCCATATTGCCATTTTCATTCATTAGAACTAAATCTAAGCCCGCATATCTAGCTAAAGTTAGAGCATCTGCTAATTTTTTTTGACCCATTTGTTCTCCATTTGGACCAATAACCATCATTTCGCTTACTCTAATTTGCTCATTGATAGGTAACTCTTTATTCACACTTGCTATATCAATGCACCTCCATAATTAAAAAGGTAGAATACTTCTATTCCACCTAAACCTTATATTTTTTATTCATATATTTGGCTTTTTACCTATAGATATTCTCTATCAGGTGGAATAAAATTCGCTTTCCTTTTTCAATTTCTTTATCATTATATAATTAATATATGTATTTGTCAAGAATATAATGTCAAAAAAGCAAAAAAGAGACTTAATTTAATCTCTCTTTTACTAATTTACTAACTAAGCTCATATCTGCATTTGTTATTTTAGTATTAACTACTTTCATAACATTTCCCATATCTTTCATAGAAGAAGGCTTTAATTCTGTAAATACTTCATCAATAACTTTTACAATCTCTTCTTCTGTCATTTCTTCAGGTAAATAATTACTTAATACAGATATTTCTTGATTTAATTTTAATACTTCCTCTTCTTTATTATATTTTTGATATTCTGCAATACTATCTTTACGACTTTTTACTTGTCTTTTAATAACAGCAATTACATCATCATCTGTTAATTCTTGTTTTTTATTAATACTTTCTAATTGCATAGCACTCTTTAACATTCTTAATACTGATAAAGTAAATTTGTCGCCAGACTTCATTGCATTTTTTAAATCAATTGCTATTTTTTCATTCATTATGATTTCCCTCTTAATAATTTTTATGCTTTCTAGCATTTCTAATTTGTTCTTTTTTTTCATTTCTACGTCTTACGCCTGGTTTTTCATAATGTTTTCTTTTCTTTAACTCAGAAGGGACACCGCTTCTAGCAACTTTAGCTTTAAATTTCTTTAATGCTCCATCAACGTTTCCATTTTGAACTACTACTTTAGTCATATAATAATCCCTCCCTTCCGTTTTTTCAATTTATAGTATAACACCAAACATTTTGTATATCAAGTTATTTTAGGCTTTATTCTACAATTTCTTCACTATAAATAGGCTTTTTTTCTAATTCTTTTTGATACAACTCTTCTTTAATATCATTTTTAAGTGCATTTAAAAATGTTTGTTTGTAATTATTAATCATCAATACTGATAACATCATAACAATAAATACTAAAAAGAAAGAATATACCAAATACATGGATGCAAACCCTTTTTTCATTTTGCCTCACCAAATCAATTATATCAGAAAAAAAGAGCTTGGGGAACTCTTTTTAACAATATTTTTTCTTTGAAAATAATCTTCGAATAGAAGAACCTACCATTTTACCTACACTTATTGTAAGAGAAAGAAATCTAGAAACAGAATTTAACATATTACTTGACATTCCTCCTTTGATTTCTAGTAGGGTTATATTATTTAGTTGCATACTTAAATCCTAACATTTGTCTGGATAGATTATTCCATATATAACGGAAGCTACAAACACAGTTGCTACTCCAATTAATCCCCAAATAGTACTTTTAAATCCTCCAGATATTGTTAACAATTCTTCTTGCTTTAGTACCATAAGCGTCTCCTTTTTACTAATCTGCCTAATAAACTAATAAAGCTTAGCCATATAGAGCAACCACCTTCTATTTCTAGAAGTTTCAAATTACTTAATTTTTCCATTCTTCTCTTCCCTTTCATCAAAATGCTCTTATTATCTTTAAACCAATATAAATTTCTAATAATAAAATAATTAAAATAAATAGTAGTCTACTAAGATAAAATTTTGGTCTTTGTTTTAGAAAAGCTATCTTATTGTTATATACTTGAAACATTTTCTCCTCCTAGCTCAAATATTTTATCAAACTCACTGGATACATCTTTGTGCGATACATAAATTAAAGTTTTATCCGAAAAATATTTTTTAACATTTTTAATAATAGTTTTCTCCATTTCAATATTTACCTCGCTTAAAGCTTCATCTAAAATCAAAATTTTGCAATTCTTTAATAATGCTCTTGCTAAGATTATTCGTTGTTTTTCTCCTCCACTCAAGTTATTAATGGAAGCATTAATATACGTTTGATATCTATTTTTCTTCTTAGATATGATGTTTTCTAATTCACAAATTTTAGCAACTTTTAAAAATTCTATTTCATCAATATTTCTATCGCATATTATGTTTTCTAATATAGTTCCAGAAAATATTTTTTCATTTTGGCTTACATATGTAATATTATTTCTAATTGAATTTAAGCTATAATCTTGTTCACTCGTACTGCCTATTCTTATTATTCCTCTATAATTATTTTCTTGATAGCTTATTAACTTACATATAGTTGATTTACCGGTACCACTAGGGCCCATTAATAAAACCTTTTCTTGACTATTAATTTTCAAATTTAAATCTTCTAAAATATTATTAAAATGATTATAGGAAAAAGTTAAGTTTTCTATGAGTATGGAGTTATTTTCTATTTGGTCTAAGCCAGTGTTTAAATCTTCTCTAGGAATATTTATAAAATCTTTAAGTTTATTAAAAGACGCCTTTAAATAATCAATTCTTGGTAATAAATCAAGAAGTTCTTTGATAGGATTTATTAAATATAATAAAACGCTATTAAAGGTAATCAAACTTAATAAATCAAGTTTATTAATAGATACTAGATAAATTCCTGCACTAGTTATTAAAAAAGTTCCTATTTCATAAATAACATTTTTTACACATTCTAAATTTTCAATCATAATATTTAATTTTAAATTGCTCTTCAACATGAGAATTAATTTATTTTCAATTCTATTAAGAAAATTATCAGTTAAGCCTAAATTTTTAATACTTGTATTCATTTCTATAGTCTCTATTAAGCCAGTATTAAAATCTGTAGAAGTTTCAATGTTTTCTTTTATTTTTCTTTTTAAGAATATATTGATTATTAAGTTGTATGAAATAAGAAAAATAATCATGAGTAGAAGCACTAAAAATAATTTGTTGCTTATCCAAAATAAAACCAAACTAGAGCCAATAATCAAAATCGAATTTAGAATAATTGTTGTGAATATTTCTCCAATAAGATTTTTTATCTCATTAAGCTCATTAATTCTTGAAACAATTTCTCCTGTCGAACGATTCTGAATAAAATTTAAAGGAAGACTTAATATATGAGCTAAAAATTCTGAAAATATCGTTACATCTATATTTTTATTTAAATAAATTAAATTATAGTTCTTAAGATGAACAAATAAAACTTTTAAAATCATCAAGCCTAGAAAGAATAATATTATGTTTTTTAAAATTGAACTTTGTATTTTCATTAAAGCAACTTGGAAATAAAAACTTGAAAATATAGTGATGAATGTAATAAAAATATTCATCCAACATATTTGAAAAAATTGTTTTTTGTTTTTTGTTATAAGTTCTAAGAGTAAAGTAAGTATATTTATATTATTTTCATAAAAAGGTATTTTAGTTACTGGTGTGAATATTAGTATGATATTATCCCAAGCTTCACAAAATTCTTTTTTAGAAACTTTTATTTTCCCTCTAGCTGGGTCCATAATCCAAACATATTTCTTAGTTATTTTATATACAACTACAAAATGATTAAGACCATTTTTTAAAACTACATGCGCGATTGCTGGTAAGTATATGTTTTCATCATCTATGCTATCTGCTTTCATTCCTATAGCTTCAAAGCCATAATTTTTAGCAGCATTTATTAAATGAAATGCAGTTGTTCCAAAATTGGTTGTATTGGTGTCTTCTCTTATTTTTTCAAGCGGAACATAACCTCCATAATATTTAATAATGCATAGTAGAGAACAAGCTCCACAATCTTTTAAATCTTGTTGTAAAACATTTTCTATTTTTGCCATCTATTATGCCTCCCTTCGTTATAATTAATACATATTTTTTAGCGAAAGTCCAGGGATTTGGCCGCTTTGGTTAATATCTTATTTATGGAAGACATACATCGACAAATTTTGCACTTTTTTTATGTATAATAGCCAATCAAAAAGAAAGGAAGAGATAAATTTGACAGGACTTGAAATAGCTACTAAAAGAATCAATTCTAACTTAACTATAAAAGAAATGGCCAGAATTTTAAATATTAGTATAAGTAAATATAAAATGGTAGAAAGCAAAAATATGCCTTTAAAGCTAGACGAAATAAATTCTTTTTGTAATACTTTTAATATTTCTCTAGATACATTTTTTGGTTTAAATAAAAAGAAAAAACAAGATAATATTTATCAAAATATAAATTATTCTTATCTAAAATTTAGTTTAAAATATTATAGAAAGATGGCTCGAATTAGTCAAAAAGGCTTAGCAAATATCCTCGGATTCTCTGTATCTACAATTTCTTTATACGAAAGAAATGCCCATAAAGCAAGCAGTATATATATATATTTATTTGCTAATTACTTTCATGTTTCTATAGATTATATGTGTGGCAAAAGTTTACAAAAATTTTTATATTAAAAAAGAAGTTTAATTATCTTCTAAAACCTCTTTTATAAAAATTTCATCATCTTTAAATAAATCATATTTTTTTACAATAAACTTAAATATTACTTTCATAAGAGCTATACAAGGAGTCGCAATAACCATACCAAGTATTCCAAAATAGTGAGCAAATACTAATAAACCAATCATAATTGTTACTGGATGTAAATGGGTTGTTTTACTCATAACAATTGGTTGTAATATATAGTTTTCTACTAACTGAACAACTACACATACAATTAATACAGCAATGCCTGTTATGGAACCTTGACTAAAGCCAACTATTACTGCAGCAGCTCCTCCAATATATGGTCCTATATAGGGAATTAAATCTGTTAAACCACAGAATACTCCAAATAATAATGGTGCATTTAAGCCAACAATAGCAAACCCTATCGTATCACAAACAAATACCATAAATGCTACTAAAAGAGTTCCACTAATTGTTTTTCTTACTTCTTTGCCAATATCAGTCAATAATACTTCCATCTCATATTTATTCTTATTAGGAACTAATTTAAGAAAATGTTTAGCAATCGCATCAAAATCAAATAGCATATATAAACCAACTACTAAACTAATTAAAATAGTACCTATACCAGAAAATAAATTTCCTAAAATATCAATTAATGATGTTGGAAGTGAATTTGTAAACTTTAATAAATATTCTCCTACTCCCGAAAATAAATTATCTTTTAATCCTGATACATCTAAGCCACTAATAGCAACTTGGTCTAAAAAATCATTCATTACAACTTTAAATTTATCTAATATTGCCGGCAAAGTTATGATTAATTCATTAATTTGATTATATAAAGTTGGGATTAATATTCTTAAAAATATATAAATAAATATTAAAAATATTGCATATACAAGTAAACTACCCCATATTCTCGGTAATCCTTTTTGATTTAATTTCTTTACAATTGGATTTAACAACCAAGCAATAACAAAACCTATAAATAATGGTGATAAAACTTTAAGGAAAGTAAGTAAAATATGCCATACATTTAAATTTTTTAAAATAATTGTTCCACATAATATAATGGCTACAATCATAACGATATACAATAGCTTTAATATTTTCTTAGTTAAAGATACTACCTCATTTACTTCTTCGTTATTTATTTCCTTAAATTTTTTATTCATACTAAACCCTCATTAACTCGATTTCTTTTTCCTTAAAGATTTCGTCTATCTTTTTATTATATGTATTAATATTTTCTTGTATATCTTCTAAATATAATTTTTCTTCATCCTCTGGCAATTCCATTTTTTTAATATCATTATTAGCGTCTTGGCGAATATTTCTTAATGCTACTCTTGCTTCTTCACATATCATTTTAGCTTGGCGAACATAATCTTTTCTTTTTTCTTCCGTAAGTTCAGGTACTGTTAAAATGATTAATTCTCCATTATTTGTTGGCGTAATACCAATATTAGCCTCATTAATAGCTCTTTCTATTTCTTTTAAGGCTCCACGATCAAATGGTTTAATCATTAAGCTTCTTGCTTCTGGCACAGTTATATTTGCTAAACTTTGAATAGGAGTTGGTACCCCATAATAATTAGCCATAATTCCATTTAACATAGCCGGATTAGCTCTACCAGCTCTTATATTTAAAAGCCTTGCTTCTAAATTTTCTATTGCTTTTTGCATTTTTGTTTCTACTTCATCCATATTCTATTATTCCTCCTTAATTGAATATTATAACATCATTATATCCAAAATTACCCAATTTTACAAGCTTCTAACTACTTATATTAATATATATGGCAATTTTTTCATCTTATTAATTACTACTTAAATAATTAGTAAACATCGTTTTAAAATTATTAAGTTTTATTCCTTTTCGATAATCAGTCCAATAATCCTCTGGAGTTAAATTACCAATCATAATAGCAGTTTCATTATCATAATAAAGAATCTCCCCTTTTTTTACAATAATTAGCGTCGGGGCATTTATATTTTGTACGCCAACATCATTTGTAAGAACATAATTCTTTAATTTTAAAACAATACTCTGATAAGTCCCATTTTTATTTTGTCTATCTTCATAAAAATTATAATACAAGACTTCTTTAATTCCTGTTTCTTTTGCGGCTTCATTTATAATATTTGCATAATATCCACTCCATACATTTTCTGGAAATCCCATAAAAATAATAGCACTTCCATTTTTCATAATAGAATAAATATCTGTAGCATTCGAATAAACAAAAACATTGTCTTTATTAACATTGGCATACTCAGAATCAAATTTTTCATTATCAACATTTATTTTATGACTAAAATCTCTAGTGCCTATATAAATAAACGCTGCTATAATAAAAATAAATAATAAACCTTGTAATATTTTAATTGCCTTCTTATTCATAATCATTCACCACTTATTAGTATTATAACATCTTAAAACATTTATATTAAATGAAAACCACTAAATTATGTTAAATAAGTGTCGAATATTGTTTTTTTCATAAAAAAAATTAAAAATTGGATGTTTTTATTTTTAGTTTATATGAACTTTCCTATAAGATAAAAAAAGGAAACTCTGTTAGTTTCCTTTGATTTGATTCATTACTTCTTCAGCAAAGTTTTCATTTCTTTTTTCAATTCCTTCGCCTACTTCAAAACGAATCATACTCTTAATCTCACCATTATTATTTTTTACATAAGTTGAAACACTTATATCGCCATCTTTAATAAATGGTTGTTCTGCTAAACAAATTTCTTTATAGTATTTTTTAATACGTCCTTCTACCATTTTTTCAGCGATATCTGCAGGTTTTCCTTCAGAAACAGCTAATTCTTTTTGAACAGCACGTTCACGTTCTACTACCTCTGCTGGAACATCACTTGTAAATACGTAAGCTGGTTTCATAGCAGCAGCTTGCATTGCAACATCTCTAGCTACTTCCTCATTTGCTCCTTTTAATACAGTTAAAACAGCAATTTTACCACCCATATGTAAATAAGAACCAAATACTTCATCATCTTGTTTTTCTACAATTCCTACTCTTCTTAGAGATAGCTTTTCTCCAATTTTAGCAGTCTTTGCAATAATTAAATCTGCAATAGTTCCATCTTCATATGGTAAAGCTAAAGAACTATCTAAATCAGTAGCATCACTATTTAAAATAATATTACCGATTGTATCAATCATTTCTGTAAATTCTTCATTTTTACTTACAAAATCTGTTTCACTATTTACTTCTAAAATAACTGCACGATTACCATTAACATAAATATTTGCTAACCCTTCTGCAGCAATACGTGATTCTTTCTTAGCACTTTTAGCAATACCTTTTTCTCTTAGCCAATCTGTAGCTTCTGCCATATTACCATTGCATTCAGCTAATGCTTTTTTGCAATCCATCATGCCAGCACCAGTTTGCTCACGTAATTCTTTTACCATACTTGCAGTAACTTCCATAATCTATCCTCCTATATTACTTTAAATTTGTAATAATTTCATCTTTTTTCATTGTAGAATAACCTTTAACTCCTTGTTCCTTAGCAATAGTTTTAAGTTCTGTTAAAGTCATTTTACTATAATCTTTTTCTTCTACTTTTTCTTCTTTTTCTACAACTTTTAGAGTCTCTTTTCTTTCTCCACGTTTATCATTTTTCTTAAATGATTTTCTTTCAGTTTTCTCAGTTTTATCAACGATAGGTTCTTTAATTACTTCATCCATAGTTTTTACTTTTTTATCTTCTTCAGTAACATAATCAACCATCTCTAATCCATGAGCTTCACAAATAGCATTATTTAAAACACCTAATAATACTTTAACGCTTCTTACTGCATCATCATTTCCTGGAATAACAAAATCAACATCATCAGGGTCACAATTTGTATCAACTACTCCAAATACTGGAATATTTAATCTTCTTGCTTCTCTAATAGCATTAATTTCTTTCTTAGGATCAACAATAATTAAAGCATTAGGTAATTTGTTCATTTCTCGAATACCTGATAAAATCTTATTTAATTTTTCATATTCTTTCTTTAAACCAATTACTTCTTTTTTAGGTAAAACATCAAATTTACCATCTTTTTCCATATTTTCAATTTCTTCAAGTCTCTTAACTCTTCTTCTGATTGTACGGAAATTAGTTAAAGTTCCACCTAACCAACGTTCAGTAACGTAGTAAGAATTACTTCTTTCAGCTTCTTCTCTAGCAGCTTCTCCTGCTTGTTTTTTAGTCCCTACAAATAAGAAAGTTCCACCATTATCAGCAATAGCTTTTACCTCAGCGTAAGCTTCCTCTAATTTTTTTGTAGTTTTTTCAAGATCGATAATATAAATATCTTCTCTAGTACCAAAAATGTACTCTTTCATTTTAGGATTCCATCTTTTAGTTTGATGTCCAAAATGAACTCCTGCTTCTAATAAATAACTCATAGAAACAACGGCCATAAATCATCCCATCCTTTCGTTTTTTACCTCTTAATACTTCATCATCTTTATCCACTACTTATAGTAGCACTCGGACAAAAACTCCATATTAATGCGTATTTGCAATTTATTTGCCAATAGTATTATATTATAAATTAGTAAAATAAACAAGATAAAGTTGCATATTTAATAGAAAATATCTAGGAAATATGCTAAAATAGACTTGTGATTGCAATGAAAAATATTCTTATTAAATTAATACATTTTTATCAAGCATTACCTTTATCTAGCCATTCTAAATGTCGATTTTATCCTTCATGTTCTAATTATGCCATAACCGCTATTAAAGAATATGGAGCATTCCATGGTTCTATCATGGCTATAAAAAGAATTCTTCGCTGTAACCCTTTTAATAAAAGCTGCGGTATTGATTTTGTCCCTCCTAAAAAAGAAAAACAAGAAATTACTTCTTGTTCGCACAAATAATACCTTTATCAGATATAAACTTAGAAGCCGTTATAACACCAGTTTGTTTCTTAGTAAATTTACCATTTTTTAAAGTATAAGTATAATAAGCTTCTACTACTTCATTATCTTTAGCATTACAAATAGATACACCTTTATAATTAATATCTTCTACTACTCTTGTAGCATATATCTTTATAGTATTATTATCATAACTAATAAAGTCTGTATAATCTTTAATACGCATATCTTCTTTATCAATATCATATTCTTCTAATACAATATTTCCTTCAGTATCTATCGCATATAAAGTAGTTGTTCTACCATTTGTTCCATCTGTTAAAGTAAAGATAATATAATTATCCATGACTTGAAAATTTAAGAAAATTTTATAATCAATACTTCCCTGTTCTTCAATATTTAAACCATCTTTTTTATAAAACTCATGACCATTAATAGTTGCCACTACTGTATTTGGATATCCATTTTCTTTAAAATTTTTAAAATCAAATACTAATTTTTGATCTTTTCCCCTTACTTTTAAAGTTTTTTCACAGTGAGTTACTGTCGCTGTTCCTTCATCACAATCGGCAACCAATAATGCATTTTCACCTACTCTAACACGTATTCCTTCTACTCTTAAATGATTATCTCGGAATGTATGTGTGCTGGAATAAATTAGAAGTCCAACTAGTAATCCTACTCCTAAAATAACTCCTACTATTTTAATTCTCTTCATTTCATTTACCTCCCTATATATTGATTATAAGTAAGAAAAGTAAAAATAACAAGCTATTTTTGCATTTTTTGTCTAGGATGAGCTTTCTTATAAACACTTTTTAATCGTTCTGATGTAACATGAGTATAAATTTGTGTAGTACTAAGGCTACTATGTCCTAATAATTCTCCTACAGAACGTATATCTGCTCCATTATTTAATAAATCCGTCGCATAAGTATGGCGAAACGTATGTGGTGTCACTTTGCTCTTAACTCCATGCTTTTCTGCAAGTTTCTTTACAATATTTTCTACACTCCTAGTCGTTAAAGGATTCCCACTCTTACTTATAAATAAAT
Source organism: uncultured Bacilli bacterium (assembly GCA_934099115.1). Classification (GTDB taxonomy): domain Bacteria; phylum Bacillota_I; class Bacilli_A; order RF39; family UBA660; genus Caccenecus. The sequence continues at coordinate 84,832 of CAKOPK010000003.1, forward strand.
ATTCACTAGTTATTCCACTTAATATTGCTAATCGGTGAACTTGCAAATATTCTTCTAATAATTTAGTATCACAAGCTTTATAATAAATCGTTCTCTCTTTATTTCCTTTTCCCAAAACTTTTAAAGAGCCATCTTGTCTTAAATCATTAACTTTAATATTTACAAGTTCACTAACACGAACCCCAGTAGTATATATAAATTCAATAATAAGCCTGTTACGAAATTCTAAATCATTTTCTTTGGAGTTACTTGTAAGTATAGCCTCTATTTCATTATTATTTAAAAAATTAGGTAACTTTCTAGCTATTTTCGGGTTTTTTAAATTCATAAAAGGATTCCCCACTAGCATTTTTATTTCTAGTAAATAATTATAAAAACTTCTTACTGCACTTAAATGAAGAGAAGTAGTTTTATTTTCATATCCTTTAGCAATCAAATATGCTTTATAAGTATTCGCTTCTTCCCTCGTAACACCAAAAAAAGAAAGATGCTTTTTTTCTAAATAGTTTTTATATTCTTCTAAAACCTCTTTATAAGTTTCTTTTGTCTTTATAGAATAATTTAATTCCAAAATAATATATTCTAAATAACTATCTATATAGCTTTCCATACTATTTTTCATATAAATAAAAATATAACTTTCTTTCTATAAAATATGGTAAAGCATTAATAGCCTTTATTAATTCTTCTGGAGTACTGCTCATCTTTATTTGTTGTAACTCTTTTTCTGTAACTTTATTATTTAAAAAATTAACAACTTTATTTAAATATATTTTGTTGTACTTTTTCTTAATATCTTCCCATAAATTAAATTTTAAATCTTTGGTCATTACATCTACTTTTCGAAATCTGCTTTTCTCATTATATATAACTACTAAAGACATATCATCCCTCATAGTTAAAAGATTAGCTTCTTTAATCGCATCTTTTAGCTCTTTTTCTGTATATTTTAAAGTATAGCTATCTAACTCTTCTATTTTAGTTATTACACGATTTGGCGATATTTGCAAATCTAATAAATTAATTGGAAAATAATTTTTAGGTTTGATTTCAACCGCCAGAAAACATTTATTTTCCATTTAAATCAACTCCTTATATAAAATTATAACATATTTTAACTAAAATAACACTTAATTTAAGCAATTAAAAAACCTGTAAAAACAGGATTATTTCAAAGTGGTGCGCGTGAAGGGACTTGAACCCCCATGGAATTATCCGCTAGATCCTAAGTCTAGTGCGTCTACCAATTCCGCCACACGCGCATATTTATGGTGGACCTCGTAGGGCTCGAACCTACGACCGCCCGGTTATGAGCCGGATGCTCTAACCAACTGAGCTAGAGGTCCATTGCTAATTAATCATAACATAAAGCTGATTGAGTTTCAAGTAGTTAACGAAAAAATTTTAATTTTTTTGCATTCTATTTGCAATATCTTCAACTATTTTGTATAATAAATCCATAAATGAGGAATGCATATGGAACAATATCAAGAGATTGAACGCTCTATTATCAAAAAATATCGTAAAGAAATATGGTGTAAATTTACAAAAGCCATTCGAGATTATCATTTAATCAATGATAACGATAAAATAATGGTATGCATCAGTGGTGGTAAAGATTCTTTTCTAATGGCTAAATGTTTTCAAGAAATTCATCGTCATGGTAAGATTCACTTTGAAACTGTTTTTGTTGTCATGAACCCAGGTTACACAGAAAAACACTTAAATGAAATTAAAGAAAATGCTTCTAGATTAAATATTCCAGTTGAGATATTTACCAGTGACATTTTTGCTGCTGTAGACTCCATTCCTTTTAAAAATCCATGTTATATGTGTGCTAGAATGAGACGTGGACACTTATACAATAAAGCCCAAGAACTAGGCTGTAACAAAATAGCTTTAGGCCATCATTTTGACGATGTGATTGAAACAAATCTTTTAAGTATGTTTTATGGTTCTGAGATTAAAACAATGTTGCCAAAACTCCATAGTGAGCATTATGAAGAAATGGAACTTATTCGTCCTTTATATTATGTCCGTGAAAAAGACATAATATCTTGGGCAAAAAACAATCAACTATCATTTTTAAATTGTGCCTGTAAAATGACAATTGAAAGTAGTATTCATGAAGAAAAAAGTAAAAGAAAAGAAATTAAAAATTTAATAAAAGAACTAGAAGCCAAAAATCCCTATATTATTTATAATATATTTAAAAGTATGGAGAATATTAATTTAACTCAAATATTAGGCTATAAAGATGATTCTGGGAAACATAGTTTTCTAGATAATTATGATGAAAGCTAGAGAATTAAAGTTTCTCTAGCTTTTCTAATACTTCTTGAAAAGTACTTGCACTTATTATTTTAATATCATAATTTCTCTCTTTAGCAACCTTTTTAGCTTCTTCATAGTTCTCTAATGGACAAATAAATATTTCCGCTTTATTTTTTACTGCACCAATTAATTTATATTTTACTCCCCCAATTTCACCAACATTACCATCAATATCAATAGTACCAGTACCCACTATTTTTTTACCTCTAGTAATATCTTTATCCGTAAGTTTGTTATAAATAGTTAAGCTCATCATAAGTCCCCCACTGGATCCAGCTTCACTAGCCTTTGATTTCACTGTAATTTTAGGGTCTGAATCATATTCATAATTAGTAATTAAACTAACTCCTATTTTTAAGCCATCACTAGTCTTATAAACTTTCGCAGATGCTTCTTTTTCTTTATTATTTCTTTTTATCTTTATTTTTACAACATCATTTTCCACGAAGGTATTTACTTTATTTTTTAAATCTTGTAAAGAAGAAATAGATTCTCCATTAACACTAATAATTTGATCCCCTATTTTTAAATCTGTAGAAGCATCTTCCGCAATATAAGATACCTTATGAATAGTATTTGTAATAGTTAACTTTTTACCAGCTTCTTTATAAGCATTAATAATCGCTGCATCAATAGATTCTTGCATATAAAGTTTTTCTCTAGCAAGCATATCATCCATATTCTCTCCTTCTATAGTAATATTATCTTTCTTAACAATATCCCAATCTGGTATAATATAAGATAATAATAAAAAAGGAGTAGAGCCTTTAACCATAGAAACATAAGCCATATTAAAAGAGCCTGTACTAGATGAACCATCTTCAACCATAATTCTCTCATTTAAGTCTACAGCTCCTCCAGGAGTATAAATAGAATAAGGAAGTTCTATCATAAATAAAAGGAATATAACGATTAAAGCAATTAAACTCTTATAATTGTCTTTCATAAAATCTTTAATTCCTACATATATTTTATTAATCATTTTTATTATCACCTAATAAATTATATCAGATAATGAGGTTTTTATGAAGGAAAAAATACTTAATTTTACTTTTTGTTTCTTTTGCTTTTTTGCTCTTTACATTATCTTTAATCAAAATAAAGAAATAGCCAGCCTAATTACATCAGGACTTAACCTCTTCTTTAAAAGAGTATTTCCTTCTTTATTTCCCATGTTTATTTTAAATGACATTTTTATTTATGCTAGAATACCTCTAATATTTTATTATTTATTTCGTAATTTATTTCAAGTTTTATTCCACACTAGTGGAATATGTGCCTATGTCTTTTTTATGAGTTTAATAAGTGGCACTCCCAGTAGTGCTTATATTTTAAAAAACTTAGTAGAGCAAAAATTTATAACTGTAGAAGAAGCAGAACACTATTTATATTTCACTTATTTTTCTAACCCTTTATTTTTAACTATCATGTTATCTGAATTATTTACTTCTCCCCTTAAAATAATCCTTATTCATTATTCTTCTAATTTTATTATTGCTCTTCTTCTAAGAAAAAAAGCTCCTAAATTCCAAAGCAATAAAATAAAAGCTCCAAAAAGTAATTTAGGAACTGTTATTAATCATAGTATTAAAAATAGTATGAGCACTCTTCTAGCAATATTAGGAACTATCATATTTTATATGTTATTAAATTTTATTATCTTATCCTTTCTTCCAAATAATCCAAAAATTGAAATTCTAACCTCTGGCATTTTAGAAATAACCAATGGTCTAAATCACTTAATAAAATATCAAAACTTAGTTAATCTAAAAGAAATATTCGCCGTATCTATCATTTCTTTCGGAGGATTAAGCATTCACACTCAAGTAAAATCTATTTTAGAAGAAACCCCTATTCATTATCTAAGCTTCTTAAAAGGAAGAATAATGCAAGTAATAATTAGTATTCTTCTAATACTTATATTTTAACAAGCATAATTACCTGTAAAAGAAATATTATCATCTTTTAAGCCAATATAAGTAAGTATAATATCATCATCTTTAGTAGTATTTTTATCATCAATTAAAACTGGTATAGTAATAGTAAATAAATAATAATCAGAATCTAATTCTTGATAGGAATAAGTAACACATCCATAAGAAGCATTTTTACTCTTTAATGTATAAGTAACATTATCATAAGTAATATAATTAGAATCTACTACTAACTCTTTATTTTCTTTCTTAAACTTAAAAAGTATAGTCTTATTATCTATATAAACTCCCATTAAACCTTTATTTAAAAAATCACTTTCTATATTTTTAATCACCTCTGTTCTTTTTATTTCATCACTAGAAGCATAAGACTCATCATTATTAATATTCTCTAAAGATAACATAACCCTTAATAATAAAAGTAATACAATGGATATCATAGAAATACTAATTAAAAGTTCTATAATTGTTACACCCTTTTTATTCATAATCTAATCCCTCTATTCCCATACTAGCATAAGAATATGTATTACCATCCCTTATTTCAATAATAAAGCGATATGGATAAGAACTACTAGATAAACTATTTAAATAATTATTTAAAGTACTACTTTCTTTATATTCTTTAATATTTGTTTTAGCAAGATACATACTCTTTATATTAAATTCTTCTATAATCTTTTTACAACCATCTTTTATAAAATCATCACAAGTAATCTCTTCTATATCTTGTTTTAAAAGTTTAGTATTATTTTTAATATCTAAATATTCTTTTAAATAATATGCTTCATAAATATAAGATGCATTATCATAATAAACATTCTTTTTATTATTGTTAATCATATTTCTAAAACTACTATAAAGTAATAATAAAGATACCGCTAAAAAAGTAACAACAACCATTGTTTCTAGTAGCGCAAACCCTTTTTTCATGACATCCTCTTTTCATCAAGATAATTATATCTTAATTAAATTATTATTGCAATTCTTTTATTGCTTTTAATACTCATTCTTGATATAATCCTTTTTAGGAGTGATTATTTATGCGTTATAACGAAATAAAAGGTGCAAAAGATATTATTAGAAAAAGTCCTTATTTAGTAACAGACCCTACATCTTATAAAAATAATTGGGCTAAAGTTTTTGGTAATAACAATCCTATTTATATTGAGTTAGGTATGGGTCGTGGTGATTTTATTATTAAAATGGCTAAACAAAACCCTAAAATAAACTTTGTAGGAATAGAACTTTCTGATTCCCAAATGGTAAAAGCAGTAGACCGTCTAAGAAAAGAAAATCTTGAAAATATTAAAATAATAAATATGGATGCTTCTTTATTAGATAAAGTTTTTGGTAAAGAAGTAGATACTATTTATTTAACATTTTCTGAGCCTTGGCCTAAAAAACAAGATGAAAAGAAAAGATTTACTCACGAAAACTATTTAAGATTATATGATAAAGTATTTAAGCGTGATAAACATATTATTTTAAAAACTGATAATAAAGGTTTATTTGCTTATTCTCTAGAAACATTATCTGACTACTGGTATACTTTTAAAACCGTTAGTTTAGACCTTCATCGTGATGAAAGAAAAATCCCTAACATTATGACTGATTTTGAGACTCAATATTTTAAAGAAAGAAGACCTATCTATTATTTAGATGCTTATTTCAAGAACTAGAAAAAACCACAATGAGTGGTTTTTTTATATAAAAAAAAAGCATTTACTATGCTTCGTAAACGCTTGCTTTCTTTTTATCTCTGCCTAATCTTTCGAAACGAACTACGCCGTTAACTTTGGCAAATAATGTATGGTCTTTACCCATTCCAACATTTGTTCCAGGATAAATTTTTGTTCCTCTTTGACGATAGATGATTGAACCTGCAGTTACAGTCTCTCCATCAGCAGCTTTTGCTCCTAATCTGCGTCCGCGTGAATCACGACCGTTTTTAGTAGAACCTTGAGCTTTAACGTGAGCAAATAATTGGATATTCAATTTCATAAAATTCATGGTCTTTCCTCCTCTATTATTTTGATATTTTTTGTATAAGTTAATGATAACTCTTTTAATAAATCTAACATATTATTAATTATCAATAAAATATCTGGGTCTGTATTTTTTATTTCAATAGTTAACTTGTCTTTTTCTTCTTGATAAATTAATGAATCTTTATCTTTTTTTAAAGCTAAATTAACACTTGTAATTACAATTGCAGAACAACTAGCACAAACGATATCTTTGCCATAATCTGCATAATCAGCATGCCCTTTAATAATTATTTTATCTTTACTAATATGTACTTTAATCATAATTAAGCAATTTTTTTAACCACTAATTTAGTGTAAGGTTGTCTATGACCTTGAGTTCTACGATATTTCTTTTTAGGTCTATATTTAAACACTTTAATTTTCTTTTGTTTACCGTGTTTTTCTACTAAACATACAACTTTAGCACCTTCAACATATGGTGTACCTACTTTGTTATCAACTGCTAAAACATTAGTAAAAGTTACTTCACTACCCACTTCATTTGGTAATAATTCAACATAGATTACATCATTTTCGCTTACATAGTATTGTTTTCCACCAGTTTCGAATATAGCTTTCATCCTTCATTCCTCCTTCTATTTTTAAGACGCACCTTTATGGTAATTATTTAGAACCATTTCAGAGTGGTTTTTACGAATTAAGCTTCGCGTTTATAATTCTAACAAATATACCCCAATTTGTCAAATGTTTTTGCCTATTTAACACGTTTCCTTACTATTTCTTCATCTTTATCACTTTTAATAGTATTAATTATAGAATTTAATTCCCTAATTGGTAATTTAGAAGGTTTTACTCCATATATATATCCTAAATATTTTACTTTTTGTTGAACTGTTAAGTCAGTACTTTCTAGCACTTCATAAATAGCAGTATTAGAAGCCATTAACACTAATTTAGGTGATGTAGCATTAGCACCAAACACTAAAATTCTTGCTAATAAATAATAATCATCTATTTTATTTTTTAAACGTTCTATAACTTCTACACTACAATTCTTAGATAGCATTTCTAAAGTATTTAATCTAGATATCACACTAGAACTTGCAACAATAGTATTATCTACTCGCTCTTCCTCTTCCGTATCTTTTGCTAAATAATAAATATAACTATCATTATTCGCTTTTGACACACACTCTGCTATTTCAGCCATATTTGTAGTTTTTTTAATATTATTTTGTTTTGCATTTTTATCTGGATAAGCAATAATCGCCTTCTTTAAGTCTTCAATGCTTATTTCTTTCTTAACAACTTCTTCTTTCTTATTTTTCTTTCTTAATAAATCTAATTTTTGATATAAACTTTGTAATAAATTTCTATTCATATTCTTCCCCTCCATCTTGTATATTTAAAACTTTTATTATTCACACTTAGTATCTTTCTAGTCATAATTTCTCCATAGAATTCCTCCTTTTGCAAGGATTTATTATACTACAAATTTATGAACTACTTATAAACTATGACAAATTTCTGGAGGATTTTACAACATTTTACACAACTTTATAAAAACTTAGGAAACTTTAACTTTCTTACTGGAGCCTCTTCTTTAAAAATATAAATCCATTGTTCTTTATATTCTTCTATAAGTTCTTTATTATCAGACTGATAAATCATTCTTAATAATTCCATTTGTTCTTGTCTTGAATAGGCATCTATTCTTAATAATTTTTCTACAAGTAATCTTTTTATTAATGCTTTCAAATATAACTGATAACTAGTCCCTTTAAAATCAGAATAAAAATTAACAAGTAAAGCTAAATCTTTACAATCCTTTAAAGATATTAAGAATGAACTTTCTTTACGAAGTAAAAAATGTTCTAAATCTGTTAAATCCTTTTTTTGTAAAGCACTAGCACACTTTCTTAATAATTTTAAAATAAACATATAGTTTTTAGAATTTAAAATAGCTTTTAATAATAATTCGTTATATTCTGGTGTCTTTCCATCTATTAAGAGTTGAAAGATAAAAGATATATCCCCAATTTGAATTAAAGCTTCTACTAATTCTTGAATAGGCATCTTTGTATCTCTTGCAAAAACATAGATAGCACTAGCAGAGTTTATACTGATAATTGCTCTTGCTAAATCAAGAATATACCCTTCATTCTTGATCACTTTTGCTGTAGAATAAATATAATAAACGTTTCTAGACTTAATAATCGCATCAATTAATCCTTGTGTACAATCTATATTTACTATAAAGTGATAAATATATTCTATATCTTTTATATCTATTAAAGCATCTCCTAATTCTTTTAAATATTGCTTAGATTGTAAAGCAAATTGATAAATATATTGAGCATTTCTAGTTTCAATAATTCCTTTAGTTAAAATCTTTAAATTAGCCCCCGGTATATCACACATAAAACGGTAAATATATTCTGCATCATGAACATTTATAATCGCTTGTGTAAGTAAATTAGTAGGAGCCCCCTTTATATTAAGAGCAAAATCATAAATTTGTTCTGGTCTATTTAAGTTTATAACTGCCCTTGCTAGTTTTTCGATATTAGCACCCTTAATATTTTGAGCAAATAAAGAGATATGAACATAATTTTTTAAATCAATAATCGCTTCTTCTAATTCCTCTATAGGAGCCCCTTTAATATTTAAAGCAAATTGATAAATATAATAAGCATTCTTAGAGCGAATAATCTCTCTTGCTAAAGGTTTAATTGGTGCTTCTTTGATATCTCTTGCAAACTGATAAGTTGTCTCTACTTTTCGGGTTAAAATTAAAGCATCTGCTAATTTTTCTATTGAAGCATTCTTAATTTCCTTACTAAACCAATAAATATAACTAGCTTCACGCATCTTTATAACGGCATTTTCTAATTCATCTAAACTTAGAATATTATCTTCTATTAAAACATTCAATAATTCTTTACTACTCGGTAACTTTCTAATTAGTTCTTCTAAACTTTTATTCATATAAATCTACCTTTCTAACTTTATAAATTCTTCTAAATCTCTACTAAAAAGTTTATTATTAATTCTATTCTGAAATTCCAAATAAAGCTCTTTATCTTGGCATTCCATTAAAATATTCTTAATTCTTAAATAATTCTTTTCTAAAAATAATTCATTCTTCTCTCGCTTCATCTTACAAGTTTTAATATCACCAACTTTTAATAATAACTCTAAGATAAAATAATAATTTCTAGAAGCTAAAATACTATCTAATAACATTTGATATACAAAATCCTCTTCTCTAGAAAAATAAAAGTAACAAGCAAACATAATAGACACATCTTTAGTATCACAAATACTTTTAAATAATAGTAATCTAAGTTCTAAAGTTTTCTTAAAAGCATAAGCCTCTCTTGGTATTATTTTAAGTATTTGATACATATAACTCTCATCTTTAGTCTTAAGAGCACTCTTAATAGTTTCTTCTATAATTTTATCAGTAGGTAATCCTGTATTACTAAGAGTATAAATAAAAAGTTGAAAAATATAATGAACATCATGGGCATCTAGGAATGCTTGCAATAATAAATCCCATTCTGACCCCTTAATATAAAGTAATAAATTATATATTTTATGAATATCTCTACTTTCTAAAACATAATATACTAATTCTTTTTGATAAAGTTCATCTTTATCTTTATAATTTAAATCAACATTATCATCTTTTAATTGATATATATAGCTCATAATGTCTCCTCTTGGCTATTTATTATAATGAACGAGCCTTAAAATTTCAAGTCATAAATTATACTTATCATGTAAAACTCTTTTCTCACTTACATAAGTATTATTTCTTTTAAAATAATGATAAGTATCTTTCTTTAAATAATCAATATTCTCTTTCTTTTCATATTTAATTCTATGATATTTAAAAGAATAAAGATGTCTTTCTAATAAGAATTTAAAATGTTCATACTTAAAATTCTTTAAACTATAAACCATTTTTATACATAAAAAACTAAGTACAAAATAATTATTAATAGAAAATAAATCTCTAGTTATAAATAATAATATAGCTATAAAACTTATAATAAAACTAAGATAAAAAGACAATTTATAAGAAAATAAATATTCTAAGATACTCTTTAATAATTGATAACCATCTAAAGGAATAATAGGTATTAAATTAAATAGTAAAATAGTTTTATTATAAGTTTTAAACAATAAATAAGTATATGTTCTAATAAGATGATATTTATATAATAAAAGAAAGAAACCAAAAAGAATAATTTGAAAAATCATACCAAAGATAGCTATTAAAATATCATGAGATATACTAGAATTAATAGGCTTTTCTATAATAGTAAGTCCCCCACTAGGATAAATATTAACTTCTTTTATTTTATATTTTAATAGCTTAGTTATAGTAATATGTCCTAATTCATGAAAAAGAACGATTATAAGAATTAAGATAATATTTAGAAAGTATCCTGATAACAAAAACATTAAAATTAAAATATAAGTAGAGGGATGAACTTTAATTAAGGGCTTGATATTCTTCATAGCTTAAATATTTCCCATCCCTCATGATAGTTAGATAAATATCTTCACTATTACTAGTACCTATTATAGAACCACTTTCTATATAATCATATACTTTAATATCACTATCAGTTATATTAGAATACCATATATCTACTCCATCATTTCCTTGTACAATTAAAGTATTCCCTAAATTTTCTTTTTCCCCAATAAATACTACTATCCCACTTGTAATAACACTTATTGGTCTATTAATACCCGTTGTAAGTTTTACCCCATTCTGATAATTTTCCATATTACTGTAAGAAATTTGACTTAAAAAAACACTAGTATCTGCATCTTTCTTTTGAAAATCAACAGACCCAAATATTTTACTAAAATATTGATTAAACTTACTAAACTCTAAAGAAGATAAAAACACGTATTTCTTATATAATTCTTCATTCTTTTTATCTATATTAGTATATATAATACTTCCTAAAACAAAAATCATTGTAATTAATACTCGTGATATTAAATTTCTAAAATATTTAATTTTGGAATTATTCTTAGGAGCTTCTTCTGTAAGATAACTTTTTCTTTTGGCTTTATTCTTTCTCATAATACTTTCTATATCCATGACTCTTCACCTATATAAATTTTATGAATTCACCCCTTATTTTATAACAAAGAATATAAAGAGGAACATTAATAATATAATTTTTAAAACTAATATATAATATAGAAAGAATACTATAATGATTAATAAATCCTAAAGAAAAAGTAAATAATATATATATAATTGTTATATATAAAAGATAAGATAAGAAATGATTTTGATTTAATCTTCTTTTTTTAAATAACATATATATAATAAATAATAAGAGTGTATATACAAAATAAGTATTAAAGAAGATTAAATCTAAAATAAGACCAACTTCTATAATCTTATAAGTATCTTTTTTTTGTATATATAAAACATTTAATAATATCAAGTAGGTAGGATATTTTAAAATATATGATAAAAGAAAATCTAATAATAAATAAATCACTCTGTAATAACTCCTACATATTTTAAAGATATAAGATTAATATCTTCTAAATCAGTTATATATTCTAATTCTAATTTATCTTTTGTAACTGTTTTTACTTTTCCTACTAAAATACCTTCTTTTATATTAGTAAGTCCTGAAGTATAAACTAAATCTCCTTTTCTTATCTCTTCATTTAATTTTAAATTAAGCACTTGGAATTTATTATCTTGATATACTAATATTCCATAAGAATTATTAATTTTAACAGATATTTTAGAACTAGGACTACTAATTAATTTTACTTCACTATAATTATCATATACTTTATTTATAATACCAATTAACCCTTGTTCATTAATAACTGCATCTCCTACTTTTATTCCTTCCTTAGTACCCTTTAAAATAGTAAATAAATCATAAAAAGAATACATATCTCTTCTTATAATCTTACTGATTACTAAATTATTTTCTTGTTCTAAATTTACGAGTTTTAATAATTCTTGATAATCATCATTAATCTCATTTGTAGTACAATAATACTCTTTTATATTATTGGTATTATTTTTTCTTAATAAAGTATCTTTAGAAAGAAACAAAATATAAATAAAAAATAAGAATAGATAAAAATAATTTCTTTTCATATATTTCACCATTCTTATTATTCCTATTTAATTAGAACTATATTCATGAAATAAAGTTAATAATGAATTATTAATATTTTGAAAATATTCTTTTTCACTTGTTTTTAATAATAATTCATAATCTTTACTCTTCTTAATAAATTCATTATTGACCTTTATTTCTTTTTTTTGAAAACTAATTCCCTGGTCAATAAAATAACTACTCATTAAATCAATACTCTCTTCTTTTTGATATACTCCAATAATAACTCTATAAATATTATTTTCTTCGTATATAATCGCTTTTTTCATTGTTTTTTCTTTTTTTAAAGCATCATCCTGATTATTATAAGTACCCACATAAAATATAGTTACTTTTGTATCTAAAGCATTTCCTATAAGAGGCGTATCTAATTTATAACAAACGATATAACAAGAAATTATTCCTATTAATAAAGCAATTAAAAATATTTTAATATTTTGTTTCATATATAACACCATTTATAGTCTAACATAGAAAAGATATAAAATTTGTCGAATTAGCCAAAGAATAGATAAGTTATAATAAAAGCTGCTACTATCCCACATAAATCAGCAAATAAACCTACCGGTAAAGCATATTTAGTTTTTGTAACTTTAATACTACCAAAATAAAGAGCAAGCACATAAATAGTTGTATCTGTACATCCTTGTAAAGTAGAAGCTAAACGACCAATATAACTATCAGGCCCATAATTAATAAAAATATCATTCATAATAGCAAGAGAAGCAGTACCACTTATTGGTCTTAATAAAGCCATAGGAAGAATACTAATAGGTACGTGAATAAGCTTAAAAATAGGTTCTAATACTTTTAATACTCCTATTAAAAAACCACTATCTAAAAAGATATTAACTGCAAAAACCATAGCAATAATTGTAGGAGCAATATGAAATACCATGATTAATCCTTCTTTAGCACCTGAAAGAAAAGATTCATAAACATTTATTTTTTTCTTAGCCCCAAAAAATATAATAAAGAAAACAAATAAAGGAATAATTATTTTTGATAAAGTATTCATCTTTTCCTCCTTATAATATAATCTAAGATTAACCCTGATATAGAAGATACAAAAGTAGCTAAAATACTAGTAATAATAATTTCTGTAGGATTAGCACTACCATGCATCATACGAAGAGCAATAACTGTAGTAGGTATTAAAGTAACTCCTCCAGTATTAAGTACTAAAAAAGTAATCATAGCTTCCGTTGCTGTATCTTTTTCTTGGTTATCTTTTTGTAATTCTTCCATTGCTTTTAAACCAAATGGAGTAGCAGCACTACCTAGTCCTAACATATTAGCAGCTATATTACTAGCTATATAACCTAAAGCTTTATGTTCTTTATTTAAACTAGGAAATAATTTTCTTAAAATAGGATTTAATAATCTAGAAAATATTTGTAATAACCCAGCATCTTCTGCTATTTTCATAATACCAGTCCATAATATAATAAGAGGCATCATATCTAATATTAAATTCATTCCACTAGAAGCATGCGTAAGTATTCCATTATTAATTACTTCTATATTACCAGTTAATAAAGAATATAAAATAGCAATTAATATTAAAAATATCCATATAACATTTACCATGAGCGAAACCATTTGATTATTTTCTTAAATAATCCTTCTTTCTCTTTTTCTGTTTTAATAACTTCATTCTTTTTTATATAAATACTTTCTGTATGTAAAAGAGTATCATTTAACATAACCTTAGCTTCTCCCACTTTAATATCATTATATACAGTATCATATTTATATAAAGTAATATCTACTTTTAAATCTTTCTCTTCATTATCAGTTACTAATGCATAATAATTATTCTTTATATAAAAACTAACATTTTTATAATAATTATCCTCTACTTTAAAATTATCTTTATTTAATACTTCTATCGCTTTATATTTATCAAAATAAGTTTCATATAACTCTTTATGGTCATTAAAATCATTACCATCATTTAAAGTAACAACAACTAAATTTTTATTATCTTTACTAGCAGTCGTAACAAGAGTTCTTCTAGCCGCATCTGTATATCCAGTTTTGCCTCCTGTCGTATACGGATACATACTAAAAAGTTTATTTTTACCTGCCCAATTATAATCTTTTAAATTACTAGATGCTTTATAATTTCTAGTAGCAAATATTTCTCGAAATGTTTTATTTTGCATTGCAACCTTTGTTAAAAGAGCCATATCAAAGGCAGTAGATATATTTCCTACTCCTTTGCTATCTAAGCCATGAGCATTTACAAAATGCGTATCTTTCATTCCTATCGTAGATGCATATTCATTCATTAAATAGACAAAGTTATCCATAGAACCTGCTACAGTATTTGCAATCGCAATCGCCGCATCATTTCCACTTCTAAGCATAAGTCCATATAATAAATCTTTTAGTTTTATCTCTTCTCCAACTTCCAAATAAACACTTGAGCCATAGGCTTTTAATACATCTTCATCTACTACTACAGTCTTATTTAAATCACTATACATGATGGTTACTATAGTAGTCATAATTTTTGTAATAGATGCAATTAATCTTTGGTCATGACTGTTTAAATCATATAAAACTCTCCCACTATTTAGGTCCATAACAACTGCATCTTGAGCACTTATAGCAAGGACATGAATAGGAAATAAGAAAAAAAGAATACTACTTATTAATATCTTTTTAATCATACATAGCCTCTTTCTAATTAAGTCTATGAACATATAATCAAAAAAATGATACTGTAATAGTCTTATAAACAAGTTATAAAACATCAGTATCATATATTTAAGTTTACACTCATGATTAATCTTGTATCCTAATTCTTTTATATTTAGCCTTAACCAAATATGTAAGTTTTAAAAGGATATTGGGCGCACACCAGGTTCAGTCCAGTCCACGTTGTTGTTGTTGAGCCTGCCATCCGAATTCACATTGAACACGTTCGCATTACCATTGTTATAGTTATACGGAGACAGAATGCTTCAATTTCTTAGATTAACCACTATAATTATAACAAAAAGAAAGATACTGTTCTAGTTCTAATTACTAAAATTAAAAACATCAGTATCATATATTTAAGTATATACTTATGATTAATCTTGTATCCTAATTCTTTATATTTAACCATAATCAAATATGTAAGTTTAAAAAGGATATTGGGCGCACACCATTCGTGTTATCCACGTTACGGTTGTTGAGCCAGCCATCGCTATCCACAACGAACAAGTTCGCATTCCCATAACTATACGGAGACTACACATTCTAGATTAACCACTACAATTATAGCATATTCATTCTTAAGATACTATATATGGATCAGAACTAAATCCAGAACCCACAAATACTGTATCTGACTTTAGATTGATAACAGGTCTTACGCCATATTCTCTTGTGCCACGATACCAATCAATAATTCCATCAGAAATAACAGAAAATATGCGAACTAATTCATCGTCAGGCCAAAAATAACACGGTGACATAGTCCAATAATTTTGACCCGTATACAAAAAATAATTGGCATTATTACCTTTAAATAACCCACCTGCATATGCAACTTCATCTGCGGTTATTAATCCTACTGATGTTGCAAATCTGTCATCCACATTTGTACATTTTAAACTTGGAATTTTATTCACATATATTCTATACCTCGTAGAATAAAATGTCCATGTTTTTCCAGTGCCTCCGCTTCCATTTATGCTTTCCTCTTCTGTAGATGGTTGTCTATCATTGCAAAATACTGCACCATTTCCCGTAGTTATATAATTGGAATAACTTTTTAAGTTATTATTATACCAGTTATCTAGTATTCCTTTAATGATACTATCTGTTCCTCTTCCATGTACTTCTCCGCTCGTATATTGGTATCCTACGTACATGTTATCTCCACTTAAATTAGTGTAAACACTAGTCCCTATTTGTGTTGTTTCTCCTGTTTGATCTGTTGTTGGTCCATTATAGATCATTCGAATTGTACCGTCTCCATTTATTCGGATTATTCTCCAATAAAAGCCTCCAAATTTTACCCAATTATCTTTTATTGCTCCTGCATAATAATAACTGGTTCCATAATCATCTTCAGCACTATAGATTGTTCCGGTTGTATCTTCTGTTAATACTGTACTAAAATCTGTTCTTGTACTTTTATTTTTATTTGTTAATATTTCTTCCATCGTTATTTCTTTAGCAAAATATAAATAACATTTTATTTCTCTTTTGTTAACATTATCTATCTCTAATCCCCATTTTTCTTTATTCCAAGATAATGTTGCATCTCCTTCACACATACTTTTTCCTGTATGTAGTGTATATCCACTATCTTTAGTTGGTATACTTGTAGTCCTTTCATACTTGCCATCATCTTTTTCTATAAAAACTGCTAGAGACTGATTATTATTTAATTCTTTAGAATTTATATATAAATTATCTTTTTTACTTTCTTTATTATTTAATAATATCATTCCTGATATTATTAAAATAAATAGTAAACTTATACATATTATTTTCTTTTTCATAATTAAGACCCCTCTACTCTTACTACCGGACAGTTTTTTATTAAAATAAAAATAAAGCAATTATGTGAAGTTGTAATATAAAAGTGGACATATAA
>CAKOPK010000004.1 GCA_934099115.1 uncultured Bacilli bacterium
TCACTTACATTATATCATAGGTAAATCTATGTGTCTTTTTTTATGTTTATTTCGGACACTTACTCTTTCTATTTATATTTTTTATAGAAAAAAGCTAACGATTTCGTTAACCTTTTTGATTTATCTACTCATACCCTTGTTTAAATCTTGAAAATAATTTTCAGCCATAGTCATTATTTCATCTAAAGAAAATTGATATGCTTCGGTATTTTTATCTATGACATTATTATATTCTAAAATAGTCTTTAAAGAAACACTATTTTCTATATTTTTAAAGCTTTCTTCAAAGCTTAATACTCCATTATTATTTGTTATATAACAATTTGTTATATTATATCTAGTAATCTTTTTTAGTTCTCCTTCATATGTAACTAAGTTAAGCTTATATATTGGCTCAATTTCAATATTTCTACCTGATACTTTGATATTTTTAAATAAATTATATTGTGATTCAAATACTCGCAAATAATCAGAATTTAAGATATCTTCTAAGTCTATTTTTGTTATATTTCTAGAAAGTGAGAAAGAATAATATGTTAGTGGAACGCTATTGGATAGATAATGCATATTGCTATCTGTTGCATAAATTTCATTACCTTGCTCTATTAAGCGAAAACCTATTTGATTATTTTCATTTAAGCCTACTTCAATAGAAACATTATTAATATCTGTTGCTATTAAATTATCTTTTAAATAAATGGGAACAGATTGAACTTGTGATACACTAAAGGTTCCATTTTCTACACCAATTTTTTTCCAATACTCACTAGTGCCAAAACCTTTATAGTTTTCAAACATGGTGGAACTTACTAAAGAAGGAAAATCAAAAGCTGTATTAACTAAGTCAGCTGGTTCATTTGTTTCAGTTTTCTTATATTTACCATTTTCATCTTTAGAAATGGCATAAAATTCATTATCAGTCTTGCCTATTCCTACAGCATTTTCATAAACTTCAAACTTCTTTAAAGCTTCCCAATTTTGAATAATTCTGCCACGATAGCCTACTTTTTTAAGTTGATTATTATATTTTTCTAAATAATTAAATATTAACTTAGAATCAGAACTGTTAGCAAATATTTTAGCAAAATTATTAAATGGAGTATAACCATCATAAGCATTACAATTTGTTAAACAAACTTTAAATAATTCATTCATTAGATCTACACAATTATCAGCAGAAACATATTTATTTTGATAAATAAGATTTTTATTAACTGCGTTTAGTGTTTCACTAATATAATTTACATCTATTCCTGGATATTTGCTTGTTAATTTTTCTACTAAATAATCCGTTCCTTTTTTACTATACTCTTCAAAGTTAAAATCAACTGTTGTTAATAAATATTTTAAGACTGCGGTTGAAAACTCATAACTTTCTGTTACAGGAATAACTAAAGATGCTCCTAAATTAGTCATGGCTTCATTTAGAGCTGTGCTTCTTTCTGTTGTATAGATGATTTTATCATCTCTTTGGGTATAAAAGGTACGAGTTGCATGAAACATTTCATGATATAAAGTTTCCATAGGCACCCGCTCTATTGCAGTAATTTGATTAATTTTTCCTTGGTATACTGCACCTGCTCCTTTTGCATCGGGAAATGTTTCTCTAAACTCTTCTATTGTATATTCAATAGCTTTCATATCTTTAATATTTTCATAGAATACTCTTAAATCATAATTAGGGCTTTCTTTTATTATGGCATTTAATAAATTAGTAGCAATTCTTTTATATTTATCATTTAAATTACTATTATTTTTTATAGCATCTAATACCATTTCTTTTGTAACTGTTAGTTCTCCTAAAAATCTATTTAAATCATTCGTATTTTGAATTGGAACATATTTTAGTTGTTGTTCTAGGGGTTTAATTTCTTCACTTATTACAAGTTCATCATTTTCTTCTTTAGTAGATAGTTCTGCTGCTAAAGCAGTAGGCATAGCATTTAACATACTTACTACTACTAATAGACTTACTACTCCTTTTTTTATTACTTTAACCTTTTCTTTAAATTGAAATCTAGGAACATCATAACAAATAAAGGGTTCATTTTTATTAAATATATTATTTAAAGCTTTAAAATCTTCTAATAAGGGATACTCATATTCTCCTGCTTCATTTATTTCTAAAAAAGTTTTTCTATTATTTTCATCCATAAAGATCATAAAATTTTTATTATTATAATCTATTGGAAATAATCTTTTATATGTCATGTTATTTTACTACCTCCGTTTGATACCAATAATATCCAGTATCATTCTTTTTAAATGTATGTTTATATTTCGTAAATTTGGCTTTATTTTCCTTTAAATAATTCGTTGCACAAGAACTACTATTATTACATATTTTATATATATCTGCTTGATAACCATTATGATAATCTTTTAAATCAAGAGTATATACTTCTTTATCATTTTCATCTGTATAAAAATCTTTTAAATATAATCCTGCATATTCATAGATAATTAATTCTTCTTTACTAGCTTCATAGTCATCTATATAATGAATAGTTGTAGCGTTACTTGTATTATAAATTTCGGTTGTTATTTCATTTTCTTTTAAAGAATAACCAAAGCCGTCATAAATGCCTATACATTCTTCTGTATCTTTATAGATTTCAAAATTATTTATAGTTACATTATACATATTTAAAACATATGACTTTACTTCTTCTGGAGAATAAATACTTTTATGATTTAAACCCATAGCCATAGATGCTAGATATAATGTTTTTACATCTTTTACATTTATACTATTTTTTGTATATGCATTAAATTCATATGCATTTGGTACATAGCTTAAATAAGTATTTAATTCTATGTTACTTAAAGTTATTTTTTCTTCTTTTTTAGTATCATTGTCTTTATTTATTGTTTCATTATTATTACGGTCATTA
This sequence comes from uncultured Bacilli bacterium, assembly GCA_934099115.1. GTDB lineage: Bacteria > Bacillota_I > Bacilli_A > RF39 > UBA660 > Caccenecus. The sequence goes on from CAKOPK010000004.1 coordinate 2,895, forward strand.
TTTTTATTGCTTGCAATATAATAAGTTACTCCAGAACTTATTATAATTAATAATATTGTAATTATTATGTATAAAATATTCTCTTTTTTCATGTTATTTTACCATCTCCGTTTGATACCAGTAATATCCAGTATCATTCTTTTTAAATGTATGTTTATATTTGGTAAATTCTGTGTAATGCTTTTTAAAATACTCTCTGGCTGCATCTTCATCATATTTATTCATATCTATTGTTTTGTGTGTATAATAATCAAATATTTGATTTCCAGCATCTAAACCTGCTGCATATTCATAGATAATCAATTCTTCGTTATTTGCTTCATAACTATCTATTTTACTTAATTTTTCTATACTTCCAGCACAGCCTGATGGAGAAAATCCTTGTTTAAAATAATAATAACATGTTCCATCGAAAGCACCTACATAGTTACTATGATCTTCTTTTAAATTAAAATCTTTTAGTTCTAGGTTATACATCTTTTTTAATAGAGGCTCTATTTTAGTTTCACTTATATAATAATAAGTACTATTTCCATTTATATCACTGTATGGATAGTCATAGGATGCTTCATATTTTTCTTTCTTTTCTTCATATTCATTTTCATTAATTTGAGCTAAAGCATTTCCTAGTATATAAATTTTGTCTGTTGTATTAATATTTGCAGTTGTTGTATCAGAACTAATAATATCTGCAAGATCAAGTGTATAACTTAAATATTCACTTAGTTCATTATCACTTAAAGTTATTTTTTCTTCTTTTTTGGTATCATTATCTTTATTTGTGCCGTTGTTATTGTTTTCTATATTAGAATCGTTATTGTTGCTTTTATTACTTACAACATAATAAGTCACTCCAGAACTTATTATAATTAATAATATTGTAATTATTATATATAAAATATTCTCTTTTTTCATTTCTAAATTCCTATTTCTTTTTTAAATTTGTTGACATATTCCTGTTATTTGATAAGTTTTATTAACAGTATAACTTAATTTACTATCTTTAATTGTATATATTCTTTCTTCCAAAATGCCACCTGTGAGATTATCATTTAATATTGGCGCTAGAAAATAAATTTTATCTCCCTCTATTTTTGTGAATTTACCTTCATTTATTGTAATGCTAGGTTGTATATTTTTAAAAGTATTAGGATAAAGTGGATTTTGTCCATTAAATTCACAAGGAATATTATAGTTAAAGCTATCAATAATAAACGCATCTATAGTTTCAGTAGGTTCATAAGTTAGAGCTACTATATTTTTACTAATTAATTCTAATTCATCATTGTAAACATAAAGATCACTTGCGTCAAAACATCCACCTGCACAAATATTAACTGATTGTACTAGCAAATAATTTTTGTTGTCTTCTGCTTTAAAAATGATAAAATTATCTTCGGCAAATTCACTCTTAATTTTGTTTAGTGTTGCTTCACTATTCCAAGAAAAATTGGGATATTCGCTGGTTGAATATTCAAAACTATTTATTCCATAAGAATTTACATAACCAGTTATTTCATTTATTTGGCCGTCAAAATATAAATTATCTTTTTCATATTTATAAGTAATTGCAAAATCTTTTTTCTTGCCATTTAAAATTACTTCAAAAGTCTCTACTATTTTATCATCTTCTCTATTAATACTTTTAAATTTTACACCATCTGATATTTGATTATCATTGTTGTTTTCTTCTTTATTATCTTTATTTTGATCTTTAATATTTGTATTATTATTATTTTTCTTATTCATAATAATATAGGTAACTCCTACTCCAATAATTACTAGTAGTAAAGTAATTACAATGTACATAATTGTTTCTTTTTTCATTAAACTCTACACTTCTCTTTCTATTCTTATTAGTATTATAACAAAATAATTATTTTTTTACAATAGTATACAATTTACTATACTAAAAAATAGCTAATTTCTTAGCTATTTAGATATATTAGTTATTTTACTACTTCTGTTTGATACCAGTAATATCCAGTATCATTCTTTTTGAATGTATGTTTATATTTGGTAAATTCTTTATAATGTTTATCAAAATAATTGTCATCATCATCTATGTTTATAATTTTTTGTGTATAATAATCATTTATATTATTTCCAGCATCTAATCCTACTGCATATTCATAAATAACTAGTTCTTGATCATTAGCTTCATAGCTATCTATTTTACTTAATTTTGCTTCACTTCCAGAACATTCCAGTGGAGTAAATCCTTGTTTAACATAAATATAGCAAATTCCACCTGCGGTAGCAACATATTTATTGGAATCTTCTTTTAAATTAAAATCTTTTAATTCTAGATTATACATTTTTTTTAATAGAGATTCTATTTTAGCCTCACTAACATGGTAATAATAGCCATCGCCATCCACATATACATAATTGCTAGCTGATTGTTCTTGCTTTTTTATATATTCACTTTCTTTAATTTGATATAAAGCATTTCCTAGTATTAAAGCTTTGTCTGCTGTATTAATATTTACAATTGTATTATTAGGGCCTATTGTATCTCCAAGATCAAGTGTATAACTTAAATATTTATTTAATTCTGTGTTACTTAAAGTTATTTTTTCTTCGTTATTTTTTTTATCATTATTTTCTATTGGTTCTTTATTATTAGTATTTGAATTATTATTTTGTTTATTATTTTTATTATTCATAATAATATAAGTGGATGCTGCAGATAAAATTCCTACTAAAATTATTATAATTACAATATATATTGCTCTTTCTTGTTTCTTCATTTAAATCTACTCCTTATTATTTTATATTACCACCAAGAAGAACCAGTTATCTCAGTTATTTTATAAGTATTTATGGTTTTAGATGTTAATTTGTTATTATTAATAGTATAAACTTTTTCTTCTACTTTTCCAGTATTTGTCTTTTGATCTACACTAATATCTAAATAATATATTTCATTATCTACTATTTTAATACGGTATTGACCATAAGTACCAATTTGCCAACCTTTATTTAGAGAATCAGGATACCAAATGTTTTGATTATTTTCAATTTTAAAGCCATGAAAATCGTGAATGTAAATAAAATCACCTATTTCTTTATATTCGCCATTAACAATTTTAACATCTATTCCGTTTCCAGAAGTTGAAGATGTTAAACCAAAAATAGCTAAATAATTTTTATTATCTGTTCCTTTTATAATAACAAAATTGCTTTCATTAAAATCTCTTTTTATTTGCTCAATTGTAAAATCTTCTGAAAAATAAACATCATACACTACTATATCATTTAAAAGATCTAAATTTGATTTAACGGATAATTCTGCTTGTGCATCTTCTCCTTCTACTGTAGGCATTAATGTTGCAGTATAAGTAACATTTACTTTTTTGATATTTCCGTTTAAAGTTATTTCAAATTCTTCAATTATGTTATTTCCAGTTTTATAAATATTACTTAATTTTACACCATCCTCTATTTTGGGATTATTTTTTTCTTCCGTTTTCGTATTATTATCTTTTGTTTCTTTTTTACTATTATCTTTTAGTCTAATAATAGCTAGTGAAAAAACTCCAATTACTACTCCTAATAAAAGTGTAAATAGGACAATATAGATTACTCCTTCGTTTTTCTTCATATAAATCAACTCCTCTATTCTATTTGAAATTATAACAAATTAATTAAAATTTAGCAATAGTATACAATTAAGTTGACTTATCTTTATAAAATAAAAGAAGAATAGTTTAACTACTCTTCAAAGTTTTTAACATTATGATATATTTCAGTTACATCTTCTATTTCATCAAGCATTTTATATAATTTCTGAAATACTTCTAAATCTTCTTCATTTAGGATTATTTCATCTTTTGCATACATTCCAACTTCATCTAAAGTATATTCAACTGGTTCAATTTTTTCAATAACATCTTTAGTTTTATTAATATCATTAGGATGGACACTAATAGTTAATTCGTTATTATCTGATTCAAATTCAACTGGTTCTATTCCTTCATTTAATAATGTTTCAAATATTTCTTCTTCTTTGCTTGTTTTAAAAGAAATAATAGCTAAATAATCATAATTATAAGATACGGAATTGGTTACACCTAAACTTTTATTTACTTTATTGAAAGCTGCTCGTACCATTCCTACAGTACGATTTACATTATCTGTTAGAGTTTTAATAATTAAAGTAGATGCTCCTGGGCCAAATCCTTCATATATTACTTCATGATAATCTTCGCCACCTACGCCTTTAGCTTTTTCTATTGCTCTATTAATAATATCGCTTGGTACTTGAGCTTTCTTAGCTTTTTCTACCATTCTTTTTAATATAACATTGCTTTCAATTTCTGGTACACCTTTTTTAGCTGCTAAATATATTTCTTTTGCAAATGTAGAATATGTTTTTGCTTTTATTGCTCCTGTTTTTTGAATACTTGCTTTTCTTACTTCATAGGCTCTACCCATATAAATTCCTCCTTAACATAATCTTTAAAGATTATAACACTTACTATTAAATAATGTCTAGTTTATTAGAAAAAATATTTTAGTTTTTTTATATAATTTAAAATAAAATTATTAAATTCTGTTGTCTTTTGGATTTTTTTTATAACTTTACTTGGTTTATAGATTTCATAATAGTTATATTTTTCTTTTTGCATGATGTATTCTAAAGCTTTTATTGTTGTATCTTTGTAATTATTTGTTTTAAAAAAATGGCTTACACGATGATATAATTTTCGAGAAACATTGCGATTTATAAAACGATAATATTTTTCATTTTTACTTGTAAATACATAATTTATACCATCTAATTTTTTTAATAAACGAATAGCATCGTAATAACCCATTTTAATATTTTCGTCTATTTGTTGGGGATTTAAATCCATTACACCACCTAAACTTCTTTTTGGGTTTATTTCTATTACATTCGCATTTTTATCATATTTACGACTTATACCAACACCATGAACTTTAATTAAATATACTTTATCATAGCCTTTTTCTAACATCATATTAACAGGCCCTAGGTCTCTAAAGCCTCCGTCTAAATAATATTCATTATTTATTAATTTTTCTCTTCTAAAAAAAGGTAGAAAAGAACTTGCTATAATATAATCTCTAAGCTTTTCTTTATTCATATCTTTTTTCCATAAATATAATGGTTTAAAATCTTTTAGACGAACTGTTACTAAACCATAATCAATTGGACTATTATATAGTTTATCAACATCTAAATATTCATCAATTACTTTTTTTACTCCTTCTAATTCTATTCCTTTTTTTAAAAGAATAGAAAACCCTTCTTTAATAAAAGTTTCAATATTATTAAAATGAAAATTTTCAGAGTTTACTGCTTTTATAAATTCATCAGAAAAACCAAATACTTGGCCCATGTTCATACTACGCCAGATAGTTGCTAGTTTTGCTCCTTCTCCACTTGCTATTATAGATGCATTTAGAGCTCCTATACTAGTGCCACATACTCCATCAAATTTTATTCTACACTCTAAGAAAGCACTAATAACTCCAGCTTGATAAGAACCACGAACTCCTCCTCCCTCTAATGCAATACCAACCATTATTTACCTCTTTTTAAGAATAGAATAAAAGGTTTTGCAAATATTCTAGCAATATTTCTGTTCTTGGTATTTCTCTTTAGACGCATATAATAAGATGATAAAGAGTCACTTCTAAATTCTACTATTCTATCTAAATCATTACTATCTTTATATGTACTTCCATAAAAGTTTTTATCAATAAATAATAAATTAAATAAGTATGAGAAACTAAAGCCATAAATGCTTAATACGTTTGCTAGTATATCATTAGATGTAGATGTACATGGTTCTCCTCCACCAGCATTCCAAACTTTTTTGTTTAATTCTTTTGATTTATCTATAGTGCTTGCTAATAAATATGCTGCATCATTATCTGTTATTGCTTCTATTTTCTTATTCCTTGGGATATTATACATAAATGAATTATATTTTGGATTACATAAAATAAGTGGAAAACGGATAATTATATAATTTTTAAGCTTTTTTGAAATTAAATTTTCTACTTTATATTTTGTTTTACTATAATAATCAATATCTAAGATATTAGGTTTATCTTTAACACTTGCAGTTTCTTTATCGCCATATATCGTTGTTGAAGAAGCATAAATTAAAGTACAATCAGGATTATAAAAATTAATTGCTTTAATCATATTTGTTGTTCCATCAAATTCTATTTTTTCGGCAAGGCCTTTTTTTATATCCGCTAGTGGTGGTAAAACACCAGCTAAATGAATAATATAATCTTGGTCTTTTACTAAAGCATCCATTAATACATTGTCATTAAGATCTCCATAAATAATATTTATTCTACGACGATATTTTTTTAATTTTTTTTGACTGTTTTTCGTTCTTAAATCTAATGCCGTTATTTCATATTTTCCTTCACTTAATAAATATTTTAATACTAAACTTCCTAGAGTTCCAGCAGCTCCTGTAACTAATACTTTTTTCATTTTCATTCACTTCCTTATATAAATATTGATATTCCTAAAATAATTATTCCTAGAATAAAACCAATTTTAGCTTCCCTTTTTTCTTTTATTACTTTAATATCTGGTAATAATTCTATAAAAGCAATATATATAATCATTCCTAGAGTAATTGATGTCGTTAAAGCTAGGATTTCATTTGGTAACTCTCCTATTGCTAAATAGATAAGTCCTCCTATAAAACTACTTAAAGATAATAAGGCAATTTCCCATTTATTCTTCTTAACATCTAAAGAATTAAATATATGGGTTCCTAATGGTATATTATGGAGTGCTACTGATACACAAATAAATATTCCTATTTTGAGGTTTTGAATAGACATACCCCATATAGCAAAGCCTTCTAATAAGTTATGAAGAGTTATACTTATTAGAGTTAATAAGCCAATATGTCTTTTATGGCCTAGATGTTCTTCTTGATTATCATTTTCTTCATGATGTTCATGGTGATGGTCTGGAATAAACATATCTAATATTTTTAATATACTTATTCCTAAAAAGGCAAAGATAAAGATAAAACTTATTTTAAAAATTATTTTATTATTTCCTAATAGCTCGATGCACTCGGGTATTAAATCCGCTATCATTAAGTTAAGCATAATTATAAAAGCTAAAGATACACTAAAAGCATTTAGCTTGTCTTTGTTTTTAGCTTTAACTGCAACTAAGCCACCTACTAGAAAAAATAAACCTGAGACAAGAGTTAAAATACATCCTATAAATATCTTCATATTTCATTCACCATTTATATTATACATTCATTTAGGATATTAAGCAAATAAAAACTGTGTTTATAGAATATATAAACACAGCACTGGTATGGAAAAAGTAGATATTATTCTTAAATATTTAATATCTACTTGTAGCCATTCTTCAAATGTCTACAATAGAATTGTATCATGTATTTCAAAAATATACAATACCCTATACACAATATTTAACATTTTTTTACTTTTTACCATTTAAAACTACTATTATTGTTGTAATTATAATTTGGATTACTACTATTAATGATATCTGAAAGACCACTACCCATTATGATTACTAGAGCAATAGTTTCAATAACTACCCAAATAACAATTATACTTGTAAGCATATAACTTCTCTTGTCTTCTTTTACAGTAATTTCTTTATTACATCTTAAAATGAAGTTAAAGAAACAAGCAATACCCATAATTGCAAAAGCAATATAACCAAGAACAGTTAATAAGTTTACATTAATTAGTAAAATGATAGCCATTCCTAAATAACAGAAGATTAATGGGCAATTACTTACAGTATATAATTTGAATGCTTTCTTAAATGTTAAAGAACTCTTTGTTACTTTACTAATAATAAGTGCTGATAACATTGGAATAACTGCCATTAAAGCATAAATTAAAATACCATAAATAAATACTTTAAAATATGGAACGTCAATAGAAACACTACCTGTTAATCCATAAGTTAAATTATTTGCAGCATTTAGTGCTCCTTTAATTGTACTTGATATAATAGCCATTAAGAATAATGCAAAACTTATAGTTAAAGCAATTATTAGAACAATACTTGTTCCGTTTTCTTTTTCTTCTAGTTCTTTTTCAATAGTTGTAGCTGGTTTTTTAAATGTATTTACAATTGTTTGTAATGCATTATTCAAAGATGTAACTATCTTATCAGTATTAATTGTAATACCTTCACTCTTGTTTTCTATTTTACAAGAACATGTTTCTCCTTCTTTTAATTCTTTTCCACAGTTAGTGCAAAACTTTTTTTCTACTTTTACTTCTTTTTCCGTGGTTTTTTTAGTTGTTTTTTTCTCAGCCATTTCACTCACACTCCTTACTCTTTATATAAATATGGCTCAACCAAATATATGTAAAAACTATCAAAGACATTAGTCTTACTAGTTGTTACAAACTCAATTTTTAAACTCTTAACATCTGTTACGTCTAAATCAATATCTGCATTTATTTCACTTGTTTTGGTAATATTACTTGATTTATATAATTCTTTACCATCACCGGAAATAATGAAATATCCATTTAAATTTTTACTCCAGTCATTTTCTCTTACGATACTTGCTTTAAATTTTTTATATTCACCATCTATGTTATAAACGATTGTTTCAGTTTCTCCTCTAAAATTAAAACTAATACTACTATTGTATTCTTTATCATTTATCTCTTTACGATAATTAATGCTTCTTACCCCATAAGTAGAGTTTTCATAGGATTTCATTGTTAACTTATCTGGTATTTTATTTTTGTAAGTATTTAATAAGTCATTTAGTTCTTTATAGGCATCACTATCACTTGGAAAATATTTTAAAATTTGATTTATTCCATATACTGCTTCATCATATTTTCCATTTTTGGCATTTTCCTCGGAAAGATTTTTTACACAACTAATTATTTTATCAGTTGCATTCTCATATAATTTTTTATATTCTTCTGTATCACCTAAACCGATATCACTTGTTGCTACTTCTCCATTCATATATGTTATTTGGTCTAAATAACTATTTAATATGTCTTCATCACTTGATTTATCATCCGTTTTAATAATTGCTTCTGCTTCTTTTTTGAAGTTTTCAATTTCATCTTTTGTATAGTCATTAATAAATTGTTGAGCTTTCTTGTAATAAATATCTTTTTCTATTACTTTTTTATAGTAGTTAAATGTACTATAATCATCTTCTTTTTCGTATTCTTTAGCACTTAAATAATAATACTTTGAACTATATAATTCATATAACTCTTCATAATAACTCTCATAATCATCTTCTGATAACATGTATTCTAAGCCATCATAATATTCATATATATCTTTAATAGCACCATATACTTTTTCATAATTCTCTTTTAGTACATCATTATCTTTATATTCGATATTAAAGTTTTTAAGCCATTTTTCTACTGTTTTATGAGTTCTATCTTCAATACTTTTTAATACTTTATTATTTTCTTTATTATTTTTTAGAATCTTGCCAATTTCTATTAATTCTTTTTTATTATCACTACTATAATTGGTATAATACGTATCTAGGCTATCTTCTACTTTCTTGATTGGATTATTTAATAATATTCCTAAAACTATGATTGCAATAATAGCAATTAATAGAACAGTTGCCATTATAATTTTCGTTTTTTTAGGTAAGTTTTTGACCTTTTCTAAAAATTTATTTTTGCTTTTTTCTTTTGTTATTTCATGGCCACACTTTTCACAGAATTTAGCATTTTCTTTGTTTTTGGAACCACACTTTTCACAAAACATATTTTCCCTACTTTCTTCTAAATTGATAAATTAATTTTACTACATTTTTATGACAAAATAAACCTTTTTTAGCTTTTTATTTATTTTTATTTAATAGCTTTTTCAAGAATTTTACAATTATCTTTTAAACGTTTATTATTTTTATCTATTTTACTTGCTATTTTATAATAAGATAAGCTTTCTTCATATTTTTTTAACTTATAACATATGCTTCCCATTAAATCATATATAAAAGAGTTCCAAGCATAGGCTTCATTAATATAAATAGATGGTTTTTTCTTAATATTTAAAGCTTCTTTTAAGAGTTTATAGCTTTCTATATACTTAGAGTTAGAATAATAGAAATCTGCTAATTCTACGTATGGTTCTCTTAAATAAGGGGCTTCTTTTTTAGCTAATAATAACCACATTTCTGCTTCTCTTTTTCTATTAAGTTCTAAATAAGAACGAGCAATAAAACGCATTGATGCACATCGTTCAGCTTTCCAAGTAGAAGTTTTTAAATCTAAGTGTTTAATTAAAGTATCAATTGCTTCTTGATAACGATGATGATACATATACTCTCTTCCTAAATAATGCATATTACGGTCACTTAAAGGATATTCTTTTACACTTAGTTCTAATAAAGGTAAATAATTACTTCGAGATTTTTTATAGTCAGGATAATGATTTAGTGTAATTGGTGCTTCTACGTATTTTTCTTCCTCTGGACTTTCTAGTATTTCATGAACAGGATAAATCCATTTATATCCTGGTTTATGAATTTTATCTAAATAAAAAGTAGTACTGGGATTACCATAGTTATCGAAACTCCAATTATAGTTATAACGAGCTCTTGTAGTGGTAGGTTTCCACACTTTTTCAAGTTTCTCTCTCCACCCTGGAAGAAATACTTCATCTAAATCAGTACATACACATATATCTGTATCTTTTGGTATTAATTCTAAAGATTTATTACGAGCAGTATCAAAGCGCCATGGATCTATTATCATGCTTTCTACATGAACATTATTTTCTTTTAATAGTTCTACTGATTTATCGATAGAGCCTGTATCTAAAACACATATATAATCTGCTTCTTGCATAGATTTAACCCATCTTTTTATAAATTTTTCTTCATTTTTACATATTCCATATACACAGACTTTATATTTATTCAAAAATATTCACCCATAAAACTATATGCAAAAGAAAAGATTATTTTAGCAATAATCTTAACCTCTACCTAAATATTCTATAATTATACTTACTGGCATGTTTATAAAATGAGAATTTGAATTAATATTCTTATTTACTGGTGTTTTTAAGTAAATTCTTCTATTGGTTAAATTTACTAGTTCATAAGGAGTTGCTACATCATTTACCGTTAATATTCCTTGACCTATTATAGGATATGATAATTCATCATATATCCACTGGCTTCCTCCTATATAGATATTATCTGTATCTACTGCTCGAAAGCCAATCGAAACAAAATCTACCTCTGGATCAAAGTCTGTATTAAAATATGGTACATAAGCATTAACTATAAAACTGATTTTATAATAACCAATTTTAGAAAATTTAATTGTATTATCATCGGTATTAATAGTGCATATCATGTCAGTATCTATTTCTTTTCTTGTTAGAGGCAAACGTTCTTTAACTTCTACTTTATATGCATTTTCATTATTTTTAAAGAATGTTACTACATAGCAGGCATTAATTTTATAAGGGCCTGCTGGACCAGTAGGTCCTACTTCCCCTTGTATTCCTTGGGGGCCTCTGATTGGTCCTACATTTTTCCAATCTTGATCAGTTTCCGACCAAACATATAAATCATTGCCTACTAAATAAGAATCTCCAACATTTCCTTGTGGTACTTTCGTTTTTAAGTCTAAAATTGTATCATAAGAGCCTAAAATGGTTGTACTGGCTCCATCTTTACCGGCAGGACCTGCTGGGCCTGCTGGACCGGTTGCTCCTGTTAGTCCAGTTAATCCCGGAACTCCTTGAATGCCTGGTTCTCCCTTTTCTCCTTTAGCTCCAACTTCCCCTGCTGGAATATAAAAATCTAGAACAACATCTTTTTCTGTTCCAACATTTATTACTTCGGCATCATTACCTGCAGCAGTAGTAGTGACACTTCCTACCTTAATGGATGTTGCAGATGGTCCTGTGGGTCCTGTTGGTCCAGTAGGTCCATAACAAGAATAAGATATCGGTCCATGTTCTTTTTGATAACATTTTATTTTTTGCTCTGCTTTTTTGATATTTTGGTTCATAAAATTCTCCTTTCTCTACTATAGTATGATAATCTAAAAAATCTAACATTACTTTTGACTATATTTCCTATTCCTAAAGGAAATTTTATTGTTTTTAAGCAAAAGATGGCTAATTTCTTAGTCATCTAATTAATTTAAAATCTAAAATAGATAAAAGGATTATAACTGGAACTTGTAAGACAAACAATACATATTCCAAATAATATTAATAATATTATATTTATTATTATTGTATATAAAGCTTTACTAGAATATTTCTTTTCTATAATTTTAATTATTGGAAAAGATAATATAAATGCTGGTAGTATATAAATAAGTGAATTAAACGTTGAAAGATTATTTGCCAAAATAGTTAACCAATCAGTTTCCTTATATATAAACATTGTTTTTATAAATAATAAAAGTTCATTTAAAGAATTTGATCTAAATATCATCCATCCTATCATTATTATAATAAATGCATATAACCAGTTTATGAATGCTGGTAATTTTTTTAAAACTTTATTAAAAAATAATTTTTCAAATAATAATAATAATCCATAGTATAATCCCCAAATTACAAAGTTCCAAGCAGCTCCATGCCAAAGACCTGTTAATATCCATACTAATAAGATATTTCTGATCCATTTTAATTTACTTACTCTATTTCCCCCTAAAGGAATATAAATATAATCTCTAAACCAAGTAGATAATGACATATGCCATCTTCGCCAAAATTCTGTTACAGATTTAGATATATAGGGATAATCAAAATTTTCTAGAAAATGAAAGCCAAATATTCTTCCTAAACCTATAGCCATATCACTATATCCTGAAAAATCAAAATATATTTGTAGAGTATATGCTAGAGTTCCTAACCAAATTATAGAGGTTCCATAACTAACATTATGACTATTAAAGACTAAATCTGCTAGTAAAGCCATTTGATTGGCTATAATAACTTTTTTAGATAAACCTATAATAAATCTCTTTGTTCCTTTAATAACATCTTCTTTTGTTTCTTTTCTATTATCGATTTCATCTTCAACTGTTTCGTATCTAACTATTGGTCCCGCTATTAATTGAGGAAATAATGATACATATAAAGCAAGTGAAAAATAATTTTTTTGTAATTTTATTTTCTTATTATATAAATCTATTATATATGATAATATTTGAAAAGTATAAAAGCTTATACCAATTGGCATTATAACATTTAATAAATTAAATTTTGTTTTAAAAAGAGAGTTTACATTTTCTATTAAGAAATTGCTATATTTAAAAAATAATAAACTTCCTAATACTAATATAATACATATTATTAAGCTTGCTTTTTTTAAGCCTTTTTTATTTTCTTGATCAAATTTATCTATTAATATGCCAAAGAAATATACAATAAGTATTGTAAGTAGCATTAGTAGAATATACTTTGGTTCTCCCCAAGCATAAAATATTAAGGAAAAAATTAATAATATTATATTTTTATATTTTCTATTTTTTATTATAAAATAAAGTATTAATAATATTGGTAAAAATCCAAATAAGAATGTTAAACTACTAAATAACATGTTATACCTCCAAGTTAAATGTACTTATTGCAAAGTAATCTTTATTACCAATTAATAGTACTTTATCAATATTGTTCTTTTTTAAATATTCTTTATAATTAAATTCTTGATTATTTTCTCTGGCATAATTTCTAAGGTCTATGGAATAAGTTTTATTAAAATGACTTGCTAACAACTTTAATAAAGCATTATCGTATGATTCTCCTATAATTAAAATATTTTCTTTTGTTTTATCATGATTATCAAAAATAATTTCACCGTTATCTCCACCATAAAAGCTTCCATATGTCACATACGCTTCTGGTTTTTGTAAGTGATATTCTTGATTTCCATAATCTTCTTTTTCTCCATTTATAAATATATCGTAGTCTGGAAAATCAAATTCATATGCACAAAATTCTTCTTTATAAAAACGGGATGCTCCACTAAAATTTGCTTTCGATCCACTAAAGTTACTATTTAAGCAAACTGCATTTATATATTTTAAAGGTTCATCATTAGTTAATATTTTAACAAGTTCTGTATAGGCTAAATACGATCCTTTATAATTCCAGTGATGATCTGTCTTATAAAATCTATCTTTAAATTCTCCAAAGTTATTTATCTCATACTTATATATTTTATCTGTATGAATATTTGCTTTTAAATACTCAAATATACCTGTTTTTTCATTAGTAGTAAAATTTATATCTGTGTCTTTTTCAATATAATATATATAGGTATCAATTGTTGTATTTGCTATAGCTTTATTTATATTTTCTATTCGTTCATCGTAGGCTGATTTAGCATCTGTAATATAACTTGGAAGATATACTAAATTTTTATCACAGCCAAAACTGACTGTAGATGATCCTAAACTTATATATCTATTACTGCAATTGTTTTTAAAGCCAATATCTGATACCATATTACTAGTTACGTTATGTAAAAAATTATAACCCTTTTTCATAACTGTTGCTAAAGGTATCTGATCGGAAAATGCTAATTCTACTTCGTCTTGAAAAGATTTATCTAATATCTTCTTCAGGCTTATCTTAGGCATTTTATATGCCGTTCTATTTTCATAATAATTTATATCATCAGCATTTAATAATGAATTTAATAAGCCAACAAAAATAATTAGAAATACCATTATTATAAAAATATCATTTACTATTTTTTTGCTATCTCGGTTCTTAATTTTAAATAACTTCTTCATTTTTAAGCCCTCCTAATTTTTAGCTAAGTCAATTATAACAAAAACACTCTTAAAAAGGAAGCTTTTCCAGGCTTTTATTTTATTAAATTATACTTTTTACTAACTTTTAAAAAAGGACTAAATTATAGTCCTCCTCCAGATCCAAAAGAATCTAATTCTTCTTGAGTTACAACAACATTAATTCTCATTCTACGATTACCACAGATAAATAATGCTTCTCCTTGATTATAGTATTTAATACTATCTTTTTCAGATTCATTTAAATCAATTAATTTTGCTAAATCATCTACTGCTTGTTTTCTAAGTCCCATTACTAAATAATAAGATGCATTATCAAAGATAGCTTTTCCATGTACAATCATATTAGGAGCTGCAAAGTCTGTTGGTTGTTGGGTTATAATAATTGTTCCTGTATTATATTTTCTAGAACGTCTTTGAATTTGTGCTAAAAATTCTGCTCCAAGCTCATTTCTACTAGATAATAAAACATGGGCCTCATCAACCATCATAACAGTGTTAATATCTTTATCTAAACATAAGCCCCAGGCATATTTTAAAATATTAAAGAATAAAGCATTTTTAATATTTTCTTCACTATTCATTAACTCTTTAATATTAAATACTATAAAGTCACTAGTAAATCTTAGGGTTGTATGGCCTGTAAAATAATACCTTAACTCTTTGGTTAATGGTCTAATTTTTAACTCTAAACGTTCAATAACATCTCTTTCTCTTGTAGCATCTGGCATAGATAATATTCTACCTTTTATAGTTGCATATACATCATCAAATGTTGGATAATCTTCACTACTAAAGTTTCTAAAATCTGTATTAAAATCTATTTTATAACGTTTATATGTATCTTGAACAATTTCACTAAACATCGTTAAGACATCTGCTTCAATATCAGGATATAAGTATTTCATAAACGCATTTAATTGTTGTAAAGTACGAGTTAAAATTGTATATCCTAATCCTTGAGCAATTTCTTCTTCATCAGCATCTACTACGACTTCTAGAGGGTTAATCATTCCAAAGTCTCCGCCTTTTCCTAAATCTAAGAAATCTCCTCCTAGTCCTCTTGCCATTTCTTCTAATTCACCCTCAGGATCAATACAAACTACTTTGCATCCATTTCTTAAATGGGTTCTTAATAATAATTTAGCAGCTGTTGATTTTCCAGAACCAGATGTACCTAATAAAATCATATTCGCATTATTACGGTTAAACTCTTTTTTGATTTGATATAAGAATTGATTAAATAAAACTACTCCTCCAGAAAAATCTACACCAAATAGAGTTGCATTTCCTGGGTCTTTGATACTGTCAAATACAAACGGATACATGGCTGCTACTGTAACAGAAGGAATTGGAGTACCTATTCTATCTTCTATATCTTGTTTTGGGAATATTGGAATAATTGATTTTAATACTTTTTCTTGTTCAAACATTAAACTTATTCCACGCATTCCTAAAGCATCTAAATAAGTACGTACTTGCATTTTTTTAATTTCTAAATCTTCTTTAGAATCTGCACTAATCATTACATGCATTTGAAAATCAAAAATACGGGCTTGAGTAGCTGCTAACATAGAAATAAATTGTTCTAAAGATTCATAATCTTGACGTATTCTTTCTTGAATTGTACGGTCTCTTTCACTTTGATAACGCATTTTTAAATCTGCTATTTCTTTATTTAACATTTTTTGTAAAGTACTAAATTCAATAGGAATATGTTTAATTGCTACTTTAACTCCACTAATGCTTGTTATATCAGATAGGTATCCAACATAAACACTTTTTGGAAAACTAATAATTGTCATTATTGTACAGTATTTACCTCCTAAAGTAAATTCTGTAGGTTTAAACTCCATTCCTTTAGGAGCTACTTCACTTTTTAAACTCATTAGTTCATCACCGTCCCAAAATTCGTATGAGTTCCTCCGTTTAAGAAATTATCTAAAATCATTCTTAAATCATCATTTGATGTTTGTGTAGAATTTAAGCCAGAATTGGCAAGGCCACTAATTAAAGTGTGTAATTTCTTTTGAATTAGTTCCATTCTTTTTTCTTTAAATAAAATAAAATATTCGGTATCTACAACGTTATACTCTGCACTCATAAACATATTTGCTTTATTAATGTCTTGCATAATTAATTTCTTACTAACAGGACTATTCGTGTTGTTATATAAAATTTGTAATTGCGATAAATAAATGCCAATATCTACTGGACGATCTGCTATAATTAGCCAAAATTCAAAGTTAATTGAATTATAAAAGTTTCTTAAATTACCAATAATCGCATTTTGTAAGCCTTGGTCAACAATAAAGATATTTCTAGATTGTACTTTAACTCCTGTTACATATTCTCCATTGTCTAGTTGAATCATACCATTTAAAATTTGCTTAATTGGTAACCAATCCTCACTATATCCATAATTACTTGTCTTCATCACGACACCAACCTCTCCAAACATATCTTCTTTTTTCACTAAAGAATGTATATACATTTACTATAAATTGTAAAACATTATGATAATTAGGTACAGGCATTACCAAAAAGCCTGTTAATAGTGCGGGTGCTAGAATTAATATCATGACTATAATATTGGTACTTTTAATGGTTAATAATAAAACTAAAGTAATTAAAATACCAATACCAAATAAGCATGCATCAAAAAGATTTAAAAATCCTAAAATTAACTGTGATTTCTTAGAATTAGCGGGTATTAAATAATTATTCATGAATTCCACTCCTATTTTTACTACTTCATTATATCATAACTAAAAAATAAAATAAACAAAAAAGATACTGTTATAGTTTTAATTACGGTTGAATTAAAACATCAGTATCACATGTTTTAGCAATTGCTATAGATTAATCTTGTATCCTAGTTCTTTATATTTAGCCTTAACCAAATATGTAAGTTTTAAAAGGATATTGGGCGCACACCATTCGTGTTGTTCACGTTGTTCCAGTCGAGGTTGCTTTGAACACGAACGCACTTTCCGTTAGAGTTTAAGATATACGGAGACAAAAGTGTCAACTCTGTTAGATTAACCTAAAATTTTCTTTTTGCTTGATTATATTCTATGTTTTGTTTTTTAACTTCTAAATCTTCTTCAACTTTTTCTAAGTTTATTACATATGCAATAGCTTTTTCATTTCTATCTCTTAGTAATTCTCCATCATTTCCTAGAATTAATTCTATATTTTCTGGAGCTCCTATAATATTTCTTGATGTTCCATTTTTAATTCTTATGAGATTAGCCATTTTGCAATTGCCAAATATTATTATGTAATGCTTTGAAATAATATCTGTTTGTATTTGTTTTTTTAAAAGTTGTAGGCGATCTAAGTTCTCTAAAGCTTGATAAAATAATTTAAACTCATTATTATTTTGAAAAATTATGCCAGAATAATTTGCAAAAGATTTTGCAGTCGCTTCTTTTGCTTTACCGAGTTCTAATCCTTGGGATAAAAACAGAGATATCTGTTTATAATAATTGGGAGTATTATAATATTTTAAAAATTCATTTATATTTTTATAAGAATATAATCCGCTTGTAAAAGTTGTCAATTCTTTTTCAATATCTTGATATGATCGGTCATTTTTCCAAACATTGGTTATATTTGTAATATATTCTAAAATTGTATTTAGAATTTTTAAATTTATTTCATCTGATATTTCTACACCATGTGCCCAATTATAAATTGCTTCTTTTTGCCTTTTAAAGAACATTATTTACCGCCTTTATCCTTTGGACTACCAAATGTACTTGCTCTTTGACTTTCTTGATATGCAGCATCGTTTTTTTGCTTTTTAGCTTGTAAGTTTAATTTATCTAAGTAATCAATATATTTTTTAACTTCTTTATATTCATCACTATTTTGATCTGCTTTTAATCCTTTTTTAAATTCTTCTTCTATATTTTTATCATCTAAATTAGAATATTTAGCTACAGCTGCCTTGATAGCAGGTACTTCCGCGGAATCAAAACGAGCAAAAAGTTCTTCTTGATTAATCCCTATATCAGAATATTTATTTAATGATAATTGGATTTGCTTTACAGAAGCAATAATTCCATCTGTCTTTTTGGCTTGTTCTCCCTTTTCAATTGCCTCTTGATTTCTCTTAGCTATATCGGCTTCTCTACTAATATCAGCAAAAGATTTTCTCCATTTTCTTTCTACTAGTAGTTGAGCCTCACTTCTGCTTTTACCAGAAATCACTAATTGTTCTAGCTCGTTCTTCATAGCCACTTCTTGATTTTTTAATGTATCTGCTTCTGCCTTTTTATCAATATAAGCTTGAGATTTTTTCCATGTTCCCTCTAGAGCAGAGAAGTTTCTATCAATTTCATCTGCTAAATCTTTTGTACGGCCTGTTGTAATGTGATTAAAATCTCCTCTTCCAGCCCATTCCGCTATACCTGCTTTTGTACTATAAGCCTTATATTTTGCATAACCAATTCCTGTTTCTATTAGGTTTCTTTCTGTTTTTCCATCTAAGCTGGTTAAGTAGCTTTCGCGATTTTTTTTCAACTCATTTTTGTCGTTTTCGCGTTCTATTCTTTTCTTAATAGCAGCTTCTGAAGCAGCGTGAGCACTTCCTCTCATGCTTTTAAAATCTTTTACTTTTTCTCTTTCGTTAAAGCCTCTAACGAATCCACTACCAAAGCCTGCTAAACCACTTGTTGCGCGTCTTAACATGTTTTTGTTATTCCCATTAGCGTCTTTTTCTGACATAAAATTATTAACTCCGGCAGTGGCTGCCCCACCGAACATTGCGCCAAGTTGAAATGCACCAGCAATTCCTTTAAATGGACTAAATCTATTGCCATCTAAACCTGTTAAATCTTTAATCATTCCAGGTGCCTGTCTAACAAATAGAATTACTCCTAAAATTAAGAACATTTCAGCAAACAATGCTATTTGAATTCCCGCTTCTCCTGTAAAGCTTCCTGTTATTAAGGACATAAAATTTTCGCGAATTATTTTAACAACCAATACTGAAAAGAATAATATTCCCAAGCGTACAAATACTTCTAAATATGTTGAAATAGTTGCTCTTATCCAATTTCCAAAAGTTTTATTTCCTTGCTCGTTTGGCAATAAACGCATTAAAATTGGTAAAGGTGCAATTAATTCAAATACCGCAAGTTTAATTGTTCTTACGGCAATTTCAAAACAATACCCAAGAATTACAAGTAAGACAAATACGCCTGCTACGGTAGAAACTATATAATAATAAGTTATATCTCCATCAGATGCAGAAGATGATAAATCAGTAATGGCAAATAATGAACCGGATGCTTTCATCTTATCCCAAAATTCGTCAAAAGTAGCGTCTGTTAAAGATAAAGCAGAAGAATCTATCTTTAAATTACTGCAATCGTAAGTCACTTCACCATTAGAAGCAGTGCTTCCTTCACATTTATCACTACTATAGTTTGGATGAATAAAGGCGTTTAATACTCCACTCGCTATTTCCATACCCCCATTATTTATTATTTCCTCAGAACTTCCAACGGAACTTGAAGATCCTAAAATAATATTTCCTATAGTATTTTTTGTTAGTAATGCATTTTGAAAATTTAGAGCAAATTCAAAAATAGAAGGAATAACTGCAATTAATATTACCGATATTAATACATCTTTAAGCAAAGCCATTGGAGATTTTTTCCCTTTTAAAGCTTCGTCCGGATTTACCATAGATTTTAATAAGGAATAGGCTAGTAAAAATAAGACTATAACTCCTAAAATAACATAAATTCTTTTAACTAAATCTTGAACTGCAAGGTCATTCCCTAAAATATTAATATTGCATAATACTAGAATTATTTGATAAACCCAGTTCACCAAAGTATATACTATTGCATCTAGGAATAAGAAAAAGTTAAGAATAACTTCGCCTATTGCTTTTAGCGGATTCCAAGCTATAAACATTATTTTTACCTCCTTTCATTTACACCTATGCCACATGTTCCGTTGGTTGAAACAACACCTAGGGTTTTTAATATAAAATTAATTAATATTGGTAGAACAAATATTATTATAGCAATAATAATACGTTTTAGAGTTGTTCTTGATGCTTTTTTTATAGCATCTTGATCATTGGAAGCGGTTGCTTTTATAAATTCAATTAGAGTTAGAACAAATAACAAGACAATTGCTAAATATTTTATTACTTTAAAGGTAAAATCTAGATAATATGCTGGTGCTCCAGTATCTTTAATATCTCCCAATAAAGCATTACATGTATCGCCACCATCAAATTTAATATTATTATTAGCTACAAAATTACCGTAGCCTTTTTCTAACTCGCTTTTTGAAACATTGAGATTAGTTTCTGCTTGATCAACAAGTGCTCCTTGAGCTACATTGGCTTTGTCACATTTCTCTTTATCATAATTTTTTGAACTTTGATCACAATAGTTTTCGATCTCTGTTTGATTATTATTGTAACCATCTTGAACATTTGTCTTTGTAGGATCTTTTTTATTAACATTACTAATTATATTACCTGTGTAATAATTAACAGTGCTTAAAGAAGCATCGCTTCCATCATAATTAAGACCCTTTTTTAAGTTTAGTAAGTAAGATGTTGTTTTGGCACAAGTATCATTTTTATAATCACCATAGTTATTTCCACAAGCATAAAAATTATAGACAGTTTCTACTTTTTTATTAAACAAGCCAAACAAGCCTTTTTCTTCTTGTTTTTCTAGAATATAAAATTTAGAAGGGCAAACCAATTCTTTATTGTTTTCTGTGATAGCTGTTTTTCCTTCGGAAAATTGACTTAATATTATTTCTGAGACATAAGCATATTCAACTGGGATTTCACTAATTTTTTTTCTAAAATTAATAAAATAGTCTTCGGCATTGGAACTAGTTGCAAAAATTGTTTTTTTATTGCCTGAACTATCAAAAGTATAATAGTCAATATCCCCTACTAGAGGAGAAGTCGTTCCTACGGCATAAAAATCTATTTGTAAGTAATTCTCTTTGGAGGTATTTGTATAAATACAAGTTACTGTCCCCTGTTCTTGAGCCCTAGAAATTAGGGGAAAGGACATAAACATAATTAAAAATATAAGTATGTAATATATCTTTTTATTCATTTTAATTACCCCCTAAACTACTACATTTGCTGTTATTTGGAGTTAGCATACATACAGTACAATCACCAAATGTTCCTTTATAAACTTTATCTTTATCAATCATGTTAACGATAAATCCAATAATTGTTGGAATAAAGAATATTAAAACTCCTGCGATCACTCTGCGAATTAAACTTTTAGCAGATTTTTTTATTTCATCGTCTTTGTTTGCTAATACAGCTTTAGAAAAATCAATGACACCAAAAGCTATAATAATTACAGGAACTAATATTTCTATTATTCTAAAAATACGTCCTAAAGTTGTAAATACTCCTAAAACAGGGCCTGTACAAAAAGCTTTTTCTAAGTCTGTAGAATCTGTATTAGAAGTATCGCCTCTATTGCCGCCAAAACCTTCACTAGTTCCTGTTATGGCACTACAATTACTTTTACAATCAGATTTTTTTTCATACACACTTATACTCAAGGCACTATTTGCTGCGTTATATTCATTGGTATCTACATAAATAGTTGGACAACTATTACTAAAAGATGCTTTAGTAGTAATAATATTTACTTTTACACTAGAATCACTAACATCTAGAATATCACAAAGTGGGGTTTTACCATTATGGCAAAATATAGTATAACTTATAGAAAAATTAGAAGTCCCACCAGAAACTTTATAATTACAAGTCGCTGCACTTACTTGATTTATAGAAATAAAACATAAAATAAATGCTAATAATAAATATTTTAAGTTTTTCATAAATTCCTCCAACATAATCACTTTTTAAAATTAACCATAATAATTATAACATTCTTTCATAGAAAAAACTAGATTTTTTAATTGTTTATATGAAATTTCTAGGGAAGTATTTTTACACTTTTTTTATTTTATTCTTGATAATATGAAAACTTTAAGTATATAATACTTTTAGAGGTGAACATATGAATAATGATATAACTTTAAAAAGAGATTTAAAATCTTATCAAAATATTCATTTAATAGGCATTGGTGGTGCTAGTATGTATTGTATCGCTGCTGAATTAAAAGATGCTGGAAAAAACGTTACAGGAAGTGATATGCAAGAATCAAATAATACTTTATTTTTAAAATCTATTGGTGTTGATATTACAATTGGACATAATTTAAAAATGATAGAAAATGCTGATTTAGTTATTTATACGGCTGCTATTAGTGATGATGATATTGAACTAGTACATGCAAGAGAGTTAGGAATAGAAACTATTGAAAGAGCACCATTTTTAGGGGTTTATACGAAAGATTATGAGAATTTAATATGTATTAGTGGTACTCATGGTAAAAGTACTACTACTAGTATGGTTGCTAGTATTTTCTTAGATGCAAAGTTAAACCCTTCTATTCAAATTGGGGCTCACTTAAATAAAATAGATAGTAATTATTATATTGGTTCAAAAAAGTATTTTATTTTAGAAGCTTGTGAATATGTAGATTCTTTTTTACATTTTCATCCTACTAGTGAAATTATATTAAATATTGATAATGATCATTTAGATTATTTTAAAACTATAGAAAATACTAAAAAATCATTTCAAAAATATGTAGAGTTATTACCTAATAAGGGGATTTTAGTAGTAAATATAGATGATTTAAATACTAGTCAATTATTAAATCTTAGAGAAAATACCATTACTTATGGAATTAAAAATCAAAATGCTATGGTTACGGCTCGTAATATTACTTTTTCTAATCTAGGTTTTCCTACTTTTGATATCTATATTAAAAATGAATATTTAGATACTTTTACTTTAGGTGTTTTAGGTACGCATAATGTATTAAATGCTCTTGCTGCTACTTCTTTAGCTTTACAGTATAACATTGATAAAGATATTATTAAAAAATCTTTAAAAGAATTTAAGGGTGTAGGAAGACGCTTTGAATATTTAGGTAAGTATAAAGGAACGCCTATATTTGATGATTTTGCTCATCATCCAACAGAAATAGAATCTACATATCAGTCTGCTAAAAGTATTCCTCATCGCTCTACTTGGGCTGTTTTTCAATCTCATACTTATAGTAGAACTTATGAACATTTAGAAGAATTTGCAGATGTTTTAGCTAAGTTTGATCATGTAATTATATGTGATATTTATCCTGCTAGAGAAACAAATATTTGGAATGTAAAAGAAAGCGAGTTAGTAGACTTAATTAAAAGGAAAAATCCTAATGTTATTCATATTCCAACTTATGAAGAAATTGCTCAATATCTAAAAGAACATGTAGTAGATGATGATTTAATACTTACTATTGGAGCTGGGCCTGTTAATAAAGTTGGTAAATTATTATTAGAAGAATAGTTTGATGCTATTCTTTTTTTACCAAAATAAACCTTTTAAAGCATCAAATGCTTTTGATATACCCTCTGTCATAATGTCACTTACACTATTAGATATTTTATTACCTATTTTAGTTACACCATTTGAATAGTCTTTATGTTCTTCAACAATATATTTTTTTACATCTACAGCATTGCCATTTTTTATATCTTCTTCAAATTGTTCCATTGCTTCTTTTGTAAGAACAGCTTTATTACTAGTTTTAGTTTCATAATAACCACTTTCATAAGCGATTAAAAGAGCTATATAAACTAAAAAGAATAAAAATAAAATCCGAAAAAAATATCTACTTTTCCCCTTTTTCATAGTCCTCCTTAATACATTCTTGATAGACAG
This sequence comes from uncultured Bacilli bacterium, assembly GCA_934099115.1. Lineage (GTDB taxonomy): Bacteria > Bacillota_I > Bacilli_A > RF39 > UBA660 > Caccenecus. Next base: position 27,509 of record CAKOPK010000004.1, read on the forward strand.
AAGATAATATTTCTAATGAATTATTTACTTCCCTAATTGTATTTTCTTTTCCTCCAATATAAATTAATAGTGCGTTTGGAGATATATCTTCATTATAGACACCATGATATCCTACTCCCCCTCTTAGAGAAACTCCTCTGGATAAATCTTTCATTTTAATATTTATTTTAGTATGCAAACGATTCGCTAATTCTTGATTTTTTAAATAATTTTCATTTTCAGTACCTACTATAAATAAAATCTTAGCATAATTTTCATTTTCTTTTTTTAAAGTCGTAATAGCATAGGCATCACTAGATAAGCCTAAATCAATAAAATATTTTAGTGTGACATTTTCTTTTATGGCTTCTTCTAGCAATATTCTAGAACCTCGATAGCTTAAATTATAAGGAATACTATTTTCTTTTAAAATTTTAGCAACACTTCTTTCTTCTACATAAGAATATATATTATATTTTTTTAAGTGTTCTGCTAAAATTTTACTTGCCTGAGTTACTACAGGATTAATGTTATAGCTAGAATAATAGTTTTGTTTATATTTATCTGTTTGAAAAGTATTATAAATATATACTGTGGGATTACTCTCTTCTGTACGCTTAGAAATATTATCTTCACTAAATACTTCTTTTATTTCTTTTTCTTTGGGTGTAAAACCAAAAATACTTTTATAAAAATATTTATTAGTAGAAGTAGTTGGCAAAAGATTTCCATAAGTATATGCAATAAAGGAAGATGGAAGATGATTGTTTAAAAGATTTATACTTATAGAAAATACAATCTGTAAAGTCAAAATTAGAAGTAGTGATATTACTAATAATCTACTCCATAATTGATATCTTTTTATTTTAATAGTTTTTTTGGCAATAAATCTTTTCATAAGTCACCTACTTTTCTATATTATATAGAACTATAGGTTAAAAATATGTCGAAAAAGATTAAAAACTAAAAAAATATATGAATTTATTTTTTAGTTTCATACTTTTTATCTAAAAAAGCAAGTTATCGACCACTTTTCTTGCTCTAAGTGTCAAAAGTGGTCGATAACTTGCTAAATTTTGCTTTTAAAAGAATAATTCATTTAAAGATTCTCCGATAATTGTACTAGTTAAATCTACAATTTCTCCTACATTTGGGGTTGTATAAAGTCTTTTATTCTGTTCTAAGACAAGAGGAACCCCAATGGAGAGAACCGGAATACCAAAAGTACTTGCATCTATTTTTTTATTATCTTTTAATGCACTCCCGGGAATGATGCCCGTATTGTGGACTTCTATATAATTATTTAAGTTGTCCTCTTCACTGGTAGCTAAACTATCAATCATAATAATAATTGTCGGTTTTAATTTCTTTACTACCATTTCGATTAGATGAAAAGAACGAATACCTGTTTTTTCTATTACTTCGGGATTAAATAATGCTACTTTAGGAATATTTAAAAAATCATTAAAGTGATTTGTAGCCATTACTTTATTGGTAGTATTAACTCCTAAAGAATCACATAAAATACTAGAATTCCCTAGACCAATAATTAATGGTTTATCCATCTTTTTTAATGGTATAAAAGCACTTAAAACTTTTGTTAATTCTTTTTGAATATAAGTTTTTTTCGTATGGAGAGAGACATAATCAAAATTAATAGAAAAATAATCTCCTTTTATTCTTTTTAATTTCTTTTCATTAGTAGAATCTACTTTAAAATGTGTAACTTTAATACCACGTACTACTCTTTCATCTAGTTTAAATTTATTTTCGTTAATCACTTTTGCTAAATCCATAAATACTTTTTTCACTCTAAACACCCTTAATAGTATGTAAAATTATAAAAAATTCATTCTAAAAAGCTAGAATTTCTACTATAATTTAACAATATTGCTTAAAAAACTTGCTAAATAGCAAATTATTTGATAAAATGGATACTGAATTCAAGGAAGGAGTGTTCCCATTGGCAAATATTAAAAGCTCTAAAAAAGCAATAAAAGTAATAGCAAAGAAAACAGAAAACAATCATGAGTTAAAAGCAAGAGTTAAGAATTTAATTAGAGAAACAGAAAAAGCTATTGCAGCTGATGACAAAGACTTAGCTAATACTTTATTTAAAGATGTACAAAAATATTTAGACCAAGCTGTAAGCAAAGGTTTAGTTAAAAGTAATACATCTGATAGACAAAAAGCAAGATTATCAAATAAAGTTAAAAATATGAAGTAACAATTTTATTGTGAACTTCTTTTTTTTTTGCTATACTTATAATAGAAAGAAGAGATAAACATGAAAAAAGCTTTTGTTCCACTTGTATGTATTTTAAGTATTTTACTTGTTTTATTAAATGTTAATACAATTACTGACCATATTATTTTAATATTAAATCCTGTTAGTAAAGCAAGTTATATAAAACAAGATATTTATAATAAGAATAATTATAATTTTGTAGAAAATACTACTTCTAATACTCCTTTTGGTAAACAAGATATATTAAATATATTTTATACTGTTTTAAATGATGGGATGAGTTCTTTTACTTTTTATTGTCCTAAAGAATATACTAATTGTATCAGTGATATAAGTGAAATGAGTAAAGATGAAAATCTTTTAACTCATTTAAATAATTTTGTACATCCTTATCATTCTTTTTCTAATATTACTACAGATATTAGTGATAGTGGAGAGATTAATTTAAAGATTAATTATATTTATTCTAAAGAAGAAATTGATAGTATTAATAAAGAAGTTGAACGTTTAATTAAGGAATTATTAGATTCTTCTTTAACTGAAGATTATGATAAAATAAAGGTTATACATGATTATATTATTAATAATACTAAATATGATTTAGATAATAAAGAAGAAAATAAAAGTTTTACTGCTTACGGGGCTTTATTCAATCATTTAGCTACTTGTAATGGATATACAGATTTAATGGCTATTTTTTTAGCAAAAATGGGTTATGATAATTATAAGATTGCTACTACTAATGACTCTTCTGGCCATGTTTGGAATGTTGTTAAGATTAATGAGGAATGGTTACATTTAGATTTAACTTGGGATGATCCAGTTAGTAGTGATGGTAAAGATTATTTATATCATAAATATTTTTTAATTAATACTGATGAGTTAATAATCGCTGATAATAATATAACTAGTAAAGAACATGAATTTGATCGTTCTATTTATTCCGAATTAAAAGCCACTAATTAGTTAGTGACTTTTTTTTAAGAGTTAGAAGCCTCGGCCTCCCCCTCCTCCTCCTCCGAAGCCTCCTCCGGAAGAAAATCCTCCACCAAATCCTCCACCTGAAGATGATGAAGAATGACTATTATTATAATTAGCTGCTTGTCTAGAGTATGCACTACTAAGTGCGCTATTAATACTAGAATTGATGGTTGGACTTAAATCAAAATAATAATAAACAGGATAGTTACTCGTTACATCTATTTCTTTAATATGAACATTCATAGCTTTTTGTACTTTATCTGCTAAACCGAAAATAGTAGCATATACTAAATATCTTTCCCATAAAACTATTTCTGGTAATTCTTTAATATCAAAAGCACCAAAGTCATTTAAGAAATTTTTAAATGCTTTCCATTTATCATAATGTAGAGAGCCTTTCTCTGTTTTTTTATGTAATAAACAGGTATAAATTAAGAATATAACACCTAATAATGGAACAAAGTATGTTGGTAAGAAATCTGCTCCTACACCACAAGAATAAGCAAAAAGTAGGATAGCAAATATCATCATAATTATGCCAAACATTATGGCTTTAAAAGAAGGTTCGTAAAAATTTTCTTTTTGGCCTTGTTCTAAAACACTATTTTTCCATTTTGTATAACTAGATAGAAAAGTATCACATGTCTTAGTACCACTAGCATAGGCCTTTAAATCAAGGGTTGTAAATTCTTTTTGTCCAGAAACATTTAGACTATTCTTTCCTACTTTATCAAATAAAAATTCAATTAATATTTGTTCACTATTATTTGTATTATCACTATTTAATAGTGTAAAACGATAATTTTTTTTCTTTTTATTATCTGGTATTTCTTCTGCTTTTATATTCTTTTTATAAATTAAATTTAAGATAGATGCACTCATTGCATTTGGTGTAATCTTTAATTTCATTAAATAATCTATTACTTCAACATTATAATCATCTATAAATTCTCTATTATATTTGCTATAATAGCCAGATTTAGGACTTTTACCATATCTTAAATAAACATAAATTCCTAAGCCAATTAGTAAGATATAAAATATAATTGTAGTGTATTTAACAATATTATATTTTCTTAAAAGTTCTGCTCTTAAAGCATTGGCAACATCCGCTCTTGTTGTTTCTACTTCAATAATTTTATCAAGAGCTACTTCATTACTCCTTTTTATATTAGTTGTATCTGTTAAAATTTCTTTGTTAAAAGTAGTACGAATATCTACAGATTCTCCTGGTATTACTTCATCTATAGATGTTTCTATATATCCATCTTCTAAAGATACATTACCAGATAAATTACCATGAGCCCAAGCTCTAAATAGATTACTATTATCTTTGTTAGGTAAATTTACTTTAATAGCAATATTTTTAATTTTATCTTCAAAACCACTTGGTACAAAAGTCCAATAAAGTTCTGCTACATCTTCATGCAATACTACAGCATTTTTTACTATATAATGAATGTAAAATGCTACTTTTTGATTATTAGCAGGATAATACATTCTAATGCGATATCCTCCTGTTAAATTACTTAAAACATATTTACTATCTTCACCATTTGATGCATTATAAACCTTAGTAAATGAACTAAAATCTGGTTCATTAAAAGTTGCATAAGAAACAGCATTTACATATTTTGCTTTAACTTCTATATTTGTTATATCACTAGCATTATATAGCGTATTATTAGCAAAATCATCTCCTGATAAATTACTATTTTCATATAATATATCTCTTTCATAGCCATTAAAATTACCATCTAATACTAGTAATTCATTAACTTCTAAATCACCATTTTCTAAAATATTAGAATTTACTATGAAGTTTGTAATATCATAAGAAGTAGCAGAACTTATCATAGGAAATATTAAAAATAATAATATACTTAAAAATATTTTTTTCATATAAACCTCTCTAAAAAAGGCTTACAATCGTAAGCCTAAAATTTTACTTGAACATTTTCTTTTTCAGTTTCAGATGCTGTAAAGAAAGATTCTTTTTTAAAATTGCATAAGCTTGCTACAATATTTGATGGTATCATCTCTACTTTATTATTATATTGCATAACAATATCATTATAAAATTGTCTAGACATTGCAATTTTATTTTCTGTTTCATTAAGTTGTTCTTGTAAACTTGTGAAATTTTGATTTGCTTTTAAATCAGGATATGATTCTGTTAAAGCAAATAATTTATTAATAGCTTGAGTTAATTCACCATCTGCTTTCATTTGGTCTTCTGGTAAGGAAGCAGTCATATAACTATTACGAGCCTTAATAACATTTTCTAAAGTCTCACTTTCATGTTTAGTATAACCTTTAACAGTTTCTACTAAATTTGGGATTAAATCAAATCTTCTTTTTAATTGAACATCAATTTGACTCCAAGCATCTTTTACACGGTTACGTAGTGATACTAAACTATTTCTAGTAGCTATAAACCATAGAATAAGAACTACTACAATAACGATTAAAATAATAAGCCATCTTGGCATTTTCCATTCCTCCTCTTAATTTCATTTTAGCATATAACCCTTAAGAAAACTAGTATTTTTTTACTAATTTACAACTTCCTTTGGTGTTAATTCTAAAACTTCATTATCTAATATAGAGTATAGATATAATCTTACAGATTTATTACTAACTTTTTTGATATATCTTCTATAGACATCTAATTGTTTTTGATATGCTTTATCTTTTATATTCTTTAATTTATAGTCTATAATTTTAATTTCATCAGGATATTCTAACATTAAATCAATTATACCATGATATTCTGTTTCTTCTTCCCGAAATATAAACTCTAATTCTTGATATATTTTTGCCTCTTGAAAATTAAATTGCTTTATTAAATTATTTATATAAATATTACTTGCATCAGGTTTTTTAAAATCTGTTAGTTCTAGCTTTTCGTGTAAATTAGTACCAAATTCTAAGGTTTTTTCTTCTTCATAGCTTAGAATATTTTCAATAGTTTTGGAAGCATGTTTATTTTCAATAATTTTGAAATCATGTTTATTTTCTCGTAATATTATTTTTTCATCGGTTGTTGCAAAACTTTTTTCGACTTTTTTAGTTAATTCATAATCTTTTGTAATATCAATTTCTGCACTCGATATGTATTGCATATAATTTTTTAAATTAAGAGATATTGTATTTATAAAATCATAAAAGGAACGGAATTTTATTCCCTCTAAATAAGTAATACTTTTTTTTATTTGATGTTCACTCTTAAAGTTGGGTATTACCATAATCATTTTTTCTTTTGCTCTGGTTAAAGCTACATAGAATAGACGTACTTTTTCGCTAATTTCTTCCTCATAATAATTCTTTTTTATTAAAGTTTTGATAAATGTAGATGCTACTCCATCTTGATAAAATGGTGTCATAATTCCATAATGATTATCGAATAAAAAACGATTTTGTAAGTCTCTTAAATTAAATTTCTTCTTAAAGCCTGCAAAATAACATACTGGAAATTCTAATCCCTTAGATTTATGAATATTCATGATTTTAACACAATTTCCTTCACTTTTAGCTTCTTTATAACGAATTTCACTTTCATTTTCAGTCATTTCTTCTAAATAGGTCTTTAAATCACGAATTGTGAAACCTAGGCTTTCCATATTTAGAGATAAATCTAAGAGATGACTAATTCTTACTTTAGCAGCTTCTATATTTCCTACTAGAATTAGATTCTCATAAAATGCGAATTCATTAATAATTTCTTGTAATAGAGAGTTTGGAGTTTTTAATTCTAAGGATTTTGCCAACTTTTCACATTTTTTATAAATAGTTGTACTAAATAGATTATGCTCTTTTAAAACATCATAAATTTCTGAATCTTGCATTGACCCCACATAACTTCTAGCAATACTTGTAAAATAATAATTTGTTTCTTTACCATAATTTTTATCATATATAGCAAGTATTAAACTAATTATATTTTTGATGATATATATGTCATTTTCATTTATTAAATTACTATCTTTATATAATTCTAAAGGAATATGAAAATATTCAAATATTTTTTTATAAAGATTCATTGCACTTCCTCTATCTAGGATAATACAAAAATCATTAAATTTGGCTTCTCTATTAGAATTTAAATCAAAATCAAATACTTCATAATGGTTATTTATTTTATTTAATATATCTTTTGCTATAATAAAAGCTTCGTATTCATCACAACTATATTCTTTGTCAGTATCATCATATTTTAAAATTTCTAAATCATGATTTTCTTTGTTAGCTCCCTCTTTTTCATAAGTATGATTTCCATAGACCATAGCATGATTATTTTGATAATTTACACTTCCAATACTTTCTGTCATGATATAGTTAAATATTTCATTTATATTAAATAATACTTCTTCTCGAGAACGAAAGTTTTTTAATAAATCTATTTTTTCACCATCTAAATGATTGCTGTAATTATCATATTTGTCTTTAAAAATATTGGGGTTGGCATTTCGAAAACGATAAATTGATTGTTTAATATCTCCTACCATATAAACATTATTATTTGCTATTGCTTTAATAAATATTTCTTGTAAATCACTAGTATCTTGATATTCATCTATCATTATTTCATTAAAATAATATTTTAATTCGTCTCTAACACTATCGAATGTATAAACAATCTTAATAGCCATTTTAGCAATATCTACAAATTCAAATGCTCCATTCTTATATTTATATAAATCTAATTTTTCTTCTAATTCCTTAATAATATCAATAATTATAGATACATAATCTTTCGTACTTTCTAATTGTTTTTTTAGTTCTTCTTCACTATAATATGTTAATTCTATTATTTCTGTAAATGTATTTTTAATATTTTCTTTTAATGATACTCCCTCTTCATCTAAATTACGGAAAGCTGGTAGTTTTAAATTATTATTACTATGTAAATCATTATATTCATTTGGTTTAAATAATTTATTTACTGCTTCATATAATTTTAAATAATCTTTTTCTTCCATGAAAGATTCTATTGCATAAATATCTTCTTCTAGGATTTCGGCTAAATTTTTTAAATAATTAAAATATTCTATAAATAATTTATTAATATTTTCAGAATTATAAAAATTAGGTATATATTTTTCTAAGTATTCTTCTTTATCATATTTTAAATTTAAAGAATCATTAATACTTAATATTGATGCCATAATACTGGAATCATCACGGTTTGTAAAATCTCCGATTAATTTTAAAAATCTTTTATCTTTATTTTCATAATATGTCTTAAATATATCTTCTAAAATTTTCTTTTTCTCTAATAAAATAATTGAAGAATCAATAATTTTAATTTGTTTAGGGAGACCTAATAAATAATGATATTTTTTTACTATGCTTAAAGCATAGGCATCAAATGTAGTAATATAAGCCGAATTAATATATTCTAGTTGGTCTTTTAGACCTGCTTTTTTTATTTTTTTACGAATACGCATAGCCATTTCTCCTGCTGCTTCATTGGTAAATGTTAGCATTAAAATCTTTCGAATGTCTACTCCTTCTTTTAGTTTCCTTAAAACACGTTCTGATAGTACGGCTGTTTTTCCACTTCCTGCTCCTGCTGAAACTATAATATTACTGCCTTCTTGATTAATTGCTAATGCTTGTTCTTCCGTCCAATTCATCTTTTTCACCTCCTAATATAACTTCATCATTTTTAGTATGATAACATATATCTTTAAATTTACAGTAAGTACATGATACATTTTTTCCTTTTACTACTTTAGGATTTATCACAAATTCACCATTCATAATACTCGCTAAACCTTCTTCTATTTTATTATCTACTACACTTATTAAATCTTCCATTTCTTCTTGAGATAATACTTTAGCACCACTGTATAAGCTTCCATCTTTCTTAAAACGTAATCCTTTAATCATTTTACTATCTAAATAATTTTCATCTAATAATTCTAATATTTTTTCATCACTATTAGAAAAGCCTTGTAATCTTAAATTTTCTTTTTTTACCTCTTCGATGCTTTTTTTGTGATTAATAGGCATTACTCCACTTAGTACTTTTTCTAGATAAAATCCTGCGATTATAGAATCTTTAAAACGTTCCGATTTCTTTAATAAGTATAAGTATATAGGCAATTGAAGATTTAGGCCATATTCTAAAGTATCTAAAGATATACTTTTATTACCAGTTTTATAGTCTACGACTGCTAGAACTTCTTTTCCATTATAAGTTGTATACATAACTTTATCTATAAACCCTTTAAATGTGATATTTATATCATTATAATCTTTGTATACATATAATTCATTTTCAAATAAATATTCTTTTAATTTACTTTCATTTTCTTTTTCTTTTAAATATTTTAAAACAAATTCTAATTCTTTGGCTAGCAATTCTAAATAAAATAACTCTTTACTAGTTAGTTCATAATCATTATCTTTAACAAATTTAATAATCTCTGTTTCGATAGATATTTCTTTTGTTATTCCTAATTCTAATATATGATGGGTAATTGAACCTACAATACTTTTAAAACTATTAGAATAAATATTTAATCCTAAAATATTACTTAAATAATAATGAAAACTACATTCATAAAACATTTCTAGACTGGTATAAGAAAGAGATAATCCTTCTTTTAATTGTTCTTGAAGTTTTAATTTATTAATACCTTTAAATGTATTATTATATTTTTTATAGGGAATATCTAAATTGTTATGCAGTAGTATTAAAGAATCATTCACAGTATTAAACTTATATAAATCATCTAAATCTTTTGCATATTTTAATTCACTATTTAGTTTAGAATATATTACATGATAATCTAGTTTTATCTTTTCTATATTAATATCTAATAAATCTAATAGAAATGATGGATAATTTGCTCCATTTTCACCATATAGTTTATATGTAATTGTTAAATGGTTGATGTTTTTAATGCTTTCTATTATCTTGTTATTTGCTAATATATTTTTTTCTACTGAAGTATCTATTTGTAGTTTTGCTTTTATTTCATCTTTTAAATAATCATCATCTTTTATAATCTTAGGAATAGAATTAATATTAAATCCTAATAAAAAAACATAATCATTATCATTAAAACAATCATATAAATCACAGACTTCTATTGATTTTTCATATCTTATACTCTTTACTTTAGCTTTTTTTAAATCATCTATAATAAAAGATTTACGAATTTTTTTATCTCTTACTAAAACAGAGCGATTAATAATTGTTATTAGATCACCTATATCTTGATATTTTTCTTTTAATTTTTCAATATTATCTTTAATAGATAGTTCATCATAAGAATTTAAAAATTCTTTAGCTATTAAAGTACTATAAAAAGAGTTTTCACTTTCTATGGCAAGTGGTATTTTATATAAAGAAAAATAATATTTTAGAGTTTTAGAATATTCATTTCCAGCGATAATTTTGATATTATCAATGTTTATATTTTGATATAATAATTCACTAATTTCATTTACTACATATTCTACTTCTTCGGAAATGTTTTTGGCTTCTAATACCCTGGGAATAAAAGATTTATGTTCATATTTTAATTCATATGGAATACCCTCTAATATCTTTTGTTCTTCTAAGCTTAAAAAAGAACTACCATATACAATAACTTTTTGCTTTTTAATGTAGGTGATAAAATTAGAAGTTATTTTTAATAATTTATTTTCTTCTAACTCTCTTTTTAATTTATTTAAAAATTGTACTTTCTCTTCGTCTAGATCTTTTAAATAATACATGTTTTTTATGTATATTTTAGCTAGTTCTAAAGGCACTTGATAATTAATCATGATATATTCTAAAGTCTTATTATCATAGTCAAATATTAGTTTTCTTTTTAGTTCATCAAAATTAAAAAATTTTATTCTTATTAGACGATGGTCTTCGCTTAATTTTCTTAATATTGCTTTTTTATTACTATCACTACAAATAATAATTATATTTTCATTCTTCATAATATTTTTATCCTTTTCCTATAACCTATTTTACCATAAATATTGCTTTTAGAAAATAATCACTTTTTACCATTTACTATTTTTATTTATACAAAAAATAGAACAAACTGGACTAAAATTGCCAGTCTATTTGTCAATTTAAAAGAAAAAGAAAACAAATCCAGATTATTTCTAGATTTGTTAATATTCAAATGGCGCCTGTTGTAGGACTCGAACCTACGACCTAACGGTTAACAGCCGTGCGCTCTACCGACTGAGCTAAACAGGCAAATTCAAATTACTCTTTGATTATAGTAAATATTATGCTATTTGTCAATACTTTTATACTAAAAAAATAAAAAACCTCTCTATGAAGGTTCTTTATTTAATATATTAATTATTTGGCTGTACAACCGTCTTCTGATAATGTACCTTTACATTGAGCTTTAGCAGCTGCTTCACACTTTCCTGGACTAGAAATACATGTAGAACATACTGAATATTCAGCTTTTAAATCATTGAAGCTGCCAACCATCTTAAAGATAGCTCCTACTAAAGTTGGTACAAAGAATATGAATACACCTGCTACAGCACGCATTGCAAGACTCTTAATTGATTTTTTAATTTCGTCATCTTTACTTGCTACTACAGCTTTTCCTAAATCAATAATACCAAAAACAATAATTATGATAGGAATTACAATCTTAAAAACAGTTAAAACATATCCTAAAAGTTGCCAAATACTCCATAAATCAGTACAAGGAGCAGCATCCATTATTAACATATTTATTCCTCGCTTTCTCTATATCTTAATTTTAACTTAACAAAGCTTTCTTGTCAAGTTTTTCGCTATATTTCTGTAAAATTATAGATTCATAATTAATAAAACTGCTAATACTAGTAATATCATTACTCCAATACCTGTTGTAATTAACATACTCATGGTTTTACTTTCCATTTTATCTAGACGATTTTTATATTTTGTTTCTCTTGCTTTTTGTTGTAGATTAGATATTGTTTTAGAAAACGCTAATAATTGCTCTTGTTTTCTCTCCTGTCTACCTAGACTTAAACGATATAAAAGTCGCATCATACGCATGGAATCACGAACTGGGTATTGTTTTGCAAAATTCATATACGGTTCAATAGTATCATTACCAGCATTAATTTCATTTATTAATTCTTTTAAACCATCTTTAAATATTTCGGGAGCATCTTCTAAAGATTTACCCATTGCTACCGGTACTGTGTAGTGTTGGATTAGGATTTCTAATCCCTTTAAATAGTAAGGAAGCATTGTATCAATTTCATGTAAGTGTTTTTTATAATAACTTTTTAATTTTAAATAATCTAGCTTAAAAAAGCCAAAACCTGCAAGTAAACAAACTAGAAAATAAACATAAGACATATTTTTTAGTAATAAGCAAAAGACAACTAATATAATTATTAGTGCACTTTGAATTCTTTTATTAAATAATATATCTGGATTGACGGAATCGCCAAATTTGGCTTTTACATAAAAGTCATAGTCACTTTCTTTTAATTTTCTTAAATATATTTCATTATCTGCGATTAATTTACTAATACTTATCTTACCACTTTTTGTCATAATATAGAATATAATAACCGCTACAATTGTTATTTCTATTTGCATTATTCTACCCCCACATCATCATTATAATATTTCTCACCTGTTAATAAGAAATAACAGTTAATAATAATAATTGCATGTAAAACAATGTGAACATACCAAATATTTAATAATGCTAGATAACTTTTTTTTCCTAATAATACCTGCATTACTAATACTAGTAAGAATAATACTAAAGCAAAGGTAATAAACTTCGTATGGAATTGTTTACGATCCATTTGGTCTCTATAAACACCTTCTACTAAAGCATCAATATCCATACTCATGTTTTCTAGAGCTTCTCCACTATCTTTGGCACCTTCTTTAGTTATTTGTAAAAATAATTGATGCATATTTTTAACCATATAATAAGGGTATTTTTCGTTAAAGTATTCAATAGATTCATCAATAGTACCATTTTGATAAGACATATTAATCATTGTTTTAACATCTTCTAAAACTGGGTCTTCTAGAATTCCAGAATCTCTTACTCCTTCTAGGGACTTAACGAAACTCTGAGTAGTATTAAATTCCATGATAACGTTAGTCGTATAAACTTGGATTTGTTCAAATATGTACTCACTATAAATTCTTTTGCTACGAAGCCAAGCAAGATAAGGAATGAAAGCAATAGCTATGCCTGTATAAATAATAACTACTATTAAATTATAAAAATATAAAAAGGCAATAGCAGCGGCAAGCCCTCCTATAATTGCTATTTGTAGAACATAATCTTTTACAGTATACTCCTGTTTTAGTTCTTTCATTTTTTTACTAATTGTTTGAAAACTATATGGTGCATACTTTTCATAAATAATTCCAAATCTTGATTTAAAGAAATTATAAAAAGTTTCACTACCATCATTTTGTCTATATATAATTACAAATATTGCAATAGAAAATAAAATAACTAATACCATGTAAGTACCTCCCTTTTTATAAAGTTTCTATATTTTCTGTTTTTTTATCATTTAAATGGAATAAATCTTCTTCTAATATTACTCCTTGAATAGAAAGATAACTTCTTAAATGTTTGGTTGGATTATTAATTGTAAAGTTACCATCCAGTGTTTTTTGATAAATAGTATTAACTTGAGGTTTGTTATCTTCATCAACATAGAATTCACATATCTCCATAATCTCACGTTGAAATCTTCCAAGCTTTTCACTCATGTATCCTTTTACATAGATACCAATTTGAACGTATCGATGAATTGTTGTAATAAATTGTTCTACATCAATGTTAGACTCAATTAAACTATACATACGCATTGGTATTAAAGCTGCTTTATCTGAGTGGATAGTCGATATAATGTGGTGACCTGAAGAAATAGAGTTACGTACTGCCATAACGGCTTCCGCACTACGAACCTCGGATAGTAAAATCCATATTGGGTTTTGTCTCATACAAGTAACTAATACATCTGAATAAGAAGCAATATTATTTGTTTTCATAGCTACTATATCACGATGTGGGAAGATACGGTCTAGATGTAGTTCTAGTGTATCTTCAATAGTAATAATTTTTTCATTTTCTTTAGTCGTGCTTGCTAAATATTTAACTAACTCTGTTTTACCAGAACCAGTCTCTCCACTTACAATAATATTGGCATGTCCTTGAACGCACTTGAGTAAGAAATCTAGTAAATCAGCACTAACATATTCTTCTTTTAATAATTTATCACGGTTTAAACGAATTTTTGCTGGAGTTTTACGTATAACTAATGCTACTCCATTCGTGGCAATCGATTCATGGACGAAATTAAGACGTAATTCTGTACTTTCAGCATCTAAAAAAGGATGTGCCATGTTGAATGTTTTTCCCATTACATTAGAACATTGGAATGCTAGCTTTTCTATTAATGCGTTATTAATTTCAGGTCTATCTACACGATAAACTCCTTTAGTTAACGATTTAAGCCATACTTGTCCCCCATTACTATACGAAATATCGGTAATATCATCTATATCGATAAATTCTTTTAGTGGTCCAAAGTCTATTTGAGAAAATATTGCATCATTCATTTAGACACCTCCTTTTTATATATATTCTTTTAATTTTATTGTACAACTTCGTCAGGGATATCTGAAGTATATTTTAATACTTCATTTCTTAAATATTCACTTGTTACTTTTGTTTCCCCTACTGTTGATGTATAAGTTTTATTGCCTGGTACTGGAACTAAAGTAACATTATTTAAATATGTTGCTTTTGCTAATAATAAATATAGCTCTGATGGAACAGCAAATAATAATTCTGCTGGAACGCCAGTTTGAGTAGTTGCAAATACACTATTACCACTGCTATCGCGAACGTCTAAGATTGGTAATTTAGAAATAAATCTACCATATATTAACTTGCCGTCTGTAGATTGCATTTTTACATATAAATCAATATAATCTCCAGGGTACATTGAATTACCATATGTGGTATGTAAATCAACTGGCAAACTAACTGGTGAGTAACCATCAGGCATATCATTAAATACATTATTACTTATCGTATTACAAAGAGCAACTTGTTCTGTATAAAAGAATCCTCCCGTAGGAATACTAGTTCCGGTTTTAACACAATAAGGTTTTTCTGTACTTATAATATTATTTATATTTGTAATAAGAGTTTTGCTAGAGCTTACAAAAGATTGTAGTACTTCAATATTTCCTACGCTATCTTTTGTAATTTCACTGGTAGCAGTTAAACTCTTTTTGGCATAAGGTATTGATACTGTGTTAATTGCTTTCTTTACTTGATAATTATAACCTACATAAAGAACTATAATACCTAATAAGACACCTAAAATAGTAACGGTATTTTTATTTGATAAAAATCTTTTAAAAGTAGCCACTATATTTCCCATTTTTATCCTCCTTCACTTTATTAAGATACTACTTCTTCAGCAAAAATCTGAATAATAGCATCTGCTCTACTTGTTACATCATAACCACTTTGAACAAAATTTGTTCCACTGCTGCTTTTTACTTCTACGCTAACTTTTGGTGGAGCTTCATAAATTCCGTAAAAATTAACTTGATAAGTCTCACTAGTACCCATAGCTTCTGCAAGCATTCTAACAAATACTTCCATAAATTTCTCTTTATTAATTTTTACTTCATTATAGTCACGATAATAACCATAGTCTACAGCCTCTAACATTGAAGCTTCTGTAATTTCTTTTAAACTATAATAATCTTGGGTAGTGGTAGTTGTAATACCTTGTACCGAAATCATTAAACCAATGATGGCAACACCCATTACAACTAACCAATAACCCCAATAAGAACTTTGCATACTTTAAAACTCCCCTTTCTACTTCCAAGATGGACCAAGCATATCATTTTCAGAAATTCGCTCTGTCCATAGAGTAAAGTAATCTTTATTATCACTTGATACTGTACGATACTTATCATTAGCGATTAAACTATCGCTTGATACAATATTATTACCATACTTACCATCTAGTAAATCACTAATAAATGAACTATAACATGCTACTCTTTCATAGCCATCGATAGAATAACAACTCATTGTAGAATTAGAATATCCTCCTGAATCTTCTTCAGAGTCATTGTAAGCTTTAATTACTCTAGCCGTAGAAGGATCAATAGTAATACTTAATATTGGTGTACTATCATATATAGCATTACCAGTATTTTGGATTTCTGAAATTGTGCTTCCTGCTTTTGAGTTTACATTAGCATTCCAGTTATAAGAATTTGTACCATTTGGAAATAAATTACTTAATGAAACGGTTTTCTCTACTAATGATGTGCCTGCATCTTCGTCGTAGATACATCCAAGTCCAATACAGTCTGCTACACAGTTTCCACCATCACATGCTGTATCACAATTTGGACCAATACAATCAAAATCACAATTTCCTTTACAACTGTTGAAATCACATACTAATTTATCTTGATCTGTAATTGGCATATTAACTAAATAAGAACAATTATATTCAAGTTTATTAGGATCTATAACAGCACTACTTGCACCGACATATCTACCCAGATTATTCTTAGAACTAATACTATAGAATTCTCCTAAATTTTCAATATTTACACTATATTTATAAATACCACGTTTTGTATTTAATGCTACTGGAAGTTTATTTGTTAATTCAACGCTATTATCAGATTTATTAACTGTTATTTCTCCACTTGGATATACATTATAGAATAATGTTGCAGGTTTATATTCTGCTGAAATAACTGAAGTAGTTTTCTTATATGTTGCATCAGAAATATCTTTATAATCTGTATAACAACCGTTAGTAGTACATACTGTATATGCAATAGATGTCTTACGGTATCCTGTTAAAGATGTTGAACAACTTGTGTAAGCTTTATCATTAATTTTAGCAGCTGTGTAAAATCCATTGCTACTAGCTGTACCATTGCAATACCATTCAGATGAACTAATTGTAGATTTTGTTTCATCCATCTTTCCTTCTAAATTGAATTTTTCTAAATATTTTTCGTCATAGTCATAATAAACGTTAGGATCATAATTAATTTCAGAAGACCATCCAGAACATTCATTATATTCTTTTATGATTGCCTCATATTTTTCCTTTGCAGCTTGTAATGCATTTTTAGCACTTTGGAGATTTTTGGCTATATTATCTTTTAGAGTACTTTCTTTTCCACTAATTCCATCATGGCAACTAGCATAACAACATCCACTTCTACAATAGCCTGAAACATGGCCATCTTCATAATAACTTGCATATTCTTTTTCACTAGATATTGAAATAGTTCCTGTATTATAATTCTTTGATCTATCTTTTACATAAAAGCTTGTATATTTTGCATCTTCTACAAAATATTCTGTCCAGACGTTGGTTTGATCAGAAGCGCTGCAAGTGCAACTGCAAGATCTATTTTTTCCACTACCAGAGCATTTTCTACAACATGGGCTAGCACTTCTTTGCTCATCTCTACTCTTGATAGGTTCTGAATCTAATGCTACCCATTTTAAGTATTCTGTGTAAGCATCAACCATAGCTACCTGAGCATCCACAATATCTTTATTATATTTATCTCTGTCAATTGTATTTGTATAACATGTTTTAGTGCCTTCTACTTTGGCTTTGAATGTAAAGTATCTTCCTGCATTTACTAGTTTAGCGGTAGGCATTGTCATTGCATAATCTTCTTTACAAGAGACTGAGCAATAGGCATTTGATTTCATTTCTGCTAAAGTAAATGAATTATCTTTTTGATCCTTTACGCCTTCAACATTGGCATTATTTTTATATGTTCCATCACCATTTTGCTGTGCTTGAGAGTCCATTTTAGAAACGAAACATGCTTTTATTTCACTTTCTTCTACTCCGTTTATTCCAACTTCATGATTATCTAATGTAGAAACTATTAAGTTGTTTGAAGAGTCACAACACTCGAAAGTATCAGCGACAGTTTTACATGTAACTTCACAAACTTCTGCATATTTTTCTTCGTCACATTCGCTCGAATTTGGATTTATATCGCATGCTGCTTTTATCCAAGAACAATCACCACAGTTAGATTCTTTTAATTCTTGACATGCGTTACTATTTAAATTTCTTGAATTAACACAAGCGGTAATTAAATCATCACAATTGCAAGCTTCGATTAGATAAGTTTCATACGATGAAGTCCAAGGTGCTTCAAGTGAATTTTGACCTTTTTCAATTCCGATATATCTTTGAGCTTCTGCTTCTCCAGAATACCAGATAACTGCAATATAATCACCAAAATTTCCAAAATTGCTTGCACTATTTATTCCGGAAATTGAATATTTGATTGGGGATTGTCCACATTTTAAAACGCTAATGTTAGAATCTGTGGAAGATTTCCATCCTTCAAAGTGAACTGTAATTTTTACTGTCATATCTTTTCCTGGGGTTACATAACCATCACCAACTAGATTTTGGCCTAAAATTGCTTTTACTTGATCTACTCCAGAAATAACATTTCCACCTTCGAATTCTATATTTGAAATGTAAGCTGTTAAGCCATCATAATTACCATCTAGATTAACTCCAGTACCAGTAGTTCCAGCATTAATTATAAATTTATCTGTGGAATTAAAATCATATATTTTGATTTCATGGACTACATCTTTGGATATGAACTCATTTCCTTTTTCACCAGTAGTTGTAATCTCTGATGCTGTTGGAGAAGTTTTAGTATCAACTTTTCCAGTAGCATCAGAAAAATCATTTAAGAAGTCAGCAGCATCTATTAATGCTGTATTAAAATAGCTTTGTGCGTCATTCACTGGTGACCCTGTATAGTAATAATTATTATCTATGCTTTTAACATTTGTTAATGGTGTTAAACCAGCATTTTTAAAGGCTTGATTTAAAGTGTTAAATGCAGATGGATCATTTTTAATCCAATTTTGGACAGTTGTAAGGCCTGCATAATAAGCATTTTTATAATCGGTATTTGCATTATTGTAATATCCATATAAATAAGTTATTCCTCTTATTGCTTGCAATCTTGCCCAGTAATCGCTTAGATTGCTATCATTTACACTTAAAATTGGGTTAGATCCACTAGCAGTTAAAACGCTCATGATTGCATAGTCGAATGATTGTAATTTTTTACTAGAATCAGCAGTAAGTAAAAATCTTTCGGCGTATAATGTGTTTCCACCTTCATATTGAGCATCCAAGCAATATAGAGCAGACGCTTTATCGTTATAAGCTCCGTAATAATACTTTCTATTTGAACTTCCAAAATGAGTAGTAACTCCTATATCTGTATAGAAATTACGACCTTTATTGTAATAAATTTTAGTTGTTTGGGTACTTGATTTTAAATATTTAAGATTTCCGCCAGATGTTTTAATAACGCCATGAATTGCTCCTATACGGCAGCGATTATTATCTAAATCACCACATTCACCATCAGCATAAACATTTGATGTAAAACCAAAAGTTACAATGCATAAGATAATAAATAAACTAGTATTTTTTAAGATATTTTTCATACTATCCTACTCCTTTGTTTTTTTACTATTATCGTTGTAACTAGTCCCCCTACTGCAATAATTCCTACTGAAGTAACAATAATTATTGCTTTATGTTCTTTTAAAAATTCTTTAAAACCTTTTTTCTTTTCATCTTTTTTGATTTCTTCTCCATTATCATCTACATTACCAGCTTTGTATTTTTCTACTAAGCTTTCGAAATTATCAAAAGATACATCTACTGATAAATAAGGATGACATAAGTAAAAATTTTCTATTCCATTACACATAACAGATTCACTATAATTATTATACATCGGTGTAGTCAGTGCTAAGCTATAAAGTTTGGTGTCAGGGCAACCTGTATTGCTAGAACTGTATACATCAATTGTATAATTGTTAATTATAACTGCTAATGCTTCATCAAAATATACTGTACCATTATCAGAATCACTATATCGGTAGGTTTTGCTTTCTTTGGTAGCTTGATCTGTTACTACTACATATAAATCTTCTGTTAAATTGGTAATAGATATTCGAAAAAACTTTCTTTTTACTACATAATTTTCAAACTCTTCTTCAGAAAGTCCATCAGGAAAATTGTAATTTTCACCTACTTCAATTTCTTTTTCAATTACCTCATAATTTGCTCCTACATTAACTGCTAAACTATTTAGTTTATTTTGCTCTTCAGCAGAGCATGCAGCATCTACATTTGTAAGGCAAATTAGAAAGGTAGCTAGGCTTAATAAACAACCTTTAAATTTTTTCATAGTATACACCAACCTCTAATCCAAATTATAGCATATTTCATAATTATTTACAACAAAAAACAAAAGGGTGCAAAAAACAAAAAATAGCATCGCTGCTATTTTAAAGTTTATAGAATTTGCTTGACTTTTTAGTGTATAAATAAACACAAGCTACAGCAAGTAATCCCCCGCCGATTGCAACATATGGAACTACACTTCCTGTTTTAGGGCTTGGAACATCATTATTCTTATCGTCTGTTGTAGTATTTCCACAAATAGAATTATATTCTTCTGCAGTAATTATTTTACCACTCTTATCGAAATAAGTATTATCAATTTGTGTACATGCTAGTGGTAATGGTGCAAAAGATATCTGACAAGCACTTTCGGAATTTGAAGTGTCTCCTGTAAAGTCTGCTATAACCGTAAATAATTCTTTTTGAGTGCCATTTAGTACTTGGCCATCTTTGGTTTTCATTAAGACTGTAACAGAGCCATCATCATTCTTTTCTTCAGAAACTTTTTCAAAATAAGTACTTGAATAAGTAATTGTTATATTGTCTACATTGGTAATTGGTTGTATTTGCATGTAAACATATCCAGCTGCATTTGTTTTGCTTACATAATAGATTTGAGTTACCTTAGGATTGGCACTAGACCATCCTGTTTCATCAATTGCAGTACCATAAAGCTTATCATTCTTACTTTTTATTTCTGCACTAACATTATTAGGCATTATAGTAAGCATCATAAACATTAAACACATAACAGTTAAAATTTTTTTCATTTCAATAACCTCTCTTTGCTATTACTATTATGACACAATTATAACATAAAAATGTAAAAAAGAAAGAATTTTTTCGAAAATTTATAAAAAAATATGTCAATCTATGATATTATTAGAATGGAGGCTAATTCTATGAAGAAGATTTTAATAAATATCGAAAATAATACTATTTGTTTTGCTTATAAAACTAGTCATCATAAAATTAATAATGACTTAATTAATACTAATATCATTAGTAATAATGAACTTATATTTAGTGATATTTATATAGAACAAAATAAAAAAATATTGACTTCTTTTATAAAAGAATTAACTGTTCAATATCATATTAATAAAGTAATTGTTAAAGAATTAGATTTAGCTTTCTTAGTCATTAGTTTACTAAATAAATGTACTGAAGTAACTTCCTTATATATTATAGAAGATGACCCTATTACTTATCAGATTTGTGAAGCAATTATTAATAATAAAAATATAAAAGAAGTTAATTGCTATTCAATTCAAAGATTTATGATAGAAATATTAGATAAAAATGGTATAGAATGTACTTCTAGGTCAGAAATATTATATATTAGTAATTTTATGGAAAAAAATAATTTGCTGTCTTTTTCTAATATTTATTATAAAACTAATATTAGAATTACTCTTCCCCTTTCTTTAGAAGACTTAAAAGATTTTGAAGAATTTTGTAAAATTAACAAATACTTAAAGTGTATTCATATTAATAAACTTATTAATACAGAATTAGAAAATATTATAAAAATATTAATAAATATTAATAAGAAAAATATAAAAATAGTTATTCATGAAAATATTAATGATGAAAAAACTATTAATTATTTAAAAGACTTAAATAAAAAATATAAGAAAAAATATAAAATAATTTTATCTTTAGAATATTCTAAAGAATATCTTGATAAGAATATTTTTAGACAAACAATAGTGAATTTATTAAGAGTTTGTGGTTTAATCGTTTCTAGTTTAGTTATCTTGGTTATTACTTATATTGGAGTATCTAACTATGTGGCTTTAAAACAAGTTACAGCGATTAAAGATGATTTAAAAAAGGTTGTTGATAATACCAACGTTCAAGATATTATTCAAGATAAAGAGGAAGAAAATAGGCAGAATGCTATTATAGAAGAAGTTCCAGAAGAAGATGTTAAAAAAATAATTAATAATGATTTAGCCGCTTTATTAAGTGTTAATGAAGATGTAGTTGGAGAGTTAAAAGTAAATAATACTAATGTAGATTATCCTGTTGTTCAAGCAAAAGATAATGATTATTATTTAGGCCATAATATTAATAAAGAAAAGAATGCTAATGGTTGGGTATTTTTAGATTATCGTAATAATAGTATGAATCTTGATAAGAATAATATTATTTATGGACATAATATGTATTATAGTGGTGTTATGTTTGGAACTCTTCATAAGACTTCTAATAAAAGTTGGTATACAAATCCTGATAATCAAATTATTACTTATAATACTTTATATGAAAATATGAAATTTAAAATATTTTCTATTTATAGAGTTCCTAAAACAAATGATTATTTAAAAGTATATTTTGAAGATGATAATGATTTCTTAGATTTTATTAAAATGATAACGGACCGAAGTATTTATGGCTTTAATGTTCCTGTATTTGCAAGTGACAAGATTCTTACTCTTTCTACCTGTTCTAATAATGGTACTAAAAGATTAGTTATACATGCAGTGCTCGTTAATGAATAATATTTAAAAAACTATTCTTAAATTTGTTTCAAGAATAGTTTTTATTTTAAATTTTCTGTAATGCTTATAAAAAAGTCTTTGCTCCAGATATTAAGGCTATCAACATCTTTTATGAATGGAATAACATCCTCTTTGCTTCCTGAGATAATTTCGTATCTTTATTTAAATAATTTACCAGTTTATTTTTCATGATATTATTAGTAATTATCATATTTCACCAGTTTTTAAAAAACTGGTGAAAATAAATGTTTTTTACTCAAAAAAAGAAGCCTATCTTCCATAGTTGCTTCTTTTAATATATTTAGAAATATTTACTTTTACTTCTATTCCCTTTTTTGCAAATAAATCATCTAATAAATCTACAAATTTATCGTTTGATATTACCATTTCCCAAATAGGTTTTGTATTAATAAAATCTTTAAGTTCCCATGTTTCTTTTTTCTTATTATAGTGATTTACTTTTATATTTCTTCCTGTTGTATAAAAGCGAATATAATCTTTAAAGAATTCTACTTGGTCATGGACTACACTGGTACGCATATTCCAACTAAAGTTTTTATTTATTTCACCATTTAAAGCTTCTTCTAATTTAGTTTCATAAAATTCTATTTGTTCTATTATATAATTGATAGAATATGGAGAACCTTGATGTTCCTTTAACTCTTTTAAAGAACGATTTAATACCCTTAAGTATTCTTTATAAATATTTTTGGCATGAACATATCTTGTTTTTACACCATACTTATTTAAGTATTCATCAGTTAGAAAATAATCTAAGTTAGATAAACCATTAAAACAAAGGTTAGCATATACCTTAAATAACATTAAAAAAGTATCGCGCATTTTAAAAGTGTCTTTATTATCAAGTTCTTTACCTTCTTCTATTTTCTTTAATAAATCTAATAAATATTTGCTAATGATAGAGTTATAACGAAGGGGTTCTTCTAATTGTAAAGAATTTACTAAATAATTTATTTTATCGTCGTAACTTAATTCTTGAAAGTTTGCATTTTCTATTAATTCTCCAGTGATATCTACATTAAATAAGTCTAATTTGATTAGATGATGGTACTTTTCTTCAATTTCTTGAAAATACTTTCTTATTTTTCTTTCTACTTCATCAGGAGCTAATTTAAAAGAAATAGAACGACTACTAATCTCTAGTTGGATTAAATGTAAAAGATATTCAAAGGTACACTCTTCTAAAGTTAAGTCTTTATATCCTAGTACATCACGTAGAGTTTCAGGATTATTTGTGGCACAAGTAACACGATAGATGTATATAAAACCTGCGTGTAATAAATCGGCAAAATTTATTTTTTCTTTTACATTTTTAGGGGTTAAAGTAATAAATGCATATTCACTCATGCCCTTTTTTAATAAATATCTATTGCTTGCTAGTACCATAAAGGTAAGCTTTTCTAACCATTCGATATCAAAGATAGCTTTATATTCTGTCTTATCAATATATATCATATTTTTCTTTACAGTAAATGTTTTATGAGCTAATGCATCACGAATTAGTTTAAATTGTTCTTTATAGTTTAGAGTTGAATTGGTATGTATTCCTTTACCATAAGTTAAGATTTGATTGTTTTCTAAAAGAAGTGGTTTCATTAAGAAAGCATCTTCTAAATATTTTTCTGGTATATCATTTCCTAAATATTCAATATTATTTCCATAAAAAGTTATTAACAACCAAAGTTTTATCTCTGGAATACAATTTTTTACTACTAAAAAGTTTTCTAGTCTTTCATTTTCTAAATATTTAATTAAAGAACGTACTCCTAAAGCAGCTTTATCTATACCTAAATCCATAATTACTCCTTCGTTGCAACTAAATAATTTATTTTTACTCCCATGTCACGAAATTTTCTTTCATATTCTGTTGTAACGTTAGGAATATCTGTATTTGCTAAATCTAATGATACTTCTTTTAAGATATAGCCATTTTCACTTAGACTAACTAGTGAACTTGCAAACAAACCAATATTATCTGTTTTCATAATTATCTTTTTAGGGCCTTTAAATAAATCATTATATAAGTTTAGAAAAACTTCACTGGTAAGTCTACGGTCTTTCGTTCTTTTTTTAGGCCATGGGTCACTAAAATTTAAATATATTGTAGATATTTCTTTATTAAATACTTCTGTTATATTTTTAGCATCCATATTGATAATATATAAATTATTTAAAGCTTGAGGGTATTTTTTTATAGCACGGGCTAGGACTCCAGTATATTTCTCAATACCTATAAAATTAATATCTGGATGAAGAAGTGCCATATTATAAATAAAATCTCCTTTGCCCATTCCAATTTCTACATGAATATCATTATCATTTTTAAATACTTTTTGCCAGTTACCTTTATTTTCTTTAGCATCTTTTATTAAATAAGTACAATTATCTAGTAAAATATCTTTATCTTTTAAATTTCTAAGTCTCATAAAATCACAACTTTCTATCTTTATCATATATTATATTGAAAGGAACGAAAAAATGAAAAAAGAGCGTAATACTTTTTTTGGGGAGTCTAGTTTTATGAATCAAACAGTATATCCCCAAACAGGTCTAAATATTGCTAATCAACCATTTCAAGCGACTAGTTATTCTAATCAAGGTTTCTATGCAGGAGCTCCTTTACAACAAGGAAATTATACCACACAAATGCCTTCAAACACAAATACAAACATGACAAATTATGATTATAGTGAAATAGATGCTCGTATTTCTAAGATAGAAAGGCAAATAAGTAGATTAGATGCTCGTGTTAGTAAATTAGAAAATAGTACTTTCTATACTGAAGAAACTAATAACAATAATATTTATATGGTCTAATTAGGCCTCTTTTTTATGCTTTAATTTATTTTTAATTTTATTTAAGAAATCATCACCAAATATATGATTAATTAAACCCATTTTATAGGATATTATAAAATAGATTAGTGCTCCAATTATAGATACTACTAAAACATATAATATGCAGGTTATACGACTTGTAAAATTAACAGGAATAAATGCTTTAATAATGAGTACTGCTAATGTCATAACAATTAAAGGAATACTTATATCTAACATAGTTTTTAATATTCCTTTATAGTTAAATTTTAATAGTTTTTTTAGTATAATCATGGCTATTATAACTGTAGATGAAAAGCCAAGAATAGTTGCAAATGTTGCTCCCCAATAAGATGGTAGCCCTATTAAATCAAATAAAAGCATACATGGAACATCTAGAATTGTATTTAGTAAAATACCAAATATAGCACTTATATATACATAACGATATTTATTTACACTTTGTAATGTATAATTAGAGATTGTAAATAAATTAGAAAATAAAGGAGAAAAAATACAAAATGCTAGAATCGTTGAGCCTAAAGGATTATAGCCATAAAATATTGTCCATATTGGAGTTGCTAATAAAGATATACCAATACACATAGGTGTAGTTATAAAGAAAGTTAATTCTAAAGCTTGATTAAATTTACGGTTTACTTCTTGATTATTATTTAAAGTATATGCTTCTACCATGCTTGTTACTAAACTTGGGGCTAAACCTAAACCTATAGAAGTAATAATAATACTTATTTTTGAAGCCCATGTACTTATAGCAGTACTAATAAATTCTACATCCTTAGCAACGTATCCTAAATTATCCATGGTTCGCAATATTAAAATCATGTCAACATTATTATAGATTGATAAAGCAATGCTTATAATTACAGTTGGTATCGCATATTTTAAGATTTTTTTAATAATTTCTTTATTTGTAATTTTATCTTTGGTAGTAAATTCTTCATTTAAACGAAAGCCTTGTTCATGTTTTTTTAACTTTGTTCGAACATAGATGTAGGCTGCTAAACCACCAACAAAGGCTCCAAAGACTGCTATACCTACAGATGCTGTAATATTTAAATGAAGAATTTTAAGGGCAATATAACTTCCTACAACTATGAATAAAACTCTAACGAATTGCTCTATTACTTGAGAAAAGCTAGATACAGAGATAACACGGTGGCCTTGAAAAAATCCTCTTGTTACGCTTAAAAAAGGAAATATTAATAAGGCAAAAGAAACACAACGAATTACAAAAGCAACATCAGCAATAGAATTTCCTCCAGATAAATCCCCTAATATTAAGTGAGCTAATTCTGGAGCAAAGAAAAACATTATAATAAAAGCTAATATAGAAATGAACATTAAAATATTTTTTCCTAGTTTAAAAGTTCTTACTTTTGCTTCTTGTTTATTTAAAGTATTTAACTCATTGATTAATTTTCCTACTGCATTTGGTATGCCTGCAGTAGATATTTCTAAGAATAATCCATATATATTATAAGCATAAGCATATAGGGCTGCTCCTTGTGAACCTACTATAGCATAAAATGGAATAACATAAACCATTCCTAATATTTTAACTAAGAAAATAGAAAAAGTTGCTATAAGTGTTCCCTCTATAAATGAATTTTTTTTCAAATAACTTCACCTCTTATGTATAAATAATCATAGCTGTAAAACAATAGATTTGTTCTTCTCCAAACATTGTAATAGCAGTTTGAAATTTAATATCTATTACCTCTCCTTCTATAGTACTCAGAAATGCATTTACAGATGCTTCTAAATCTTTTTCATGAGATTCATCAATAATTTTAACTTTCATATTATTCACCAAAATTAGAATAGCATAAATGAAAGAAAATATTTGTCGAATAAAATAATAAATTTTAAATCTCTTTCATTTTATCACAAATTAAAATAAGTGTACAGTTAACACTTATTTTAAAGTATATAATATGTCAATTAATAGCCATATGGTCCTGGTACATAACCCCCATAAGAATAATAAGCGTAAGGGTATCCAGGAGAATACATAGGTCTATTTTGATATCCTGGTGCTACATTATAAATTGGTCTAGGTCGTGTAAGACCAATAGCTGCTCCTCCCACTAATGCTCCAGTTAAGAATGGTACTATTACTTGTCTATCTCCTGTTGGATATACATAGGATATATTTTGATACATAAAACTCACCTCTTGTTAGTAATGTATGTGAAATAATAAAAAAGAAAAAGGACATTAACCCAGAAAAAAAGACTATTTTATAAGTCCTAAGTAATAGTTTTTCTTTCCTTTTTTGATAATCATAACTTTGTTATCAATTAAATCTTCTTCTTTTATTTTATATTCTAAATTATCTATTTTTTTATTATTAATACGAATAGCATTTGCATTTACAAATTCTCTTGCTTCTCTTTTACTTGTGCATATTTTACTATCTGTTAAGAAATCAATAATATTTGCTCCTAAAGATATATCTACTGTTGGTACTCCTTTTAAAGAATTAATAATATCTGTACTAGATAAAGATGTAACATTTTCGTTAAATAAAGATTCACTTATTTTTAAGGCTTTTTCATATTCTTCATGGCCATGTAAGAAGGTTATTACTTCTTCTGCTAGTTTCTTATGAGCTACTCTAAGTTCTGGTTGTTCTTTATGGATTTTTTCAGTTTCTTCTATTTCTTCTTTACTTAAGAAAGTTAATTTTTTTAGATAATCAATAACCATTTCATCTTCAGTATTAATAAAGAATTGATACATTTCATAAGCACTAGTTTTATTAATATCTAACCAAATAGCATTTCCTTCACTTTTACCAAATTTTGTACCATCTTTCTTTGTGATTAGAGGCATTGTAAAGCCATAAGCTTCTTCTCCTGTTTTTTTACGGATTAAATCAATACCAGCGGTTATATTTCCCCATTGGTCTTGACCCGCTACTTGCATTTTACAGTTTTTATTTTGATATAACCATAAATAATCTAAAGATTGCATAATCATATAAGAAAACTCTGTATATGTAATACCTGCATCTAGTCTTCTTCTTATAATGTCTTTATCAAGCATATAATTGATAGAAAAATATTTGCCATAATCCCTTAAATAATCAATAAAGTTTATATCTTTACTCCAATCATAATTATTTACTATTTCAAAACCAAAGATTTTTTTTACTTGATTGGTTAGGGCTTCTACATTATGATTTACAGCCTCTTTTGTAATCATTGGCCTTTCTGTTGTTGGCTTTGGATCTCCGATTTGACCGGTAGCACCTCCAATTAATAAAATGGGATGGTGTCCTGCTCTTTTTAGTCTAGTAGCCATTAAAAATGATGAAAAATGACCAATATGTAGGGAATCCCCTGTAGGGTCTGTTCCTATATAAAAAGTAACTCCTCCATTATTTAATAGTTCTTCTATTTTAGGACTAGAAATATCTTTAATTAGTCCTCTCCATTTTAAATCTTCAAAAAATGTCATACAATATCCTCCTGTATAAAATTTCCTTCTTTCATTATAACGACTTCTTTACCATTTTTCAAGACTGCTTTTACTTCTAAATCACTTGTTCCGATAAAAAAGTCTACATGAGTATGAGAATAATTAATACCACTTTCTAATAATTCTTCCTTCGTTTTTTCTAAGCCACTTTCAATGCACTCGCTAAAACCTGCTCCTATCGCTAAGTGACATGATGCATTTTCGTCATATAAAGTGTTCTTAAAAATAATACCGGTTTTAGATATAGTGGAAGAATAATCAACTAAAGCACATTCTCCTAGATAATGAGAGCCTTCATCTGTTTCAATAATTCCCTTTAAAATATCATATCCTTTTTTAGCACTATAATCTATAATTCTTCCATCTTTAAAAATTATACTAAAATCTGCTATCGCTTCATTATTATGAATTAATACTTTGGATGATTTTACAATTCCATTAACGCGTAGACGATCTGGAGATGCAAAAACTTCTAGAGTTGGCATATTCACTAGATTATTGCCCTCTGCACTTTGAAATATATAATCTTTTGGGAGACCAATTTCTAAGTCTGTGCCTAAACTATTATGATAAATTAGTTTATCTATGGATAATCTATTTAAATAATTTGCTCTTTCTTTAAGAGTATTTATTTGTTTTTCCCAAGCAAGAATTGGATTTTCTTCATTAATTAAACAAATATCAAATATATAATTCCATAACTTAGTAGTATCACTATTTCCAAACAAATCATAAGCCCATAGATTATTTGGTACTGCAGAAATATTCCATTTTATCGTTCCTTTATTTTGGTAATCACGATAAATAGAGATTGATTTCATTTGATAGGCGTTTACTTTACTTAATATTTCTTTATCTACATCTTGATAGAAATTAGGTAATGTTGAAGTTAAAATCATGAAAGAATAACCTTCTAGAGCCATTTTATTATATTTTGTAATATCTATAAGCGGACTTTTTATAATCTCGTCATATGATTTCGTCATGTATAGTTCTTTTAGACTATCCGGTTCACTTATTAAAGTTTCAATTTCTGTTATTCCTATCTTTTGAGCTTCTTCAATTGCTATATCAATAAAGTCTTTTATAAAATCTATTCCAACAATGAATAGTTTATCTTCCTTTTTTAATTTTAAACATCCCTCAAGGATAAACTTTGCATATTTTCTTTTATTATCTTCCATTTTATTTCCTTTCTAAAAACAAAAAGTTCAATAGTATGAACTAACGAACTTTTTTATTATCTATAATAACTATCTACAATCTCATAATCTCTATAAGAATTAGATTTCGATGCTTTATCATCAACACATTGGTCTAAATCTGTATATTCAATGTCAAAGTATAATGGAACAAAGTATACATAATAATTTGATGAAGTATAGAATTTGTCTGCTGTAATAGATAATAAACTGTATAAATTATTTCTTACTGTAAAATAATGTTCTTTTCCACTAGAATAATTATATGTAACATTTGTAGAGAAATTATTTGATTTTAAAGAATATCTCTTTAAGTTACTACCACTTCCAGCATCAACACTATTGCCAGATGCATTTATCATAATAATAGGTTTATTATAGCTCTTCCAATAATTGTATGCTCTATTGTAATCATTATTACTTAGAGTTCCATAATCTACTACTTTTACGTGATTTATATTGGAATTTGTATATCTTAATGTGTAATTAAAGTGGAATGAAGATGATGAGCCAATATCTGATTTTCCAACATACCCTGTTGAATAGATTCTATCACTTTCTATCTTACAATAAGTATGATACTGTTCTCTATCTTTTTCCCAATTAGCCACTAGTGTAATACTTTGATATACTCTTTTGTTAAAGTTATATTCATTACCATTATAGTACCAGCCTAAGAACGTATACCCATTTCTTGTTGGATTACTTGGTTTACTTGCCCTATTACCATCTTTTACAGTTTGAGTACGGACACTAGTACCCCCATTAGAATCAAAATATACTTTATGAGTTTCTACACAACTTCCATTGTCTTCCCATTTGGCATATAATGTTATATTTTGGTAAACACCATTATTAAAATTGTATTTCTTAGTTAGTGAACTATCTGTATACCAACCAACAAAATCATAACAAGCTTTTGTTGGATTTCCTGGCTGATTAGCACGAGCCCCTTCTGTTACAGTTTGGGATGGAACACTAGTGCCACCATTGGAATCAAAACGTACTGTATATTTATTCTTTACAGGATTATTATTATCATTGTTATTATCATTTTGATTTTTCTTCCATTTGGCTATTAAAGTTATTTTTCTAGTTACTGGAGTATTAAAATCATATTCTTCACCATCTAAATACCAGCCTAAGAATGTATACCCATTTCTTGTTGTTGTTTTATATTCTGCTGTAGCTCCTTTTCTAACTGTTTGAGAACGGACACTAGTTCCTCCATTAGAATTAAAGCTAACCGTATAATAAGCGTTATTTAAGCAGTCATTTTTGCAATCACTGCCTGTGCAACTATTACAATTGGTAATATAATTAATATTATAATTATTATTTATTACTGTACTCTTACTTGGAGTGTATGCAGTATTTCCTTTTGTACTAGTATTATTTTTAGTACTCGTAGTGTTTGTACTACTACTATTTGTATTACTGCTATTATTATCTTTTACTTCTACTACTGTTTTATTATTACAATCAGTACATTCTGTATTAATTGTAGTAACAATATAATCAGTCTTATCTTCACAACTTAAGAATACTTTTAAAGCATATTCATTATCTAAAGTTTTAGTTGCTTGAATATAAGAATCGGTCATATTACAAGTTTTACCATTTGCATCTTGAAATTCTACTATTAAATTGCTAGACACCATTTCTTCTAAAGACATACGATTTGTTTTGCCTATTTTGTCTGGTAAATTGCTACCCTTAAAGTATTCAAATCCAGCTTCTTTCATTAAATTAATATTGTTAACAAATACAGAATCATTGCCTGCTACAGAACCATTACTCTTATTTTTAGGGTAAACAAGAACAATAATGATTACTAGTATAGCAATTAAAACTGTAAGCCCTATCACTTTAAACCAACTAATCTTGTATTCTTTTTCCATATTATCTGTCATATCCTTTACCACCCTTACTTCCTATAAGAATAGTATATCTAT
This sequence comes from uncultured Bacilli bacterium, assembly GCA_934099115.1. Lineage (GTDB taxonomy): Bacteria > Bacillota_I > Bacilli_A > RF39 > UBA660 > Caccenecus. The sequence goes on from CAKOPK010000004.1 coordinate 60,012, forward strand.
TTATATAATTAAAGTCAAGAAAATAAGCCAAAAATGTATAAAAAAAAGGAAAAAATAGTTTGTTTCTTTTTCCTTTTATTTATTATTTACTTTTTGCTTTTTTAGGCTCTTCGTTTTTTAATTTTGCTGTTGCAGCTTCTAAAGCTTTAATTGTGCTTTCTTTAACTTCACGAGCTGCTGCTTCAATTACTGGAGTGCCTTTCTTAACTGCATAGTCTACTAAATCATCAGCTTTTTTCTTGATTTTTTTAGCTTGGTCTTTAATAGCACTTGCTACTGTTTCTTTATCTAATTTTTTTAAATCTTCTTTGATTTCTTCTACTTTCTTTTCAATAGTAGCTTTTACATCTTCTGCTTTAATGTTTTTTGCTTTTTCTAATAAATCATCCATTTTTGCTTTTAAGTCTTTACGTAGTTCTTTACCACTTTTAGGAGCAAGTAACATTCCTACTGTTGCTCCAAGTCCAACTCCTACTAAAAATTTTCCAATTCCATTATTTTTACTCATTATTTTCTTCTTCCTTCCTTTTATCCTTATTTCTTTTTCTGAAAATCAATTTTGATGCAATACCTGATAAACCATCCACTACTCGGTCTGTTAAAGTAACTATTTTATCAGTAGTAAAATCTACAATGTGGAATAATCCATTTAAAGATTCTACTTTTTCATTTACATCTTCTACCACTTTTTCCACCTTATTGATGGTAATAATTGATTTGATACCTAATATTATGCCAATAACTAATATAATTATTAATAAAAGATAAATAATTATTGGCAAAAATGATAGCCAAAATTCCATTATTTGTCACCCTCTCTATTCTCATACATCGAATCAATTAAATCGAATAAATCACTTTCTAATGTGTCTTCTTCTAGGTTTTCTTCTTTTTTAGGTTCAACACTTTCTTGAATATTTTCTAAAGAATCTATATCATCAGCAACTGATTTATCCTCTTGTTCTTCACTACCTTTAACATCTATATAATCATCACTACTATCTTTTAATAATTCATCAATGGTTCTTGCTTTTTCTAGTTTTTCTTCTAAAATTTTATCTTCTTCTTGATTATCTATTTTTTCAATTTCAATTTTCTCTAATTCTTTCTTTTCTTCTAGAGACCCAAAAGCTTTTTTACGAACACTATCAACATCTAAACTTTTTAGAGGCGTTACAGGTTTCGTTGTTATTTCATCAGGAGTATAATTTTTATCTAAAATGCCATATACAGGGCTAATAATTGGCGATGGTTTAAATTTTGCTTTTGGAGTTTTTTCTTCTTCTTTTCGCTCTGGTCTTTTATATTCTACTTTTTTCTCTTTTTCCTGTTTCTTTTTCTCATATTCCATTATATTCGTAGAACGTTTAGGTCGTGCACTTTCAAATTCTTTTTCATCAAAATCCGGGAAATTAAAAGTACTTTCTGTTTTTATTGGAGCGCTTGGTTGCTCATATTTTTTTACAGGTTCTACTTTTTTTTCTTGATAAATAGGTTCTCTTGGCGTTTCTTCATAAAAACGAGCATAAGAGAAATCTTGTTTTGGCTCTTCCTTTTTAGGAACTTCATAAACAGGTTCTATTTTTTTTTCTTTCTTTTTTTCAATTACAGGAATTTCTACCTCTTCTTCTTCAAATAATATATTTTTTAATTTGCTAACTAAGCCCATTATTAACACCTTCCTATTTTATATAATCAGGGTCTTTTGCATCTCCTGTATCTGTGTCTTCTTCTGTAAATTTTAGATAATTATCACTACCGACAATTTCGAATATATCAAAAGTTTCTTCTGGAGAGTCTAGAGTACTACTAGATAAATACTTTTCAATTACAGAATCATTATATGTAACAGAAGATAAAACAACCATAGCATATGTAATGCATTTATTAATATCTTTTGTGTATGCTACTACTTCTATTTTAGCATAATTATACATAATTTCAATTAAATATTGATTATTTTTATAATTATTAATCTCAATATACCCTTTTTTATCGTTTAATTGGAGAAAACTTGAATAAATACTATCTTCATTTACTTCATATTTAAAATTTGTTTTATTTAAGTAACTTACTACGTCTACGTATAAATAATAAGTATATTTTTGGTCTGTTAATACTTCATTAAAAGATTTACTATTTTTAATACTTAATCCTCTTGGTAAATAATAACGATAGCCATTGCGATTTACATTTGTAATAGATACTTTACTATTTAGTACTTCATCTATAACTTCTTGATAACTTTCTTTTTCAATACTTGTACATCCGGTTAATGTAAATATAAGAATACCTAATAATAATATTTTCTTCATTGGTAGTCCTCCTACAATTCATAATTATAAACAATTATAGATTAAAAAGCAAGAAAAAAGAAAGGGCATCCTTTCTACAAATACTTCTTAAACTCTTCACGGTTGTGCTCTGTTGTTGCTAATAATTTTTCTGCTAAAGAAACAATTTCTTCATCTTGTTCCTGATAAGCATTTAATTTTTCTTGAATGGCTACTGCTCCTTTTTCATTTCCTTCCATCATTAATTTAACAATTTTTTTATCATCGGCATTTATAGTCATCGCTTCAGTCATTAATTTACTAGCAAGCTCTTTTACTTTTCCTATTTCTTCTTCTTTAGCACCATACGCTAAAAGTATTTCTCTAGCATGCTTACAAATATCCTCGTATTCTTTTCTTTGACTTTCAATAATTTTAGAAATCTTACTACTTTCTACTTTTCCTAAGACGTTGTCAATTCCTAAAATACCCATTTCGGCGTTTTGATAAATTAAATTTAAAAATATAATATGTTCATTTTCTTTTTCTTTCATAAAAAATCACCCATTTATAGTATGGGTAATTTCTTATGTTTTATACTTCTTGAACAACCGCGATAATCATTGGTTTACATTCTGTTTCTTCATATAAATACTTAGAAAGCTCATCTCTTATTTCTGTTTTAATTTTATTATAATCTACAAAATTTGGAGTTATATTGCGTTCAATTATTACAGTACATATTTTCTTAATTTCACTAATCATATCTAGAGAGTCTTTAATATAGATAAATCCTCTTGTTGTTACTTCTGGCCCTACTAGTAATACCTTATCTTGTTTAGAGACTGTGGCACTAATTAAGACAATACCATTTTCACTTAACATTTCTCTATCTTTAATAACTAATTCACCAATATCATCACTTGATTTACCATCAATTAGACAGTCATTTACTTTAATTTTATCGCCTTTGCAAACTAATTCACCATTAATTAATTCAATTATTTCACCATTTTGCTTTAATATAACATTTTCTTTTGGCATTCCTAGACTATAAGCTAAATCAGCATTTCCTACCATGTAACGATATTCACCTTTTACGGGCATGTAATATTTTGGACGCATAAGCTTAAGCATTTGCATTAAGTCTTCACTAGAAGCATGATGTAAAATCGTCTTATCACTTGGGATATTTACTATTTCACAGCCAAATTCTGCTAAATCATTTTCTAATTTTACTAATACTTTTTCGTTACTATCATATCTTGGCTCTGCAAATACAATTGTGTCATTTTGCTTTAATTTTATAAACTTATCATAACCATTATATATTTTACTCATAGCTGCATATGGGCTAGATTTATCATCACATATTAATAAGATAGAATTACTATCATTTATATTAGATAAATCTCCTAGTAAGCCTTCTTCTGCAGTTAAATATTTTTCCTTTAAGCCAAAATTTACCATGTTTTGAAGACGTTTTCCCATTATTACTATTTTGCGATGAGAATTAGCAGCGGCTTTAAATATTTCTTCAATCGTATATAAATGGGTTGGTAAAACCATAAATAATACTCTACCATCAGCATTTTTTATAGTATTTGCAAAGTGTCCTTCTAACTTGTGATTAGGGCTTGTATGACCTATGTTTTCACTAAATACAGATTCACTTAATAAACATAAAACTCCTTGTTTTCCAACGTATGCTATTTTTCCTAAATCCATATCGTAGGCTCCCATCATAGATGGGTCAAAGATAAAATCTCCTGTATAACAAATGGCTCCGTCTTTAGTGTTAATAACATACATAACTGCATCAGGACAACTATGACTGACACTGATTGGGAATATGCTTACATGACCAAAATTCATTTTTTTATGGGCTTTTATTTCAATAATGTTTTCTTTATTAACACCCATTTCCATTAATACATATTTTGTAAATTTGGTCGCGTATACTTTTAAATTTGGTATTACACTTAATAAATCATTGGTTGCTCCCATATTTTCATAGTGACCATGGGAAATAAATAAGCCTTTTATTCTCTTCTTATTCTTTACTAGATAAGAAAAATCGGGAATGATATAATCAATTCCAAGCATGTTTCCACTCGCATACTTAAGTCCACAATCAAACACAAAAATATCTTTATCTATTTCAACACAATATATATTTTTACCATTTTCGTCTAGTCCACCCAAACTAAAAATCTTTATTTTACTCATACTATCATCTCATTTCTAAAAATATAAAATAAAAAAGTTTTAAGGCAAAAACATTATACCAAAAAACATTTTATAATTCAAGTTATTTACTTTTATATTAGAAGTTCTTTTATTTAACTTTTATTCAGTTATTAATTCGCTTAGGTTTACAATTGTTAAACCTTTATATTTTGCTAACATTAATAAATAAATTACATCATCTAGTTTAGCTTCTTTTGTTAAATAAATAATTCCTCCGTTTAGTATACCCTTTTTAGTTTCCGTTAAATTACTTCCTGTTAGACGATATTCTGGTTCTACTAAATAATTTTTATTCTTAAGACAAATATCTTTATTTGAGGTATTTATAATGCAGATATGTTTATTTTCCTTATTTAAATTTAAAGAATTTTCTAAAGACTTAAAATTGGTTACTTCATTATTAATCATTTCAAAATATGATTTAGATTTATATGTTTCTACTGTTACTAATAAAGATAAAGGAATCTTATTTGCTTTAAAATAATTACTAACATTTCCTTCGGTTTCACTAATAAAGCTTATTTTTTTTAATTTTGGGTTTCCCTTTTTAATTATTTTATCTTTATGGTCTTCTAGGGATATTTCTGGTTTTATTTTATCAAATACTAAGAATGTATCTTGAAAAACGTTATTTTCTTGCATGCGATAAAAAGATTCTCGAGAGTTTACTTTTTGCCCACGAATTCCTGGAATAATTGTGTCTCCATCAATAATGGCAGATACTGCAGATATTTCATAGTCACTTTCTTTTTCTTTAATAGCAATCATTAAAGGGTTTTTATTTAATACAATTGAAGATATTTGCTCTGTATAATAAAAGCTAAAGAGCATAATTAAAGCTAGGCCAAAATATTCATAATATTTTTTCAAATTAACCACCTAAAAAATTATATGCAAAAAAAAATAGCTAATTACTGTTTAGCCAATTTCTTTTTTAATCAAATCTGCACCTCTTTTAGGGTCTTCTAGAAGAATATCATATACTAACTTATTTTTCTTTAATTCTTCAATAAAGATAATTTCTTCTTTTGTCATTGATGCATAAATTTCATTGTTATCTTTATCACTAGTTTTTACTAGATAATCTGTTCCTAAAAGATAGTCAGCACTTACTCCAAAAACGAGCATCATTTCTATTACTGCTTCCAAAGTTGGATTTCTTGTTTCTTTTTCATAACAACAAATAGCTGATTTGCCTACGCCGATTAAATCTCCTAACTTTTCTTGAGTTAAACCTTTGGCTTTTCTTGCCTCTCTTAGCCTACTTCCGTTTAACATCCCATCACCCTCGTTCTAAACTTGATTATAACTTTACTTCATTTATATTTGGGATTTTTTCACCTATGGTAAAAATTACCAATAAATTTTAATTAATTATCAAGCATATTGAGGTAAATTTCAACCAAAATTAAAAGAAAGTGGCTTAATTTTCCACTTTTTTGGTCGAAATAAAGGTTATTTTTTCAACGATTACTTCTAAAGTACTTCTATGCTCTTTTTCACTAGTTTCAAAATTATAAGATTGTAGTTTTCCCCTTATTCCCACTAAATCTCCTTTATGACAATAATTTTTTGTAGCTCCTGCTATACCATTCCATAAGACACATTTTACAAAGTCAGCATCATTATTGCCTTCTAAATTCTTATAGTCACGAGAGACTGCAATTCTGATTGTAGTTCGATAGGTTCCATCTGTTAATTCTCTTATTTCTGGGTCACTGGTAAGTCTACCAACCAAAACCACTTGATTCATGCTTTTCCCTCCTTTCTAAAGGAAATATAGCATTTTTAATTCCTCTTTGTCAAAAACGAAAAAAACAAAATTTGCTAACAAGAAATTTTGCTTTTTTATATACCAATTTTTATAAATTAGTTAGATAAATAACTAAAATCTGCATAATTAATTATTTTTCAATAAACGATTTAATTCTACTGCATATTCTAAAGGTAGTTCATGTTTAAAGTCACTTATAAAGCCCATGATTAATAATTCTTTTGCTAAATCTTCGCTTAAGCCTTTGCTCATTAAATAAAATAGCTTTTCTTGGCTAACTTTAGAAATTGTTGCTTCATGTTCTAGAATAGAACTTTTATTATTTACAATATTATCAGGATAGGTATCACTTTTAGAAATTGGATCTAGAATGATAGTATCACATTTAATAGAAGCTTGAGAATTGATAGCATTTTTTGTAATTTTAGTAGTGCCTCTATAATTGCTTACCCCACCATTTAAAGCGATAGATTTACTTACAATATTACTTTTAGTATTTTTTCCTAAATGAATCATTTTTGCTCCAGCATCTAAGACTTGGTCAGCATTTGCATAAGCGATACTAATGGAATTTCCTACGGCATAATCTCCTTTTAAGATACAGGATGGATACTTCATTGTAACTCCACTTCCAACATTGCCATCAATCCATTGCATAAATCCAGATTCTTCTACAATAGCTCTTTTAGTAACTAAATTGTAAACATCTTTACTCCAGTTTTGAATTGTAGAATATTTACAACTGGCATTTTTCCCAACATAGATTTCTACTACTCCGGCATGTAGACTAGTGCTAGAATAACTTCTTGCTGTACAGCCTTCAATATATTCTAATTCGGCATAATCATCTACTATAATGATTGTTCTTTCAAATTGGCCAAGATTTTCTGTATCGATACGAAAGTAACTTTGTAACGGGCGGTCTAATTTAGTGTGTTTTGGAATATAAATAAAAGAACCTCCACTCCAAAAAGCACTGTTTAAAGCAGTATATTTGTTTTCATTGTATTTTACAAGATTATTAAAATGTTTTTTAAATAGTTCTGGATATTTTTTTAGAGCATCATCCGTACTTGTAAAGATAATACCACTGTCTTTATCTTTCATATTGTGATATATGACTTCACTTTCATATTGATTAGTAACACCATATAAGTATTCTTGCTCTGCTTTTACTACCCCTAAATCACAAAAAGTTCCATAGATGTTTTGTTCTACTTTATTCCATTCATCAGTCATTTCATTTTTATTTTCTTTATAATACACAATTTTATCAAAATCGATATTTAAAGTTGGACCAAATGATGGTTCATCCATTTCATTAAAAGTTTCTAATGCTTGTAAACGAAAATTAAGCATCCATTCTGGCTCTTTTTTCTTTTTACTTAAATCTATAACGTATTTTTTATCTAATTGTGTCATAATAATTACCCCAGAAACATTATACAACAAATTCCGTTATTTGTTTAGAATTTTTTGCCTTACAGATTCATAATTGTTTTGTTAGTTAACTGCAATAAATTTTTTTGGTTTTTTTGTATGGTATATATTGTTTTTTTTATGTTTTTTTGATACAATGATAAAGTATAGAGAGGCAAAGTGATCGCTATGAATCAAAGTTATACGAATAGTCCAATAGATTTACCAAATAAAAAAGTAGATTATAATAGTTTAACCGAAACAAAAGTTGTAAACATTAATGATTTTATTTTTAATCAAAATTTAGAATTTTATCCTAATTTATCTAATATTAGTTGTCAAGATAATACTTTGATTTATAAAGAAAATGATGAAGAATTAGCAAGAGAAGTTTTGACTTTTGATTTAAGAACTCTTCCAGGTAGTGTATGGACATTATCACCAAAAGAATTTTTAAGCGTTATTAAAATAAATAAGGATTGTAAAGGATTGTTAGAGTTTGCTAGTTTGTTAAATCAAAAAGCTTTTGATCAGTTTATAATAAATAATGATGAATTAGAATTAAAAGTTTCTAATTATATGAGTTTATATTTTAGTATTAAGGAATCTTTTTCTCTTCTTACAGAAGATAATAAAATTTTTATTAGTAATATGGAGACTTTAATAGCAACTACTCCTAAAGAAACTGCGATTGGAGCGATAGTAAATAAGAAGTTAGACGAATATTTAGAACTTACTAAAACTATTGGAGATGAAAAAGGAAAGACAATGGCTTTAGTTTTAAAAAATAAAAATTTGCCATCTTTAATTGAAGAAGATGTTCCTGTTCGAATTACCAAGGCTGGTTATATTAATATTGCTATTTTATTATATGGCATGATTAATATTGCTTTTATCGTTGCTGTTGCACTTATGAAGTAGAAATACTTCTTTTTTTCTTTTTTCTGTGTTATAATACTGTTATCTGGGGTAGCCTAGGTTTCGACATGTATTACTAGATAAGACTGCAAGTGGGAGTGACACCTTAAGTCTAAAATTAAATTTAAATGACAAGAATGAAAGTTCTTTTGCTCCAAATGCTTATGCATTTGCCTAATTAATTAAATAGGATAAGCAAGCTTCCCTTTATTTTGCTTATAGGATAAAGAAGAGGCTCATATATATAAGCTATAGTAATTATTCGTTTAAGATAATTACCGAAATTTTTGATTAAACTATGGTCTTTTTATAGGTTGGTCTTGAGCCAGTAGAAAGATGACTTTTAAATCAAGCTAAACTTGTAGATGTTTTATCATAGAATATATTGGACAGGAGTTCGATTCTCCTCTACTCCACCAAATTGATAGAAAACTTGAACTTTTCGAGTTTAAGTAATAAATGCTAACTAGAAATAGTTAGTTTTTTTGTTATTTAAGAAAGGAAAGTGATCGAGTTATGACAATAGAAACTAAAAAACTTGTAATAAGTGAAGAATTAAAAAGAAAGGTTGAAATGATATGTAAGTTTGCTTATGTGGAATATTCCTTTACTAATGGATATATTATAAATCTTAAAAATACTAATATAGCCTATGTAAAACCCCATATTTTAAAAGTTAAAGACAATGACTACTTAATATTTGAAAATAGTGAAAATGTCTTTATAAACGGTTATAATAACAAAATTAAGTTTAAAGATTTAGCAGTATCCAGTCTTTTATAAGAAACTATTGACAAATTAGAAAAAGAAAGACTAACATAGACAAAATAATGTTAGTCTTTAATCATCATATAAATTTCACAAAAAGTAACCAAAAAGTATGATATTATAAATATCAAAACCGTTATTTTATAAGGCCCAACTCTCATATAATCCTAATATCAACCCACAAAGTAGGTTGAATTACGTAAGTACGGAATTAGTCTTGTGTAACACTAAACCCTTATGAAATAAGGAAAAGTTTAGTATAGTTGCACACGTTTCTTATCCTGCTTTTTTACATATATTAATATTTATATATAAAATCATCCTATTTATAAAAAGTAAAAAAGACCAACTATTAAAGTTGATCTCGACGATAAATTGTAATTTATTTAACAATGTCCACCATTATCCTTAAAATAAGAATTTATATATTCAATCATTATTTTTCCTCGATTAAATTTTTTATTTGTTAAAATATTCTCTATATATTTGCTTCCACTAGCCTCAATTAAATTATCATCACTATCAGTTTCAACCATATATCGATATGTTTTATTATCAATAGTACATTCTAATTGTGTAGTTTGATTGCTAGTAATTGTTTCTGTTGAATTTCCTTTTTTCATACCAAATAAAAATATTGCAAGTATACATATTACAAAATATGTAACAAATAATATTCCTATAACTTTTAAAATTTTAATAATAATTCCTGCCAATTTTTCTGTATTGCTTACTTTATCAATAATAACTGATTTAACATCATTATTAAGCAATTCATCAATACTTACATTTAATGCTTTAGATAAAAGTTTTAATTGTTCTGGATTAGGTGATGTTTCTCCTAATTCCCAATTCGATATTGTTTGTCTTGTGACATCAATCTTTTCTGCTAATTGTTCTTGTGAAAGTTTTAAGTCCTTTCTTAACTTCTGAATATTATCTCCTAATTTCATTCATATTCCTTCCTTTCACTTACAATTATACTTTTGCAAACTTTTGTAATCTACCAAATATCTTTGGAACTTTGTCAAAGGGTTTTAACATTTGCTTTGAAAATTACTATTTTTCTAACTAATTACTAAATTGTAATTTATTTGATTAAATGTGCTGTAATAATTGTATAATTATAAGAGTTAATAGTTATTTTAATATTATCAATTTCACAATACCAATTTTTACCCTGCTTATAAATATTACAATTCTTATCTAAAATTTTATTTTTACAAAATTCAACTACATCATTAGTATTCAATTTTAGATTCTTCTTAATTCTATCAATTCCCATTTCAGTAGGATGAATTTTATATATACTAGATAATAATATGTCTTTATTCAAAAATATCATCTCACTTTCAAATTACTATTTGTCTTTCAGTTTCTATTATATCATTTTATTTACTTAAAATATTAAAATGTTGGTTAATTTTAATAAAATCATGTTATACTAATTTTAGTTAGTAGTTATTACTACCTATAATTTATTGCTTATAATGGTTGTTATACCAGAACCATAAGGGCACCAAATGTGATTTATCGCCCTGTTTTAGGACTTTTTATATTATTTTTTTAAATTACCCACCAATTTTAATATAAATTTTTTGAAAATAAAAAATTAGTTTTCATTTAACTAATTTCTATTTAGGGCTAAACTCTTAAGGTAATACTAAATGATGTTTAAAGGTAAGAATAAAAAATTATATACTTTTTGGATAATATAATGAAATAAAATTGTTTCAAAAAAAAAATACAAGAGCGATTATTTATTACTAATAAAAATAATAAGAAAGAATTACTAAATAAAAATGTATTCTTTAGCAAATTAAAAAAGTTACTCTTGATTTAGTAACTCTTTTAGTTTATTTTTTAATACTTCTAAGTTTTCTTCTTCTAATAGATTTTCTAATTTTTTCTTTTTAGATAAGTCTTTTAAAATATTTTCAAAATATAATAATTTGTCTATAGACCCTTTTAGTGTTTTACCAACACTACTTTTTGTAATATTTCTATTTTCTGCTATTTCACTTAAGGATAAATCTTCTTCATAATAATTTATAAAGGTTTCTTGTTCAATGCTTGTTAGTAAGTTTCTATATATATCAAATAGTTGATTGTAATATTCTCTATTTTCCATCGGGTATCATATCCTTGAATAAACCATATATATATGCTTCGATATCAAAAGCTTTTAAATCATCAATGCCTTCACCTAAGCCTATAAACTTAACAGGAATATGGACATTTTCTTTAATAGCTAGGACTATTCCTCCTTTAGCTGTTCCATCTAGTTTGGTTAAAACTAACCCTGTGATATTAGTTATTTCTTTAAAGCTTTCTGCTTGTAAAATACCATTTTGGCCAGTTGCAGCATCTATTACTAGTAATGTTTCATGGGGAGCTCCAGGGATATGAGTTCCAATTACTTTGTTTATTTTTTCTAATTCTTTCATTAAATTTACTTTATTTTGAAGTCTTCCTGCTGTATCTACAAGTACTATATCTACATTTTCTTCTTTTGCTTTTACTATGCCATCATAAATTACTCCGGCAGGGTCAATGTTTGCTTTTCCATAGAATAGTGAGTCTGTTCTTTTGGCCCATTCTTCTAATTGTTTAGTTGCTCCAGCACGGAAAGTATCACCAGCGATTAACATTACTTTTTTGCCTTCTTTTCTATATTTATGAGCTAGTTTACCAATTGTAGTAGTTTTTCCTACACCATTTACTCCTACCATTAATATAACAGTTGGGCCATCTTCATTCATGTTAATTTTATCACTTAGGTTTTCTCCTTCTACATAGATAATAAATAATTCATCAATGATTACTTCTTGTAAATAATTAACATCCGTAATATTTTCTTTTTTAACACGAGAACGTAAGCGATCCATGAAATTCATTACAGTAGATACACCAATATCTGCCATGATTAATAGGTTTTCTAACTCTTCATAGTATTCTTCACTTACTTTGGTATATTTATGTCCTAAGATACTTAATTCATTTACAAATTCATTTCTGGTTTTTTCTAAACCTTGGTCATACATTTTTAATGTTTCTTGTTCTATTTTATCTTCTTTTTTTCCAAAAGCTTTTTTAAATTTATCAAATAGTCCCATTGTCTAGCCTCTTTTCTTGATTTCTATTATATCATGTCTTTAGGGAAAGGAAAACTAAAATTCTTCAAGTTTTTGTCAATTTTTGTTACTAAAGTTTGCATTCAATTGTTCTTTACGTTATAATAAGTATGGTGAATAAAAATGGCAAAGAAAAAGAAATCAAAAGCAAGCGAAAAAGAAAGCTTTCAATATAGTGTAGAAATAACAGGGTTAATTTTAATATTAATTGGTTTAATTGGTTTTGGATTTGGACCGGTTGGCTCAATTATAAAAAGATTTGCAATGTTTTTAGTTGGAGGATGGGCTTGGATATTCTTATTAATCCTTATATTATATTTAGGTACTTATATGTTATTTAAGAGAAAATTACCAAAATTTATGAGTCAAAAACTAATTGGTTTATATGTTTTAATTATAGTTATTTTAGTTTCTAGTCATTTTGGTTTTATAAGAGAATGTAAATCCCCTACTGATATTTTTCAATCCACTATTGACCAGTATATGGATAGAATATCTACAATAGGTACAAATACTGCTTTATTTACTAGTGGGGATACCTCTATTGAAATAGGTGGTGGAATGATTGGAGCTATTTTTGCAGTAGCATTTAGTTCTCTTTTTGGACTTACTGGTACAAAAATAGTTTGTGTTATTTTAGTTATTTTTAGTTTCGTTTTATTATTTAATATTACTTTTGCAGACATCTTAAATAAAATTAAAGACTTCTTTAGTTCTTTAAAGAATTCTAGTGGTGAAGAAAAAGCTCCTAAGAAAGAAAAAATTAAAGCTCCTAAAGTATTTGAGAATGGTGAAGAAACTAGTTATGAAGCACCTAAAGAAAAAGAGGATAAGATTATTATTACAAGTATGGATGAACTTAAAAATTTAAAAGAACAACCTGTTAAAGAAAATTTAGAAACACCTAAAAAGGAAGTTTATGAGACAAATTCTAATTATACTTTACCTCCTCTATCTTTATTAGATGATAGTGCTCCGCAAAAGAAAGTAAATTCTAATAATTATATACGTAGTAATAAGGAGAACTTAGAAAGAGTTTTAAAAGATTTTCAAATTAATGGTCAAGTTGTTGAAATTCATATTGGACCTGCGGTTACTCAGTATGAAGTAAAAGTTCCTAGTGGTACTAAAGTAAGTAGAATCAGTGGTATTAATAAAGAGATTGCTCTTGCTTTAGCTGCTAAAGATGTTCGTATACAAGCTCCTATTCCTGGTAAAAGTACAATTGGTATAGAAATACCTAATCCATCAATTAGTATGGTTAAGTTTAAAGAAGTATTATCTTATCAAGGAAAAGAAAATAGTAATGCTAAAATATTAGTAGCACTTGGTAAAGATATTATGGGTATGCCTAAGCTTGCTGATTTATCAAAAATGCCCCATTTATTAATTGCTGGTTCTACAGGTTCTGGTAAATCTGTATGTACAAATACTATTATTTGTTCAATATTAATGCGTTATAAACCCGATGAAGTTAAATTAATGTTAGTAGATCCTAAGAAAGTTGAATTATCAAATTATAATGGAGTTCCTCACCTATTATGTCCTGTTGTTAGTGACCCTAAGAAAGCTAGTATTGCTTTACAAAAATTAGTTACTGAGATGGAAAGAAGATATGACTTATTTAGTGAAAAAAATGTTAAAAATATTGGTAGTTATAATGATTGGGTAGATAAAGAAAATAAAAATAATGATACAAAAATACCACGTATGACTTATATAGTGGCAATTATTGATGAGTTAGCAGATTTAATGCTTGTTGCTAGTAAAGAAGTTGAAGATTCTATTATGAGAATTACACAGATGGCTAGAGCAGCTGGTATTCATTTAATTGTTGCTACTCAAAGACCTTCTACTGATGTTATTACTGGTGTTGTAAAAGCAAATATTCCATCACGTATAGCATTTGCTGTTGCTTCTAATATAGATTCTAGAACTATTTTAGATTCTAGTGGAGCAGAAAAATTATTAGGTAAAGGTGATATGTTATTCTTACCTATGGGAGAAAATGTTCCTACTCGTATTCAAGGTTGTTTTATTGATGATAATGAAATTAAAAGAATTATTGATTTTACTTGTAAACAACAAGCTGCTCATTATGATGAAGAAATGCAAAATTTAAATGCTAATGGAAATGGTATTCATGGTTTACCTAATGAAAAAGAGGAATTTGATGACCCTTTATATAACGAGATTGTAGAATTTGCAATTCAAACGGGTAAAGTAAGTACTTCCCTACTTCAAAGAAGGTTTAGACTTGGTTATAATCGTGCAGCAAGAGTTGTAGATTTATTAGAAGAAAGAGGTATTATAGGTCCCGCTAATGGTTCTAAGCCTCGTGAAGTATTAATAAAATTAGAAGATAAATCTGAATAAAAACAAAGATTGAAAATAAAATTATTATATGATAAAATACTATTGAAAGGATATGATTAAATGGCTAAAGCTAAAAAGAAAAATATATCCACATCTTCAAAAAATTGGATAATTGGTATATGTACAATTATTGTATTAATATTACTTGCTCTTTATTTTTATAAATGGCATGTTGTAAAAGAAGAAGAAAAGTACTTAAATAGTTATCTAATAGAAACGAATACAATTAGCTTACAAATGAATGATATTAGTGAAATTGCTGCAGTTTTATCAGAGACACCAAATGAATACTTTGTATATGTTAGTTATACAGAAGATAAAGATATTTATGAGTTTGAAAAGAAATTAAAACCGATTATTAAAAAGTATGCAATTCAAAATAATTTTTATTACTTAAATATTACAGATATTAAAAAGGAAAATGATTATATTAGTAAAGTTGCTACTGCTTTAAATATTAGTGAAAAAGAACTAAAAAAAATACCAGTTATTCTTTATTTTAAAGATGGTAAACTGGTTGGTAATGGAGTTACTTCAATAAATGGCTTTAAAAAGTTATTAGATAATATAACAAATTAATACTCTTAGGAGTATTTTTTTTACCAAAAATTTGTTAGATTGCCCTCTTTTTGATAATAATCATCCATGGTAACTTGCCAATAGAAATTACGGGTTAATCCTTCTTTAGTATATGTCATAGCAACTGCTCCATAAGCAATTCCTCCCCATAGACTTTCTGCAACATAATATCTGCCATTATTTATACCTATTAGTATTGCAATATGACCACCATTTCTTGATGCTCCACTTAATAAATCTCCTACTTTTAGAGTGTTATTTTCTACTGCAGATTTTAATAACACTTTGGTTCCTAAGTCCGTAAAATCAAAATTAACTGTTATTCCTGCGCCAATATCTCCTGGGTCTAAGCCACCATTATAGAAAACCCAAGAGATGAAGCCACTACAGTCTAAGCCATTATTGCGTAGAGCTTTAGCTGGTATAGAATAGATAGAACATCCCCAAGGAGCAGGACCTGTACTACTTTTTTTAATATTCTTATAACGTGATTTATGAAGATATAATCCTTCATGATAATATCTACCCTCTCCATCTACGTAAGAAGTATTATTAAAGCTGGTAAGTCTACCATTTTCAGAAAAATAAGTGATGCGATACGGAAACTCAAGAGTAAGAAAGCGAGCAGCCGCTATTACTCCTGCTCTTGTTCCTAAGCCAGCTTCTACTACTCTACTTTTTAATATTTTGTCTAAAATATCATTATCTTCTTCTGTATAAGTTTGACATCCTACCGCTGTTTTATTGGGATTGGGATTATTTTTTTCTATTAAATTTGTTACTAGGACTTTGGCAGTCCTAACTTCATCTTTTACTTTCATACTAATTTCTGTTTCACCATTTGATAAAGATTTTATATTTCCATTTTGGTCTACAGTTGCAATATTGGGATTTTTACTACTAAAAGATATTTCTTCTTCGTAATTATTTGATGTTTCTAAATTATACTTAATTTTTGTTATATCATGTGGAGCCATGTATATTTCTGCATTTATGATATTAAAATCCAAAATATCATAATATAAAGTAGGTTTAATATTATAATAAGATTTTTGGGGATTTTGAGAAAAAGAATTATTATAGGCATAAGAAATTTCAACCATTAAAATAGTTGAAAACAAAACAAATATAACACTTATTAATAACTTCTTTTTCATATCCTCACTACCATAATAATCATAGCATAGAAAAAGAATAAAAGCTATAAGCTATAAGTTCTTATTCTTTTCTTTACAAAAACTAATAAAGGGACAATTCTTACAATCAGGTTTTAGAGCTTTACATTTATAACGACCAAATAATACTAATTGGTGATGTAGTCTACTCCATCTTTCTTTGGGGAACTTTTTCATTAATTTGTTTTCTATTATGGTTACGTTATCATCATCTTTAGCTAAGCCTAATCTTTTAGAAACTCTTGTAACATGAGTATCTACAGCGATTGTAGGAACATTAAATATATTTGATAAAACTACATTACTTGTCTTTCTTCCTACTCCTGGTAGACTCTCTAAATATTCTCTATTATTTGGTACTTTGCCATTATAATCATTTACTAATTTAATAGCAATATTTTTAATATAGATGGCTTTTTTAGTATAAGAGCCACATGGTCTTATTATTCTTTCTATGTCTTTTAGAGGAGCATCTTTTAAAGAATAAATATCATATTTATTAAATAATACTTTGGTTACTTCATTTACTCTTTTATCTGTGCATTGAGCACTTAATACAGTTGCAATTAATAGTTCATAATCTTTTGTATATTCAAGTTCACATCTAGCATCGGGAAATAAAATATCTAACCATTCTATAATATAATTACTCTTCATAATCATCTAACCAATTATAATCAAATAATTCCTTTTTAGGTTTATTTTCTTCTTTTTTTTCTAAATGATTATGAACATCAGATAAGTTTTTAAAACCCTTTTTGCTCCATTCAAATAATATTTTATCAATATAGCGGAAATTATTTACACCATTATATACTGCTTCTTTTAAAGCTCCAATAATTAATTCTTCACTATAATTATTTTCTAGCCAAGCATTTATAATTTCATATTCCATACTAGTTATGGGACGCCCAAATTCTTTTTCAAATACACTATAAATGTCTGTTTTTGTTTCTTCTTTCTTTTCTTCTATTTTTTCTTCTGTTATCATATCATAAAAATTGTCTAAGTTAACTCTTTCAATCATTCTGCCTTCTATATCTTTTGTGCTTTCTATAACTATTAATTTTTTAGATAATAGACTGTTAAATATTTGATAAGCTTTTTCTAAACTAATGCCAATATTTTTACTTAATTCTTCAATATTTAGATAACTGTTATAATCATTATCAAAGTATGTTAACATTAAAAATTCTTCTAGGTTTAATTTTAAATCTAATGCTTTTTTTATAAATATACTGTTGGTAACATACTTTTTACATTGAAATATAGATTTATCCATGAGAACCTCCTATAAGTTTTTTATATATTTTATAATTTCTCCTTTTTTATTTTTTAATTCTTTATTTAATATCTTTGTTTCTAAGTCTTTTTGAATACTACTGATATCTTCTTTTTTAAGTCCTATTTTAATTAATTCTAAAGCTTTTATATTTATATCTTTACGTTCATGTATAGGTAAGTCTTTATCCATTTTTGTGACTATTTTTTTATCTATATTTAAGATATCTGCGGCAATACCAGATAAGTATAAACCATTTTCATATAAAGTACTAGAATTAATTTCACCATCTTTAATAATTTTTTTAATTTTAGTAATATTTTCTTTTTCTACTTTTGTAAATGGTAGATTATATTTAATATCTATTTGGGCATACATACCCTCTAAGTTTTTAACTGGAACTACATCATCATAATTGGTTATTTTTAATAATTTGGTAATTCCAAAATCTTCTAACATCTTTAATCCACGTTTTACATTATTAGATAATAATATTTTATCTAGTTCTTCTTTTATTCTAGTATTGGATAATTTTAAAATAAGTGATGAATTATTTTTAATTTCTTTATATAGAGTGGTTTCTAAGTTAAAGTTTAAAATAGTTGCAATACGAATACCTCGAAGTATTCTTAAAGGGTCTTCCTCTATTTTAGTTTTAGCATTTCCTATCATACGTACCTTACAATCCATTATATCTTTGGTACCATTTAATATATCAATGATTTCTCCTAATTTATTCATACAGATAGCATTTATAGTAAAATCTCTTCTATTTAAGTCTTCAATTAAATTATCAATATAATTAAATTCAATAGGTTTACGATTTTTATATTTTGTCTCTTCTCGATATGTTGTTATTTCAAAGTGATATTCCTTTATTTTAAAATCTATCCCACCTAGATTTTTAGATGATGCTTTAGGAAATATTTCTATTAATTCTTTTGGGGTTGCATTTGTACAAATATCAATGTCAAAATTTGAAACACCTACCAACAAATCACGAACATAGCCTCCTATAAGATAGGCTTCAAAACCATTGTTTTCTATTTTTAGAAGTACGTTTTTAATTATTTTATTCAAATTATCTACCTCTTATCAATAAATTCTATTACTTCTTCTATTGTTTTATTAAAGTCCTTAAAATTTACAGAGAACCATTCTACATCCATTTGATTATTAAACCAAGTATATTGTCTTTTCGCATAATGTCTACTGTTCTTTTTAATTAATTCTTTTGCTTCTTCTAAAGTTATTTTATTAGCAAAATAATCTAATAATTCTTTATAACCAATCGCTGTATTTAGAGCTTTTGATTTAGGACTATAGGAAATTAATTCTTTTACTTCTTCTTCTAAACCAGTTGCAAACATTTCATCTACTCTATTATTAATGCGATTATAGAGAGTTTCTCTATCAGTTGTAAGACCAACATATATAACATCATATATAGGCTTACATGGTATTTGGTCTGTATTTTCTTTATTTAGAAATCTTATTAGTCTTTTGCGATTATTTACATGAATGTTCATATTTTTATCTTTTTGTAAAGCTTTTGTATATAATTCTTCATTAGTTAGATTTTCATATAATTCTGTTGTTTTTTCTTCTTCTTTAAAACGATAATCATATAAAGCAGATTTTAAATATAAACCTGTTCCTCCAACAAAGATAATATTTTTATTTCTATTTTCTTCAATTAGTTTTCTTGCGTCTTTTTGATATTCAAAAACTGTATAATTATAGTCTACTGGGACAATATCGAATAAGTAATGGGGTATTCCCTCTTTTTCTTGTTCTGTTATCTTAGCTGTTCCTATATTCATTTTTTGATATACTTGCATTGCATCTGCATTTATGATAATACCATTATATTTTTTAGCTAAAGCTACACTTAATTTTGTTTTACCTACGCCAGTTGGTCCAACGACAGCGATTATCATTTCTTACTCTTCCTTTTTGGTTCAGTTTTTACTGCTTCTTTATCTTTTAATAAATCACGGATTTCTTCTAATAAATGTACTTCTTCACTCTTCTTTGGTGCTTTTGGCTCTTCTTTTTTTACATGCATGATTTTATTTATAAATTTAATAAATGTAAAGATACAGAATGCTACAATTAGAAAATCAACTATACTTTGAATAAACAATCCATATTCTATTCTTGTATCACGGAAAGTAATTGCTAAGCCTGAGAAGTCTACCCCTCCTAAAAATAAGCCTAATATAGGAGTTAAGATATTGTTAACTAAACTAGTTACAATTGATGAGAATGCCCCTCCAATTATAACTCCGACTGCTAAATCCATTACATTTCCTTTGGCAATAAACTTTTTAAATTCTTCTAAATTTTTTTTCATTTTTTAACACCTCTTGGTTTTATTTTAGCATAATTCTTATTAAAAAAAAAGGCAAACTACTTGTTAACTTGGAATTATTACTTAAACAAAATAAAAAAAGTAATAACTTATGTATTACTATAATTTATATTTTCAGAGCCTGTAAAGTATGGGATATTAGCGTCACACCACGCTACATCTGGTTCATTTCCTGAACCAAAAGCTTCTGTTAAATCTATTAGCATTGCTCCATCATACCATACAGATGTTGTTGCATTATTATTGTTGTAATCTAATCTTAATACAGCATTTGTATTACTAAAACTAGAACGATTATTTACTTTAGAAACTATATTCCAACTTTTGCTTGCTCCTAGAGAGCTTCCTTCAAAGAAATAAGGTTCTGCGGTTGGCCAATATAAGCCTGCACTTCCACTTGCTCCTTCATGATATAATTCATATCTTGCATAATAAATATGGCTAGAATTTAAAGCGATGGTAGTTCTTGTATTAGTTGCTATTTCTGGGGCATTTGCAGTGCCTGTTAATTTTAAAGCATAATTACCATATCTTGTATGAGTAGCATCTCTTTGGCCAGTAGTCCAATCTCCATCTTCAAAACTTGAGTCTGGAATTAAATTTGTTAATAAAGCTTTTTTTAAGTTCTCAGTAGTTCCAGTGCTTGCTACTGCATAAACCATTACTTCTGCTTCAAACTTTTTATTCATGATGTCATTACCACCATGTTCTCCTAACCATAATCTTAAATTATAGGTCTTTGTTAAATCTGTAATAGAACCAATATCTAAAACATAAGAAGCTATGATATCTGCCCTTGATCCTCCTGGTAAATCAACTTTAGTAGCATTTGATAATATATTACTATTAATACCATCTATCGAATAATGAATATAAGATAAATAATCTAAAGTAGTAGTATTTTTTATATTTAATAATACTTGATAATTAGATGTTCCAGAACAAGTATTTTTTATATTAAATGTATACGGAGTTAGCGTTAAACCTTTTTTATCACTCATTGGATAACTTGTAAGTTTAATTATATTACTATCCGTGAAAGATAAATCATAACATGTTGTAGAAATTGTATTTGGAGTTTCTTGAACAGCGCTTACAGATAGGTATGCAAAAGTAATTCCTACTGTTGCAGAAATAACAATTAATATTGATATGATTAGTAAAATAATTGTTTTTTTGTCATTCACTGTAAACCACCATCTATCTCACTATAATACATTATATCTAATTTTTGTACATTTGAAAAGATATAAAACAAAAAAACTTCCAAAAAGAAGTATTTTTTATAAATAACTATAAATTAAAACTTTACCAGTAAAATCATAACCCATAATATCTGTTGTAGCTTCCTCATTAATCCATAAATATAATTGATATGATTTGGATTCTCCTGGAGCTAGTTCTCCTGTTGCTAGAGTATAACTAGTATCTATTCCTTGTTCACTTTTAATAGCACTTCCTAATTCATAAGGTCTTGCTGTTAAGTCTGCTGTATCACCATTAAAAGTAGTTGGTGCTACCATATTTAATTTATATTTTAAATATGGAGTTAGGTTAGATGTTACGTTTGTTAAAGTATTTAATGTAACTATAAAGTGAGTGCCAGTATTCGCATTTGTATTTGAACAAGTATTTGTAATTGTAAACTTATATGGAACTACTTTTGTTAAAGCAGTTGCTTCACTCATTGGATACATATAATTCCCTGCAGTATTCATTTTTATAACATCACTATCTGTATAACTAATATCAAAGCATGTTGCTTCTACTACGTTTGGTTCTGTTTGTACAGCTGATACTGAATAATAAGAATAACTAGTACCAATTGTAATTGTTATTAAAATCATAATTGTTAATACACTTAATGTTAATTTATAGCCATCTCGCATTTTTATCACCTATTTTATTAATATAATTATAAGATATTTTTCTAATTCCCACAAGTCCTTTTTTACATTTTATTTAAATTTTACAAAACTACATAGGGATCAGAGCTAAATCCTGAGCCTACAAATACAGTATTCGACTTTAGATTAATGACAGGTCTTACGCCAATTATATCATGCACGTTCGAAGCACTAAGAGGGCCATACTCATATACCACAAATGCGGCTGACCAGGTATTGCCACCTGCTCCATGCGGTGACATTGTCCAATAAAATTGTTTGTCATATAAATAATATTCTAAATTATTAACATTCCAAACGCCACCAGCATATGCTACTTCATCTGCTGTGATTAAGCCTGTTGATGTTGCAAATCTATCTTTTGTATCTGTGCACTTATATGTTGGTTCTCTATATGTGTTTAATCTTATATATGCTCCATAATATGTAACGGTTGTTCCGGTTCCGCCTTTTCCATCTATGTTTTCTTTTACACTTGATGGTTGTCTATCATTACAAAAAGTAGCTCCTTCTCCGGTTGTTATATAGTTTGCGTAACTATTTAGGTTGTCACTATACCAACTATCTAGTATACCTTTTATTGTACTGTCTGTTCCTCTTCCGTGTACTTCGCCACTTGTATATTGTAAACCTACATACATGTTATCATTAACCAAATTATTAAATTTGCTGCCTCCTATTGTGGTTGTCTCTCCTGTTTGGTCTGTAGTTGGTCCATTATAAATCATTCTGATTGTGCCATCGCCATTTATGCGAATGATTCTCCAATAGAATCCTGCAAATTTTACCCAATTATCTTTTACTGCGCCTGCATAATAGTAACTTGTTCCATAGTCATCTTCAGCACTATAGACTGTTCCTGTTGTATCTTCTGTTAATACTGCACTGAAGTCTGTTCTAGTTGCAATTGTTTTACTAGCCAAAATACTTTCTACTGTTTGATAGTTTTTATCAAAATATAAATAACATTTTGTTCCTTTTTTGGTTAAATTTTTAACATTTATTTTACCATTACTATATTCTAAAGCTATTGATGTATCTTTCTTATCATCTATACTACAATAGCTTTTCTCTGTATTTAATTTATATCCACTTGTGGGTATACTTTCACTTTTCTTATATCCTCCATCATCATTGATATATAAAGCCATGGTATTTTGATTACTAGCAATTTTTCCTGTTAAAACTGTATTTTTCCCCTTAGTTTGATTGTTAGTAATTAATAAAATACTAATATTTATTAATAAAATAAATACTAGTACCCCCCCCCCAACTTTTTTTAGCTTTGTGGATGTTTGATGTTGATAATTTCATATTTCTTCCTTACTTTCTTTTTATATTTTATTTTTCTAC
>CAKOPK010000005.1 GCA_934099115.1 uncultured Bacilli bacterium
TTCAGGTTTAGAAGTTTGTAATCATTTAGTTGATGAATTAGTAAAACTAGAACAAACACCTCAGTTTGTGAAGAAAAGATTAATTAAAAAAAATTAGAGTTGTTATACTTCTTCCTTTGGGGCACCATTAATGAATTATTAAAGTTTTATACTTTTAGAATACTTAGAACTTTTATAGTTCTATTTTTTTATAATATTACTTGAATATTAAAATATACTTATGTTAGAATTATAAATAGAAAGTAGGGAAAAAATGAGAGAAATAAAAATCAATGGAATTTATAAACATTTTAAAGGGGATTATTATTTGGTTTTAGATGTTGCTGGACATTCAGAAACAAAAGAATCATATGTTGTATATAGAAGTTTATATGGGGATAATAAATTATGGATTAGGCCACTTGATATGTTTTTAAGTGAAGTAGATCATGCAAAATATCCTGATGTAAAGCAAAAATATCGTTTTGAACTGCAACATATTGAAAGTAAGAATATATGATAATTATTGAGATTTTACTTGTTTTGTTCTTTTTATTATGGACTTGGAACGTAAAAAGAGAAAATTTAACTAAAATAGATGATAAAGTTTATGAAAAAGTAATATTTAAAGATATCAAGACTAATTTATTAAAAGTACTAACTAACTTAGCTAGTTATAAGTTTTTTGTATTGTTATTATTTATTCTTTTATTTATTGATAAGAAATGGTTTTGTATTTACTTATGCTTATTAATTATAGATGCGATTATTATTTGGGTAGTAAAACATATTTTAAAAAGAGAAAGACCAACTATAAAGCCTTTAGTGAAAGAAAAGGGATATAGTTATCCTTCAGGACATACGACTACTGCTAGTTGTTTTTATGGATTTTTAATATATTTAGTAAGTGTTAGTAGTATGATTTTACCTTTAAAAATAGTTCTTATTATTAGTTTAATCTTTTTAATTTTCTTGATTGGATATAGTAGAATTTATTTAGGGGTTCATTATTTTAGCGATGTTATTGGTGGTTTATTATTTGGCACTTGCTATACACTAATATATGTATACTTTATACACTTCTTATTAAATATTATTTAAATTTATAAATGTTCAGTGTATAATAATATTTGTATTGGAGGTTTTCATTATGAATAATAAACCACAAAAAAAGAAAGTTAAAATAGTTCCTTTTTTTAAATATTTAACTTTTGTAATGATTGTAGTAACTGTTTTAACTTTAGGATTATTTAAGTTTATGAATATATTACCAGGGGAGTATTTGCTGGTTTTATGTGTTTTATTAGTGCTAATAACTTTATGTTTATCTAGTTTAATTTTAACTAGAAAAGGTCCTAAGAAACGGATTATAGGAACTTTATTATCGCTATTTTATATTATATTGTTAATAGTAGTTATTATTTATGAATTAAATACTATTGGTTTTTTAAAAAAGTTAGGTTTTAAAAATTATAAGACAGAAAATTATAGTGTTTTAGTTCTTAAAGATAGTAATTATAATTCTATTAAGGATATAGATAAAAAAACAATAGGTAGTTTAACACTGAATACAGAGGGATTAAAAGATGCGAGAGATAAGTTAGAAAAGAAGATTAGTCCTAAAATTAAAGAGTATGAAGATGTAACAAGTTTAAAAAATGATTTTGTTAATAAACATATAGATGCTATGTTAATTGAAGAATCTATTTTATCTATATTAACAGAAGATGATGCTTCTTTTAAAGATATTTATAAAGTAATTTATGATTTTTCTTTAGATGTAGAGACAGAAGATATTACAGAACACGTAGATATTACAAAAGATACATTTAATGTATTTGTATCTGGTATAGATACTTATGGGACAGTTAGTAGTGTTTCTAGAAGTGATGTTAATATGGTTTTAACTGTTAATCCTAAGACTCATAAGATATTAATTACGTCTATTCCCAGGGATTATTATGTACAGTTATATGGTAAGAATGCCAAAGATAAACTTACACATGCTGGTATATATGGAGTAGATATGAGTGTTAAGACTCTAGAACAGTTATTAGATATTAAGATTAATTATTATGTAAAAGTTAATTTTACATCGGTTATAAAGATAGTAGATACTTTAGGGGGAGTAAATGTTTATTCGAAGTATAATTTTACTTCAATGGATGGTTATAGTTATAAAGCAGGTTATAATTATGTAGATGGGAAGAAAGCTTTATCTTTTGTAAGAGAACGTAAATCATTTAATGAAGGAGATAGAATGAGAGTTGAAAATCAAGCAGCGATGATTAGAGCATTGATTGATAAAGCTACTAGTCCTGCTATTATTACAAAATATAATAATTTCTTAAATACTTTATCTAATTCTTTTGTAACTAATTTAGATACCGATTCTATTACAAGCTTTATTAAAATGCAAATAGCAGATATGCCTAAATGGGAAGTAGAGAATTATAGTTTAAATGGAACTGATGATTATCAATATACTTATTCTTATCGGGGAGCTAAATTATATGTAATGGAGCCAGACCAAGAAACAGTAACGACTGCAAAAGAAAAGATTAAAGAATTACAAAACAAATAAAAAGACATATAGTGTTCAATTATATGTCTTTTGTTATTTTAAAATACTTTTTGGATAGGGTTTTCTTTCGTCGGTTCGATACAGTAAATAGTCTATGGAAGTATTATAAAAGTCTGCTAGTTTGAGTAATATTTCAATAGGAATATTAATTTTCCCTAATTCATATTTGCTATAATTTGATTGATCAACATTTAGAAGTTTTGCTAAGTCTTTCTGAAATAAATCTTTATCTTCTCTTATTTCTTTTAATCTATTCATATCTAATTCTCCAATCATAGAAAATATATCATAGTTATATTTTAACTATTGACATATAGTTATAATTTGCCTATAATAGAAATATATACTATAGAGTTATGATAGAGGTGTTTTGTGAAGTGAGAATAGAAAAGTTCAATAATAATAAAAATAAAAGATATTTTTTATATGGAGTATTATGTGCAGTAGTATTTATGATTTTAATTAATTTATATTTTAGTTATGCAAAATATTTGAATGTTCAAAATATAAAATTAGCAGAAGGCACAATTAACTATAATCCTTATGATTTTAAAATAATGGCGATGTATCAAGAAACTGATAATGATTATGTAGAAATAAGTTCTATTCCTAGTTATGGATATCATATTAATCAAGATAAGAGTTATTGTACTTTAGATAATATAAATAAAGATAATCATGCAGTATTAAAGACAATAGGTAGTAATCATACAATTTCTAATTTAAGTAAGAATGATAAATGCTATATTTATTTTGATAAAAATAAAATAAATAATATAAGCGATATTATAAATACTCATAATTTAGCAGTAAGAACAGATTTTAGTACAACTGTAACAGAAGATACAACAGGTACTTTATTTGTAGCACCAGATGATTATGGAAATAGTTATTATCATGCAGGAGCAGTAAAAGATAATTGGGTGAAATTTGGAGGATATTACTGGAGAATAATCAGAATAAATGGCGATGGAACAATAAGAATGATCTATAATGGACCAACAACAGATCAAACAGGAGAGACTACTCAAATAGGAAAAAGTGCATTTAATACAAATTATAATGATAATATGTATGTAGGGTTTCAATATACAAGTGGCGAAGTCCATGGAAGAGGAACAAATAGTACTATAAAAGGAGCATTAGATAATTGGTATAACAATAATTTAAGTAGTTATTTAAACTATATAGCGACTGGAGAAGGTGCAGCTTTTTGTAATGATAGAACACCATATAGTGGAACAGGAACAACAACTACGTACTATGCAGCTTATAACAGGTTAATAACTAATAAAGCACCAACATTAAAGTGTGCAAATACCAGCGATATGTTTGCAACATCAGTAGGCTTAATAACCGCGGATGAAGTAGCGCATGCTGGCGGAGTATTTAATGTTAATAACTTTGATTATTTTTTAATAACAACACAAGTCTATTGGACTATGACACCTCAAATTGGTGGAAATTGGGCACTTGTTTTTGATGTGGGACTCGGTGGTTATTTTCATGAAAATGGTGCTGTGGATGAGTATGGCGTCAGACCTGTCATTAATCTAAAAAAAGATATTCAATTTAGTGGTACAGGCACAGTAGATAACCCGTATGTAGTTATATAAATATATATGATATGGCTAAATTATTAGTCATTTTTTAATACAAAAAAATAAGAGGGAGACTCTTATTTTAGTAGTTATATAAACGATAAAGGGTGATAGAAGGAGTATTAAATGTGCGCATACTTATATCTTGGGTACCAAGGCCATTTGATATATATAGTTTGGTGTTATTTACTTGATAATAATCATCAATATAAGTATTTGCTCCTTTTATTTTTTTAATACCACCAATAAATGGTATTTTAAATTGTCCTCCTAGAGAATGGCCAGCGATAACAAGAGGGGTATTGCTTAATTTTTTTATGTTGTCTGGCTCATGGGTAAGAGTAATATTAAAGTAATCGTTTGAATAAAGCTCTTCTAAATTATTTAGGTTTGTAATACCTATAAAGTTTAAAGGCTCTTTGGAATTATAATAAACTAATTTTGAAGTGTTAGCTAAAAGAGTAAAATTGCTTTCTTCTAAAATATCTTTATATATATTTAAATATTTTTTATCATAATCACCAATTACGGCGAATTTAAATAGTTTACAGTTTATTTTTTTAAAATATTTAATGATGTTATTTCTATCTTTTTCATTTAGGTTTTTATTATCTAATAAGTCTCCAGTAAAAACTACAATATCTGGGTTTAATTTATTTATTTCTTTTACAATCTTTTTTAATTTATCTATGTTTACTGTTCTATCATAGTGGATATCAGAGAACTGAACAATTTTAAAACCGTTATAGTCACTATTTAGTGTGTCTAGTGTGACTGCGACTTCTTTTACTTTAAAACTGTAAGGATTGATATATCTGGCATATAAAACAATAACTACTATAAGAATAATTAGGATAAAGAAGATTTTAAGAATAAGGGGTAATTTTTTTTCTTCCATTATAGAACTCCTGAAATAAGTATCATGATAATACATAATAAATTATGAGTCATATGAGCTATATAAGAAGTATATATATTGTCTGTTTCATAGAAAGCTTTTGCAAAGAAGAAACCTAAAGCTCCATAGGGGATAATATATAAAAATTCTAGAATAGTAAAGTTAGCGATATGAGCTAGACCAAATAGTAAACCAGTTGCTAAAGAAAAAGTATACCATTTTTTAAAAGCGTTTTTAAAAGATAGACGGAAAGTTATTTCTTCAAGAAGAGGACCAATAAATACCATAGAAATAAAACTACTAATGGGATACTTTGTTAGAATGGTTCTATTTAAGGCTTCATTAGCTGCTATATTATTGACAATTAAACTAATAATAGAATTACTAATAAGCATAAAACCTAGACCAATAATCCAATTTTTAAGAGCAACTTTTATATATTCTTTTTTAAATGTTTTTAAATCATTTATTAAACGTTTTCTATATATTAGACACATTACTATTAATATTATAATATAAACACTTATTTGAGCAATTGAAGCGATTATTTTATTGCTACTATAATAATATTTGCCTAGAAATAAGCCAATAATTAGTGCTAGTAGATAGTATAAGAATATCGTCCCTATACCTCCTATAAAATCTTTAACTTGTTCTTTCATTTTATCAACTCTATTCTTTTTTAATATTATCATAAAAAGAAAATAGAAACAATATATTTCCAAGTATTTCACAGAAATAAAAGGGGGTTAGCAATTATTTTACAAAATGCATTTCACCTTATTGATATTTTTTTAAAAATTAGGTATAATAGAGTATATAAAAAATAAAAGGAGGAATTGTTTATATGAAAGAAGCAACTGGAGAATTAAATATGACAGTTATTACAGTTGTAGCAATTGCAGCTGTAGCAGCATTCTTTTATGCATTTGTTTGGCCAAATATTAAAAATACAATAAATAGAAATACTTATTGTTCTCAATCATTTGGTTGTGAAAACTGTAATGGTAAAACTTGTACTTGCTATTATTGTAAAGATGGAGATGCAAGTTGTACAAATCCTGAGTCTGTGGCTTGTCCAGATCAAGGAACTTCAACTGGTGGAACACCACAATAATTAAGAGGAGGTAGGGAATATGAAAGAGGCAACGAGTGAACTTAATTTAACAGTAATTGTTGTAACCATAGTGGCTTTGTTGTCCTTTTTTTTCTTTTCTTATTTGTGGCCATCAATAAAGGGAAATCTTGCACGAAGTACTAAGTGTGATGAGGCTATATGTGAATGTCCTTCAAGAGATAGTAGTACTGGTAAGTGTATAGCTCCAGCAGGAGGAACAGTTACTTGTTATTATCGTGATAAGAATGGTACAAAGCATAATATTGTGTGCGCTTGGAAAGGTTAATTGATGAGGTGGTAATGTGAAAGAATCCATAGGTGGTTTTTCATTATTTAATATAGTAATCGTATTTATTTTAATTTTTACAGGTTATGTTAGTTTTTCAATTAACTATTCTAAGGCATATAATGTTAAAAATGAAATTATAAATATTATTCGTAATCAAGGAGGAGTTTGTACTTCTAATAGTCCGAGTGATGCGAATAATTGTTATAATTTTACAGAACAGATAATTGATTATTTTAAAGAGGCTAACTATAGAAGTACAGGTAATTGTAAAGATGGTTGGATAGGATTTTCAAGAGATGGGCAAAATTTAGGGGCAGATGCTAAAAATGCAGCATTTTGTGTGAATGCAATAAATGCTAATACAAACTCAGAACTTCCAAATGCTTTATATTATCAAATTAAGGTGTTTTATCAATTAGATATCCCTATTATAAAGACTGTTATGGAGTTTTCTGTTTTTGGTGAAACATCGAGAGTGTATTCACCAAATGAGTGTACAGAAGATCCTAGTATGTACAGTTGGTGTAATTGAAATGGAGGATAATCTATGAGACAGACAATAGGTGGTACATGGCTTTTACAATTGGTAATATTATTTATCTTGTTATTTGTGGGATATATTGTTTTAACTCTTAATTATTCTAGAACAATTAAAGTAAAGAATGAGATAGTAAGTATTGTAGAAAAATATGAGGGTTTAAATGAGACTTCTATCGGCTTAGTAAACAGTTATTTAATATCTACTAATTATGGAGTAACAGGGCCTTGTACAGATACGCAACAGTCTGGAGTATATGGCTCTCTTGATTTAAATACTGCAGAATTAGAAGAAGCAAGACCAGGTGTAAAATATTATTATTGTATAAAAAAATATAATGGTATTAATACTTCTAAATATTATCAAGTAACACTTTTTTATAAGTTTAATTTACCGGTTGTAGGAGAGACGGGAAAATTTACTATAAAAGGAACAACAACAAATTTTCAATCGGTTGATGATAAAAAGTATTGTTATACGTTAGATGGTACTTGTGCAATATATACTAATAAACCTAGTAATTCAGGAAGTAACAGCAATAATAAGCCAAGTAATTCCGGAGGAAATACTACTAAAAGAACCTACACAGTTAGTTTTGATTTAAATGGTGGGACGGCTCAAAAAGAGCATGGAGATGGAAATGTTTTTAAAAAAATTAGTCCTGAAACAGTTAGGGAAGGAGAAAAAGCAACAAAGCCATCTAAGCCATTTAAATATAGTCCAAGTTCTACTTTTTTAGGATGGGAATTAAATGGACAGCTTTATGATTTTAATACCCCTGTTACATCTGATATTACTTTGACTGCAAAATGGGAAGAAAAAGTTGAAGTTTGGTTTATTAGTAATTGTGGGTATACGGAGTATAAAGTAGAGACTAATGAAACTAAAACTTGGAGTGCTACCGGTGGTATTATACATCATTATTCTAAAGGGGATACAATAACTAATCCAGTGATTTTGAAAGAAGGCCCTATGTTTGGAGACAATGATTGGAACAATGTTTATAATTGGATTTATACTTTTAATAATGTTGCTTATTGGAAAGACTCTAGTGGTAAAGCTTATGATTTTAGCACTCCACTAAATAGCGATATGAAACTTACAGCAGTATGTAGCAAGTAGAAAGAGAGGAAAATATGAATGTTATAGTATCAAATAAATATCAAAATATGTTAGCAACTTTAGATATTGATATTATTAAGAGTATCAATGGAGAATTTGAAGTAGAAGAACTAGCTAATATTTTTACTAATTTTTATTTTAATAAAATGATTATTGATATAACTGCGATTAAGGGATATCAAAATATTAAGAATATTCAAAAGTTATCGGTAAATTTTGATCCTAATAAAATTATTTTATTATTAGATGATTCTGCGATGGTTAATAGTGGAAGATATCTATCTGGGCTTGTATCAATGGGCATTTATAATTTTACAAGAAATATAAATGCTATTAAATTTTTAATAGAGAATCCTAATTCTTATAAAGATGTAGCACAGTATCATAATTTAAATGGTAATAATGATGATGATACATCTGTATATACAGATACTTTTTCTGGTACAGGTAGTGGAGGATTAAGAATTATAGGATTTAAAAATGTGACTTCGCATGCGGGTGCTACAACGCTTATTTATATGTTAAAAAGGCATTTAGAAGTGGCATATAATGTGGTAGCTATCGAGGTAGATAATGAAGATTTTAAATTTTTAAATGATAAGTCTTTAAAATCAACAACATCTCTTGATTTATCTTATGCGATAGCAAATAATCCAGAAGCAGAAGTTATTTTGTTAGATTTGAATGATAGTACTCAAGATAATGTATGTAATGAAATCATATATTTGATTGAACCAGGATTAATTAAATTAAATAAGTTAATACGTAAAGATAGAGAAGCTTTTGAAAAATTAAAAGATAAGAAAATAGTCTTAAATAAAAGTGTATTAACTAGTAAAGATATAAATGATTTTGAACATGAAGCTAATAGTAGAGTGTTTTATAATATCCCATATTTAGATGATAAAAAAGAACATGAACCAGTTTTAGATGACTTTTTAGTAGCTTTAGGATTTTCGAGAATTAATGGAAGTAGTGGGGGAAAATCAAAATTATTTAATATATTCAAATAGTTGAGTTTTCCCAACTATTTTTGTTTTAAAAAAGAAGAAATGCTGATATAATAGTAACAAAAGGAGAAAAATATGAAAAAAGTTATCAGCATTATTATTTTAGTTTTAGCATTATCTGGTATTATATTTATAACGAGTTATGCCTTAACTCATAAGGGAATAAAAGAAGTAACAAATGTAAGAGTAACAAAAGCGATTGAAAAAGCAACTACTAATAAGACAAATGCTAGATTAACAGATATTTATAATATTTATTTAAATAAAAAAAGACATAAATTAAAAACGGAGTATTTATTAACGGAAATAGATAATGTTTCCAAGATAACTTTAACTATTTATTGGGATGGAGATAGTATTTATCAAAGTGATATTATAAGTACTCTTAAAGATGAACAATTATTAGATAATGATATTTTTAAGAACAATTATGCTTTAGATATAAAGAGTTTTAGAGTTTTAAAAGATGAAGAAAATGAATATTTGCTTATTGATGTAAAGTATAATATACCTAATGAAATAGAAAAATATTATGTTTTTGATAATAAAGGGAAATCTTTAATTCCAGAGGGAATTTTAGTTTATGATAGTTCTAAAGTTTATAGTAGTGAAGATGAAGATTTGAATGTATTTTATGATAATGAAAGACAAGTTTTAGCAAATATTTTAAAAAATCAAATTTATTGTTTGGAATTAGAAACAGAAGAAGATAATAATAAACTAAAAGAATATAAGATAACTATATCTGATGGTAAAATTAAAAAAGAATTAGAGGCTACATATAATAATGTATTAATAAATGCAAAAAAAAGTAAAAAGTAGGAGATGATAGTATGTTTGTAGATGAGCTAACAATTAAAGTAATAGCAGGTAAAGGGGGAGATGGTTGTACTTCTTTTCGCCGAGAAAAATGTGAACCAATGGGAGGACCTAATGGTGGTAATGGTGGTAAGGGAGCTAGCATTATATTCCAAGTAGATAAGGGTTTAAAGACTTTAATTGATTTAAGATATATGAAGATTATTAAAGGAAAAAAAGGAGAAAATGGTAGTGGCCAAAATAGAAATGGCGCGAATGCAGAAGATATTATTATTAAAGTACCAGAGGGAACTACTGTTGTAGATAAAGATACTAATTTAGTAATTGCGGATCTTGTAGGAGAGAATACTCAAGTTGTGGTTGCAGAAGGTGGCCGTGGGGGAAGAGGCAATGTGGCTTTTAAAACACAAACGGAGACCGCACCTAAGTTTAGTGAATTAGGAGAACCAGGAGAAGAAAGAATTTTAAAAGTAGAGTTAAAGATGATTGCCGATGTTGGTTTGATTGGTTTACCTAGTGTTGGTAAATCTACGATATTATCTCAAGTAAGTGGAGCTAACCCTAAGATTGCTAGTTATCATTTTACAACTTTATCTCCAAATTTAGGAGTTATAAAATTAAAAGATGGAAGAAATTTTGTTATGGCGGATCTTCCAGGATTAATATATGGTGCTAGTGAAGGAGTTGGCTTAGGCCATAAATTTTTAAGACATGCGATGAGAACCAAAGTTTTAGCACATATCATTGATATGGGTAGTGAAGAAGGAAGAGACCCTAAAGATGATTATCAAGTAATACGTGATGAATTGGAAAAATATAGTGATAAACTATCTTGTAAAAGAGAAATTATTGTTGCTAATAAAATGGATTTAGAAGGGGCTAAAGAAAATTTAGAAGAATTTAAAAAGGCTTATCCTGATAAAGAAATTATTGAAGTAAGTGCAGCTTTAAATATAGGTTTAGATACTTTAATGGAAAGGCTGGCTATTATTTTAGAAGAAATAAAAGAAAATCCTATATATAATGACGATGAAATGTTAAGTCATGTTTTATATCAATTTAAAAATGAAAGACCATTTACTATTACTAAATTAGAAGATCATTATTGGCTACTAGAGGGTAGAGAATTAGAAAAATTATTTAAAATGACCCGTTTTAATGAAGATGATGCTGTAAGAAGATTTGCACGTAAATTAAAGGGAATGGGTGTGGAAGAAGAACTTGAGAGTCTTGGTGCAGAGCGTGGAGATGAAGTAGAAATATGTGGGTTTGTCTTTGAATTTAAAGAATAAAAAACTATTCTTCGAAAAGAAGAATAGTGCCTACTTTTATTTTACGACTACTATAAGCGGGTAATTCTAAAATACTCGTTTTTTTATGATCATAATTAATACGAATTACTCTATTTTTATCTAAGTTTTCATATTTATAAATTACTTCGTTATTTTCATCCAGTCCTACGATGTCGATGTTTTCTTTCATAAAATAAGTGTGAATAGAATTACATTTTGGAAAAAGCATTCCAAAATCAATATTTTTTTTACCAATAAGACCAGTTAGTCTTTTATAAAAAGTATCAGCGACTATAATGTTATACTCTTTTTTGTTTGTTTTTAAAGTCATTTTTTTATCACCTGTTAAATTATATCATAGATTCTAATTTTTATGATTAATTTCTCTGTTTAAATTGACTTTTAGGGGAAAGTATTATATCATTAATATGATAAAGGTGAATGTTATGAACAATAAGCGTGGTCAAGCATTGGTCGAGTATATACTCATTATTGCCCTTATAAGTGTGATTGCTATAGCACTTGTAAATTATTTGGGTGGCTATTTAAAGGATGCGATAACAAAAACATCCTGTAGTTTAGTTGATGAAGAATATATTGCGGGAGATAAACCTGGGAGTGCTTATTGTAAAAAAGAAAAAGAATAACATTTGCTTATAAAAAGGGGTATTATAATGAAAAAAAAGGGTCAAGCTTTAGTAGAATTTATTATTATATTGCCTATTTTTATTATGTTAGTTTTAGGAGTAATGGATGTTGGCAAAATTTTATATTCTAAAATTACTTTAGAAAATACTTTGAGTGATGCGATTACTTTAACGGAAAAGAATTATACATTAGATGAAACTAAAAAAGAATTAAAGTTAAAAGAAGATTTATATAATTTTAAAATAGAAGAAGATGGTAATTATAAGACTTATATTTTGGAAAAAAAGGTTGATATTATTACACCAGGGCTTAATTTTCTTTTTAAAAATCCCTATTATGTAGTAATTAAAAGGAGTATTCCTAATGAATAAAAAAGGTCAAACTTTAATCTTATTTGTTATTTTAATTCCTATTTTTTTCTTATTTTGTGCGATTGTTGTAGATACTGGTATCGTTGTAGATAAGAAAATTGAGTTAAAAGAAATAACAAAAGAGGGTATAGAACTTGGTTTAAATAATAAAAAAGAAGAAATAAAGAATCTTTTTTTAAAGAATAAGATAGATGTTACGAATTTAAAGGTAAATACAGAAAATAATAGGGTGGAAATAGAAAATGAGATAGATGTTGACAGTGTTTTTGGTTCTCTGATTGGGATTAAGACATATAAAATAAAAGTTCATTTAAAGGGATATTATCAAGATAAAAAAATTATATATGAATAAAAGAGAGGGTGAAAATATGAAGAATAAGGGGCAATCTATTTGTATTACATCAGCGAAAGGAGGAGTTGGAAAGACAGTTACAACTCTTAATTTAGCAGGTATTATAGATACACTTAATAAGAAAGTTTTAATTATTGATTTTGATTTAACTAAT
The DNA here is from genome assembly GCA_934099115.1 of uncultured Bacilli bacterium. Classification (GTDB taxonomy): domain Bacteria; phylum Bacillota_I; class Bacilli_A; order RF39; family UBA660; genus Caccenecus. Next base: position 12,775 of record CAKOPK010000005.1, read on the forward strand.
GGAGGAGTAACGGCAGCTTTAAATTTACGAGCTCAAAAGAGTATTTATAATTTAGTAGATGATTATAATAATAATCGTTATAAAGATTTTAAAGATTATGTTGCTACTTATGATGCTAATATAGATGTTTTAGCTAGTCCTAAAGACCCTAGACAGGCTGGTAAGATAGATCCAAAGTATGTAGAAATAATTATGGATAAAGCAGTGTTTCAATATGATTTTGTTTTAATTGATACTAATCATACACTTAATGATTTTAATATTTTTACTCTTGATTTAGTAGATGAGATTTTATTTATTATGACAAATGATCCTCTTGATTTAAAGAATATGCGTAGTTATATGACGGTATTTAAGGATGTAAATTATACAAATTATAAAATCATTTTAAATGAAAGCATATCTCCTTTTCGAAAATATTTTGGATTATATGATATAAAAAATATAATTAATGCTAATATAGATTATGTAATAACTAAAGATTTTTATTTAAAGAATATAGATACGTTTATTATGAATGGAAAAATAATTACTCTTGATAGTAAAGCGCCTCTTGTTTTTAACAAAGATTATACTACTTTAATGCAGATTATAACAGACATTTATAGAAAGGATATTCAAGGATGAAACAAACTTTAAGAGATGCTTTTGATATTAAAATTAAGCCTAAAAAAGAAGATATTTTAACAGATTATGAGATATTTCCTGATAAAAAGCTATTAGATAAATTAAGAACAGAGATTGTAGAAAATTTAATTGATAATGAAATGCCTAGTAATACTAGTATGAATGAATGGATTAATACAGAGATAGATAGAACTATAGAGGGTTATGATTTATCTAACTTAGAAAGAAGTCATTTATTTAATTTAATTGATAATGAGATAAATGGATATGGGCCTATCTCAGAATTATTAGAAGATGAGAATATTACAGAGATTATGATTAATTCTCCAGATGAAATTTATATAGAAATGGATGGAGTTTTAACAAAAGATGAAAGTGTATCTTTTATTAATGATGAACATATTATTAGAACTGTTCAAAGATTAATAGAGCCTTTAGGCAGGACTATTGATGCTACAAATCCGATGGTAGATTCTAGGCTTTTAGATGGTTCTAGAATTAATGCTGTTATACCTCCACTATCTACAAAGGGACCTGTTGTAACGATTAGAAAGTTTAAAGAATCTATGTCTAATATTGATGAATTAATAAGAATTGGTTCTTTAACCCCTTATATGGCAAGATTTTTAGATGCTGCTGTAAGAGGTAAGTGTAATATGATTATTTGTGGAGGAACTGGTTCTGGTAAGACAACATTACTTAATATATTAAGTGGTTTTATTAGTGATAACGAACGAATTATTACCATTGAAGATGCTGCAGAACTTCGTTTAAATCAAAGTCATGTTATTTCTTTAGAAACAAGAACTACTAATTATGAACAAACAGGAGAAGTAACTATTCGTGATTTAGTAATTAATAGTCTCCGTATGCGCCCTGATAGAATTATTGTTGGAGAAGTAAGAGGAAAAGAAGCCTTTGATATGTTACAAGCGATGAATACTGGACATGATGGTTCTCTTACTACCATGCATGCAAATGGACCAATGGATGCTTTAAATCGTTTAGAGACTATGGTTCTAATGGGAGGCTTAGAAATACCAATAAAAGCTATAAGAGAATATATAGTAAGTGCTATTGATTTAATTGTTAATATTGAAAGAATGAGTGATGGTAGAAGAAAAGTTACTAGTATTTCGGAATTAGAAGATTTTCAAAATGGGGAAATTAAATTAAAAGAAATATTTGCTTTTCATCAAAAAGGTTTAACTGATGGTGGAGAAGTAGATGGAGAATTTATTTTATATCCTACTGTTCCAAAGGTATATAAAAAGATAAAAGCTAGAGGAATAAGGGATATTGATGATATATTTTTTCCAGAAGAAACTAAAAAAGAAAAAGCTATAAAAAAAGAAGAGGATAAGAAAGAAGAATCGGTCTATTATTATCAAGGAAAGTATGATGGCTTTTTGCCAAAAGAAAAAAATGAATAGAAGAGGGAGTTAATATGCAAGAAAGTAATATATTATTCTTTTTACAAGTAATTTGTATTTTACTAGCTCTTGGAGTAATAATGTATTTACTTCGTCTTTATCATACTATAAAATTAGAAAAAAGAATTGCTCCGTTTGCTATTGGAACAAAAGAACTAAATGAGAAATCATTTTTTGATAAGAATTATGATTTTATAAATACTATGGCTGTTCGTTTAGCTAAATTGTTAAGTTATTCTAAAGTTCTTAGTGATTATGCTAAAGTTTATACAAAATATATTTCTTTTGAAGAAAAAGATAAAAAGACTGGTATGTATTATATTGCTATAAAGTTTATGTTAGGCTTTCTAGGAATATTCTTATCATTTTTAACAGTTATTTTTAGGGGACAATTCTTATCTATTTTTACTTTTCTATTATTGTTTTTAATAGGGTTTTTTATCCCTGATATTTACTTAAAAGTAGAATATAATAAGAAAAGAAAAAGAATTGAAGAAGATTTATTGAAAGCTATTATTATAATGAATAATGCTTTTGGAAGTGGTTCTAATATTATGCAAGCAACAGAGATTGTAAAGAATGAATTAGATGGACCAATTCAAGATGAATTTAAAAAAATATATTTAGACATAACTTATGGTTTGAATTTAGAAGTGGTTTTTAATCGTTTTTATGAAAGAGTAAAAATAGAAGATGCAAAATATATTACAACTGCTTTAGCTCTTTTAAATAAAACAGGAGGAGATATTGTAAAAATATTTTCTAGATTAGAACAATCTATTTTAGATAAGAAAAGTTTAAAGAATGAACTTAATAGTTTAACTGCTTCTAGCCGTTTTGTTTTTAAGATGTTAGTATTTTTACCTTTTATCTTTTCTCTTATTATATTTGTTTTAAATCCAAGTTACTTTGTTCCATTATTTACTAGTCCTTTAGGAATTTTAGCTTTATTTATAATTGTAGTATTCTATATTCTTTATATTATAATTATAAAAAAGTTATTAATGGTACAATTATAGGAGGCTTTTATGTTTATATATAAAATATATCGAAAAAATACAATTAAAAGAATTGATAGTAAAATAAATATGTTAGGGCCTAATCATACTTTAAAAATAACAACTTTTTTAAACTCTCGTTTTCTTTTATGTCTCTTATTATTTATAATTACTTTATTTGGAACAAAATATGGGTATTTGCAAGCACCTATATTAACGTTTATATTCTATTATTTATATGAATATATCTTACTAGATTATCCAATAAAAAAAAGAGGGATAGCTTTAGAAAAAGAAGCGTTATTCTTCTTTGAGATTTTTACCCTGACTCTTGAGAGTGGAAGAAATATAAAACATGCCTTAGAAATGGCTTCTAATAATATTCATTCGGAATTATCCCAAGAATTTAAGAAGGCAATAGAAGAAATAAGGCTTGGAAAAAGTTTAAATGAGAGTTTAGAAAGTTTAAAAAAACGTATTCCTAGTGAAACTATAAGAAATACTATATTAAATATTATGGAATCTAATCAATTTGGTAATAATTTAGTACCATCTATGTATAGTCAGTTAGATTATTTAAGACAAAAACAATTATTAGATGCAAAAGCTTCTATTGCTTTATTGCCTACAAAAATAAGTATTATTAGTGTTTTATTCTTTATACCTATTATGATGCTTATTATTTTAGCTCCTGTGTTAATTAGATATTTAACTTCTTAAGTTTAGAAATTAGTTTTTCTAAATTTTTTAAAGTAGTAGAGTCTATAAAATGTTCAATTAATTCTACTGTTTCAAATTTAAATTCTTCTTTATTTAACAGTCTTAGAAAGGTTTCTATTGTCTCATGACGATATAAAAGATAACTTCCTAATTCTTCTCCTTTATTTGTGAGAATTATATCATTATCATTATGATAGACTAAATCTAATTTTTCTAATTTATTAATCATCTTACTACAAGATGGTTTTTTAATGTTTAAAATTTTACTTAGAAGAGTAATTGTGTTTTTATCTTTTCTTCTGCGATAAAGCATTTCGATATAGTCTTCCATATTATAAGTAATATTCTTATTCTTTAAAAGATAAGTATGTAGGGTATAAAATTTTTCCATTAACATTCTTCTTTCTATACACATATATTAAAGTAGTTGTTAGTTTAAGGAAACTAATAAAATATATGAAAGTAGGTAAGTAATATGAATTTAACACTTGATAAAATAAATTTAAATCAAGAAGTTAAGATAAAAAAAGTGAATGGGAATAAGGAGATACGTAAAAGATTATTTGATTTAGGATTTATACCAGATATGATAGTTAAACCTATTCTAGTAAGTCCTTTAAAACATATGAGGGCTTATCAATTAGGAACAAGTATTTATGCTTTAAGAGAACAAGATGCTAGAATAATTGTCGTGGAGGAAAGCGAATGAAAGAGATTAGTGTAGCTTTAATTGGAAATCCTAATGTGGGGAAATCTACTATTTTTAATGCTTTAACAAATAATAATGTTCATACAGGTAATTGGACTGGTAAAACAGTAGATTTAACTACGGGTAAATGTAATTATCAAAATACACAATATATATTTTATGATTTACCGGGTACTTATTCTTTAAATTCTAAATCTAAAGAAGAAATTATTACAACTGATTTTATATTAGATAAAAAATATGATGTAGCAGTTGTAGTAGCAGATGCTTCTAATTTAGAAAAAGGAATTCATTTAGTTTTACAAACAAAAGAAATATGTAATAAATTAGTTTTGTGTTTAAATTTAATTGATGAGGCAGAAAAAAACCATATTCAGATAGATACTAAAAAATTAGAAAAAAGATTAGATATAAAGGTTGTTAAGACTAGTGCTAAGAAAAAAATTGGATTAACGGATTTATTAGATAGTATTAAAGATTGTATAGAGAAAGATTATTTAGTTATAGATTATGGAATTTTAAATAAAGAAATTTTAAATGTTTCTTTAGATATAGATGAAGATTGTTTATATAAAAGATGGGTAGCTTTAAAAATACTAGAAAATAATACTTATTATATTGATAAGTTTTATAAATTAGGAATTATAAAAGATGATAAAAATATAGAGAATGCTTATCAAAATTTAGTTAATGTTGATGTATTATTAGAGATTGCAGTTAAGAGAGCTAAAAAAGTGAAAGAAGTTATTAAAGATGTTATAAAGAAAGAAAATATAAATGAGAATAGAGATAGAAAGATTGATAAAATATTAACTAGTAAAAAATGGGGAATACCTATTATGATTGGTATGTTATTCTTAATATTTTATCTTACTTTAGTAGGAGCTAATTATCCTTCGGATTTATTATTTCATTTTTTTTCTTCATTAGAAAGTCCTTTTAGAGAACTTTTAGGTTTTTTACCTAGCACGCTTAATGATTTAATTGTGAGTGGAATATATAAAACTTTATATTGGGTTGTTTCTGTTATGTTACCTCCCATGCTTATTTTCTTTCCTTTATTTACATTTTTAGAAGATTTAGGTTTATTGCCACGTATTGCTTTTAATTTAGATGATGGTTTTCAAAAATGTAATACATGTGGGAAGCAAGCTCTTACTATGTGTATGGGTGTTGGATGTAATGCTGTAGGAGTTACTGGTGCAAGAATAATGGATTCTAAAAGAGAAAGATTAATTGCTATATTAACAAATGCTTATATGCCTTGCAATGGTAAATTTCCAACTTTAATTGCTGTTATTACCATCTTTTTTGTAGGTTTATCTTCTAAATTGGGTAATTTATTATGTGCTCTTATTATTACTGGTTTTATTGTACTAAGTATTTTGCTTACCTTTTTAGCAAGTTATTTATTATCGAAAACTATATTAAAAGGGGAATGTGCTAGTTTTACTTTAGAATTGCCTCCTTATAGATTTCCTAATATTAAAAATACACTTATTAACAGTTTAAAGAATAGAGCAATCTTTGTTTTAGGTAGAGCCGTAAAGGTTGCTATACCAGCAGGTGCTATTATTTGGTTATTAGGTTCTATTTCTATTAGAGAAGTTGGTTTATTGCAAATAATTACTAGTTTTTTAGACCCATTAGGACATTTATTAGGGGTTGATGGTTCTATTATTTTAGCATTTATTTTGGGATTTCCAGCGAATGAAATTGTTATACCAGCTTTACTTATGTGTTATTTAAAAACCAATAATTTGGTAGAATTCTCTAATCTAGGAGAGTTAAAAGATATTTTAGTTATGAATGGTTGGACGATAAAAACAGCTTTGTGTTTCTTAATTTTAATGATATATCACTATCCATGTTCTACAACACTTTTAACAATAAAGAAAGAAACCGAAAGCAATTTTTATACGTTACTAGCTTTTTTATTACCACTTATAACAGGATTAATACTAGCTTTAATTATTAGATTTTTATTTATTTAATGTCTATATAATGCCTAACTTTTTAACTTTTCGTTTAATTTTGTAACATATGTTTTATAATAGTTAATAGGTGATTTCATATGTTTCAAGCGATAGATACATTTATAGATGCTACATTACAGAGTATGGGTATATGGGGACCAATTATTGGGTGTTTCTTTATAACTATAGAATCTATGGTTCCTATATTACCTTTATTTGTTTTTATAACACTTAATTTTTTAGCTTTTGGTCATTTCTTTGGCTTTATTATATCTTGGTTTTTTACTTGTATAGGTTGTTCTCTTTCTTTCTTTTTATTTCGTAGTAAAATTCAGACATGGTGGTATAAAAGGCTTAAGAAAAAGGGGCTTATTAGTGTTGATACTATGAATAAAATAACTAGTTTAACATTTGAACAATTAACTACTATTATAGCAATACCTTTTACACCAGCTTTCTTAGTTAATATAGCTTGTGGTTTATCAAAAATGAGTTATAAAAAGTTTGCTTTTGCTTTAATGATTGGAAAAGCTTTTTTAGTTTATTTCTGGGGTTTTGTAGGAGTTAGTCTTTTAGAGAGTATTAAGCATCCTACTAATTTAATTAAAGTTGGGGTATTAATGTTACTTGCTTATTTATTTAGTAAGATTGTCAATAAAAAATTAAATATTGTAGAGTAACTCTTTCCAAATATCAAATTAAATTATATAATAGAAGTAGAAAGAGGTTTTAGAATGGATTATATTATAATAGGACTATTAATAGTAGTTATTCTTTTATTATTAGTAAATTTATTTAAAAAGAAAAATGATAATGAATTAATTGAAAGATTAGGTAAATTAGAACTCGGAATGGTTAAAGAATTAGGAGATTTTCGAACTAATTTTACGAATGATTTGCGTGGTGATTTTGATAAGTTAGATGAAAAAGTAGAACGTAGATTACTTGAAATTAATAATAAAGTTACAGAAAGATTGGATCAAAGTTTAGAGAAGACTAATAAAACGTTTGCTAATGTTTTAGAAAGATTGTCTAAAATAGATGAGGCTCAAAAGAAGATTGATGGTTTAGGCGCAGATATTGTTAATTTACAAGGGATTTTAACTGATAAAAAGACGAGAGGTATTTTTGGAGAAGTTAATTTGAGTTTTATATTAGAAAATGCTTTTGGGGGATTAAATACTGGTATTTATGATTTACAACATAAAATGAGTAATGGTTATATTGCTGATGCTTTATTATATGCTCCAGCACCTTTGGGGACTATTGCAATAGATTCTAAATTTCCTTTAGAAAATTATGAAAGAATGACAGATAAAAAGAAAAGCTCTGAGGAGCGAGCACTTTATGAAAAACAATTTAAAATTGATTTTAAGAAACATATTGATGCGATTAGTACAAAATATATTATTCCAGGAGAAACAGCAGGGGAAGCAATTCTTTTCTTACCAGCTGAAGCTATTTTTGCAGAAGTTAATGCTTATCATGCTGATATTTTAAATTATGCTTATTCTAAAAAGGTTTGGATTACTAGTCCAACTACTTTGATGAGTACTTTAACTGTTATTGAAATGATATTAAAAAATATGGAAAGAGACAAATATGCACAGATTATTCATGAAGAATTAAATAAATTATCTTTGGAGTTTGCTAGATATAAGGAGCGTTGGGATAAACTTGCTCGTAATATTAATACAGTATCTAAGAGTGTTGAGGAATTAAATACAACTAGTGATAAGATAACGAAAAGATTTGATTCTATTAATCGAGTGGAAGTTGATAAATTAAAAAATGATGATAGAAAATTAATTGAAAGTTAAAAAAACCCGTGAAAACGGGTCTATTTTTCTTTTACAATAATATCTAAACTTATACCAATATTTAATTTCTCAGTTTCAATCTTATCTTTCTTTTCACTATGAAGAATACTTTTTAGATTGCCACCGGTTAGAAATGCTTCTATAATCATTTCGTGATTAAATAAGGGAATTAAAGAAGATACTTCTTTTTTAGGAATATGACCAACTTCTAAGTAATTATCATCAAAATCATTTATATATACGGAGATAGCATCTTCACTATTATATTTATAAGGTTTTAAGATAACGTCTCCTAAACATTCATAATTAAATTCTTTCATGTCTGTTTGTTCTTTTAAAAGTTGTTTATCTTTTAAGCCAGAATATCTTTTTACTAATTTATAATCGAGTCCGTTGGCAATAATTTTTTGAATATTTTTGGGATGACTCCCAAAAGTAACTCCAACAACTTTAATTGTTTTACTGTATATGATTTTTAAATTACTTACTTTTTGTTTCATATTAAACACCCCTAATTAGAATTTACGATATAATCCAACAGCTTTTCCTAAGATGGTAACACTATCTAGTATAATAGGAGCCATTGTATCATTTTCTGGTTGTAGACGGAAATGGTCTTTTTCTTTGTAATAAGTTTTTAATGTAACTTCATTTTCAGAAGTCATTGCTACTACAATATCACCATTTCTAGCTGTATTTTGTTTTTGAACAATTACTACATCACCATCAAAAATACCGGCATTTATCATGGATTCGCCACTGACATTTAAAGTGAATATTGTCTCTTTAGATGGTATGATTGAAGCTGGTAGAGAAAAGAATTCGTTTGGTCTTTCAATCGCTTCGATTGGTGAGCCTGCAGTAATTTTCCCTAATAAAGGAACTTTTACTAAATCTTCGTCTTTATTTTCATATTCGTTATCTACTAATATTTCCATAGCACGAAATTTATTGCTATCTACTTTTAAATAGCCAGCATTACATAATTTTTTTACATGAGTATGGACTGTAGCAGGACTAGATAATCCAAGTCCACTACCAATTTCACGAATTGATGGTGGATAACCGTGAGTAGCAGTAAATTTTTTTATAAAGTCTAATACATTATTTTGTTTTTCTGTGATTGGTTTTATTTGTTTTTCCATAAGTTTTACCTCCGTTTTTATATTATCATAAAAACCCATGTTTGTCAAACAATTGTACCTTAAATGAATTTGCTTTTCTTAGTTTAATAAAAAAGATAAAATGTGTTATAATAAAGTTGAGGTGTGAAAATGGAATATAAAAAATATGAATATCCAACATTCAATTTATATACAGTAAGAACTAATAGATTTAAAACTGTTCAAATGGAAATAATTTTTAGAGATGAAGTAAAAAAAGAAAATTTACTTGCTAAAACTTTTCTTGCTGATATTATGAGTGATGTTAGTAAAAATTATCCAACTAGAAAGGATACCGTAAAAAAATTAGAAGAATTATATCAGGCTAGTTTTTATGGTTTAACTAATAAATTAGGGAATACTATGATGACATCTTTTGTATTAAGTTTTTTAAATCCAACTTATGTTAAAGAAAAAAATTATTTAGAAGAAGTTATTGCTTTTCCTTTTGATATGATTTTAAATCCTTCTATAAATTCCAATGAATTTGATATTCGTAGTTTTAATATAGTTAAAAATAGATTAAGAGATGAAATATTAGGGGTTTCAGAAGATATAGCGAGAGTAAGTTTAAAGAAAGCTTTAGAAATGTTTGATAAGAATAGTCCTACTAGTTTTAGTATTTTAGGCAGTTTAGAAGAATTAGAGAAAATAACACCAAAGACTTTAGCAGAAGCTTATCAAGATTTAATGCAAAATAACCTTTGTGATATATTTATAGTAGGTAATATCGATATGGATGAAGTAGCAAATCTTGTGTATAAATATTTTAAGAATCCTGTTATTAAAGATAAAGAATTGTCTTTATATGTAGATAATAAGTCAGTAAGAAAGAATAGAACTGTTATAGAGAAAAGTGAGTTTTTAGAGACAAGCTTAGTAGAAATCTATAATTTAGAAAACTTAACAGAAAAAGAAAAAATAACAACTGTTCATTTTTATAATTATTTACTCGGAGGAGGAGGATTAAATACAAAACTATATCAACTATTAAGAGAGAAGAATTCTTTATGTTATGGTATTAAGAGTATGTATTTAAAATATGATAATCTTTTAGTAATAGAGACTTCTATTAATAAAAAAGATGTGAAGAAAGCTGATAAATTAATAAGACAAGCGTTTAAAGAAATGAAATTAGGTAAATTTACTGATGAAGAGATAGAAAGTGCTAAAAAGAATTTTATATTTTCTTTAAATTTAGCAATGGATAATATTTCTGGTATTTTAAATAATTATGTCTTTCATATTATTGATAATTTACCTTTACTTGAAGACCGTATAGAATTAATAGAAGAAATTACTAAAGAAGAAATAATGAGTATTGCAAGTAAGATAAAACCGAATTTAGTATTTACTTTAGAAGGAGAAGAAAATGAAAACAATTAAGTTACAGGGAATAGATGAAGTTATTTATTTTACTACTACTAAAGATGGGTTACCAATATATATATGGAAAAATGAATATGCGAAAAGTTTTTATTTATCTTTGAATGTTAATTATGGGTCTATTGATACAGAATTTGAAATTAAAGGGAAGAAATATCAAGTACCAGATGGAATAGCACATTTTATGGAACATATTAAGTTTAATGTTAAAAAAGGAGTTACAGCGAATGATTTATTTGACCCTTTAGGAAGTGATATCAATGCTTTTACTACTTTTCAGTTTACTAGTTATTTAGTTTATGGAACGCTAAATCTAAAAGAAAACTTAGAGCATTTACTAGATTATGTTTATAATCCTTATTTTACAAAAGAAATGATTAAAAAAGAAAAAGGAATTATAGCTTCGGAAATAAATATGGGATATGACCAACCATATAATCGTCTCCATTTTGAATTTTATAAGAGTATTTTTGAGAAAGAAAAATATCGTAATTTAATTACTGGTGAAGTTAGTGATATTAAGAAAATAGATTTAAAAGATATTTGTTTAATTTATGATGTTTTTTATCATCCTAAGAATATGTTTTTAATTGTAACTGGTAATGTAAATCCTTTTGAGATAGAGGATATTGTAGAGAAAAATTTAAAGAAAAAGAATATTTCTAAATATTTAGAACCTAAAAGAATAGATGTGAAAGAGCCTAAGAATGTTCATGAAAAATTGAAGACTATTCAGGCAAATGTAGAGGTTCCTAAAGCTAAAATAGGTTTAAAATTAAGTAGAAAAGATTTTCAATATGATGATGTTAAATTAAATATATTATTAAATGTTCTTTTAAATATTAATTTTGGGGATACATCTGATTTAAAAGAAGAGCTTTTAACAGAAGGAATTGTTACTTATTTAAATGCCTCTAGATATGTTATGGATGACCAAGTTATTATTGATGTTACTGTAGAGAGTAAATATTTAGATGAAGCGATAGAAAGAATTAAGAATGCTTTTTTAAATTTAATAGTAGATCCTCAAGAATTAAAAAGAAAGATAAATGCTTCTATTGCTACAATGGTTGTAAATTATGAATCTAGTGAACAAGTAAATAGTTTAATTCAAAATTATTTAGTTTATTACAAGAGCTTAATTCCTAATTTAAAGGAGATTTATGAAAGTATTACAGTAGAAGAAGTAGAAGATGTTATATCAAAAATAAATACCAAAGAAATGGTTATTGTTAAAATGGAAAGAGATTAGTCTCTTTTTTATTTTGCTTTCTTTCTAGTTTTAGTTATGATATAATTACTTTGAAAAGAGGATAGGTATGAAGAAAGATAATATTATTTTAGGAATTATTTTAATGGTTGTGGGAGTTTTATTTTTAGGAAGTAACTTAGATTGGTGGAATATAGATTTATTTTTTGATGGTTGGTGGACATTATTTATTATTATTCCAGCATTAGTAGGGATATTTAAAAAAGAAGAGAGAATATCTAGTATTATAGGCTTTATTATAGGAGTCTTACTTTTATTAGCAGCTCAAGATGTTATTAACTGGGGAATGATTTGGAAAATATTTTTACCAGTCTTATTAATTATTTTTGGAATTTCTCTTGTTTTTTCAGCTAAAAAAAAAAATAAACAGATAGTGTCTAAGAATGCAAAAAGATATTTAGCTATTTTTTCGGGAGTAGATGAAAAAATAAAGGATGATATTGATGATATTTCACTTATTGCTGTTTTTGGAGGAATAGAACTAGATTTTAGAGATGCTAAATTTACTAAAGATATAACAATTGTGTGTGCTTGTGTTTTTGGAGGAATAGATTTACGTTTACCTGAGAATGTAAAAGTAGAAGTTGATGGCTTGTCTTTATTTGGAGATGTTACTAATAAACATATACAAAAAGATAAAAAAGAATACACTGTTCATATAGAACATACGACTATTTTTGGAGGAATAGATTTAATCTAATAATAAAACTCATTTCAATTAAGAAATGAGTTTTTGATATTAATATGTAATTAATATTAACGATTGTAGTATTCAACGATTAATGATTCATTAATCTCAGAATTTAATTCGCTTCTTTCAGGATATCTTACATATGTACCTGTCATTTTGTTTTTATCAAAAGTAACAAAAGCAGGAAGAGCTACATTGTTTTCTAAGCTTGCTCTAATAGCTGGATGATCTAATGAAGTTTCTTTAACTGCGATTACATCTCCAGGTTTACAAGAGTAAGAAGGAATATCAACTTTAACTCCATTAACTGTAATATGTCCATGGTTAACGATTTGTCTTGCTCCACGTCTAGTATTTGCAAGTCCCATACGATAAACAATATTGTCTAGACGAGATTCTAATAATTTTAATAAATCTTCGCCAGTTACACCCTTCATTTTAGAAGCACGGTCAAATAATCTATGGAATTGTTTTTCATTTAATCCATACATAATTCTAACTTTTTGTTTTTCTTGTAATTGGATACCATATTCACTTAATTTTTTTCTTCTGTCATTTCCATGTTGACCAGGTGCATATGGACGACGTGCTAAATCACGACCATTCTCTAAAGTAGAGAAGTTAAGTCTTCTTGATTTTTTATAAGCTGGTCCAGTATATCTTGCCATAATTTTTTTCTCCTTTCTATTATATTAATACAAAGGATGTTCAAAATAATAAATAGGGAGTTTATTTAGCATAATTTCATTTGGGCAGTCCAAACTACTTTTATCCCATATTGGTAATAAACACATTATTTTTACTTAGAACACTGCCTTGCACTAATAATTATACACAAAAATTAAAATATGTCAAATTATTATATGTTTTCTGGGTATAAAAAAGTAATTTTAAAGAAAAATTATAAAAACACTGAAATTATGGGATGAAAACGATATAAACAAATGTTCGAAAAACGCTTGACAAAGTAATTTTTATATAATAAAATAAGTATGTAATGAAGAAAGGACAAATTTTATGAAACAAGTCAAAGATGAAAAGAATAAAGATAAAGCATTAGAACAAGTTTTAGCGGATATAGAAAAACAATTTGGTGCTGGGGCAATCATGAAATTAGGAAGTGAAGAACATACTAAAATAGATGTAACTAGTAGTGGTTCTTTATCATTGGATATAGCTTTAGGGGTTGGAGGCTTTCCTAAGGGAAGAATTATTGAGATTTATGGTCCAGAATCTTCTGGTAAAACTACCATTGCTTTACAAGCGATAGCAGAAGTACAAAAAAAGGGTGGAAGAGCAGCTTTTATAGACGCAGAACATGCTTTAGATCCAGTTTATGCGAAAGCTTTAGGAGTAGACATTAATGAACTTTTACTTTCACAACCAGATACAGGAGAACAAGCTTTAGAAATATGTGAAGCATTGGTTCGTAGTGAAGCAGTTAATATTGTAGTAATTGACTCTGTTGCAGCTTTAGTTCCTCAAGCAGAGATAGATGGAGAAATGGGAGATAGTCATGTGGGATTACAAGCTCGTTTAATGAGTCAAGCTTTAAGAAAATTATCAGGAACAATCAATAAAACAAAGACGACCGCTATTTTTATTAATCAATTAAGAGAAAAAGTTGGTGTTATGTTTGGAAATCCTGAAACTACGCCAGGAGGAAGAGCTTTAAAGTTTTATGCTACAATTCGTTTGGATATTAGAAGAGCAGAACAAATAAAACAAGGAGACCAAATTGTAGGAAATAAGACGAATATTAAGGTTGTAAAAAATAAAGTTGCACCACCATTTAAAACGGCTTGTGTTGATATTATGTATGGTGAGGGAATATCTAGAGAAGGAGAATTAATTGATATTGCATCTTCTTTAGGAATTTTGGATAAAAGTGGAGCTTGGTATGCCTATAATGGAGAAAAAATTGGTCAAGGAAAAGAAAATGTGAAATTGTATTTAAAGGAACATACTGAACTTAGAGATGAGTTAGATGTGAAAGTAAGAGAGCATTATGGGTTTGAAGGGTCAACTAAAACTAAAAAAGAGGCAAAAAAAGAGGAAGAATAACGATATTTGTAATTGTTCTCTTTTGATAATTTTAACTTGCTTAATATTAAATTTACCTTTATAATAAAATTATAGATAAATTATATCTATAGTAAGGAGAATTTAAAAATGGATTTTAAAATGATGCCCATTTTGACTCTTATATTTGGTATTTTTATAGGTGTGGCAATTATTCTGATTATTAATTATATCAGAAATAATCAAAACGAAAGTAAAGCTAATAAATTAATTGAAGAAGCGAAAAAAGAAGCTGACAAACATAAAAGAGATACTTTAATGGAAATCAAAGAAGAATCTTATCGTTTAAAACAAGAAGTTGAAAAAGAAGTTAAAGAAAAGAAAGCGGAAATTAAAGATAATGAAAATAGATTACTGCAAAGGGAGGCTTCTTTAGATAAGAGAGAAGAAATATTACAAAAAAAAGATGTTAATTTAGATGAAAAAGAAAATAATTTATTAGCGAAGCAAAAAGAAATGCAAGAAAAAGAGTTTAAAATGGATGAACTGATGAAACAGGAATTAGAAAAATTAGAAAAAATTGCTCATTTTTCAAAAGAAAAAGCTCATGATTTGATTATGAAGCGTGTAGAACAAGATATGGCAATAGAAATAGCAGATTATTTAAAAGAACAAGAAAGAACTGCTAAATTAGAAGCTCAAAGAGTTGCAAAACAAATTATTGTTGCAAGTATGGAACGTTATTCTGAGGAAGTTGCCAATGAACAAACTGTTAGTACTATTGATTTGCCTAATGATGAAATGAAGGGTAGATTGATTGGTAGAGAGGGTAGAAATATTCGTACTATTGAATCTGTCACGGGAGTTGATTTAATAATTGATGATACTCCGGAAGCAATTGTAATATCTTCTTTTGACCCTTTAAGAAGAGAAATTGCTAAAGTTACTATTGAGACGTTAATAAGGGATGGAAGAATACATCCAGCGCGTATTGAAGAAGTATACGATAGAGTGTCAAAAGATATTAATACAAAGATTATGGAAATTGGTAATCAAGCTATATATGATTTAGGCATAGTAAAAATGGAACCAGAACTTATTAATTTAGTTGGTAAACTTAAGTATCGTTCAAGTTATGGGCAAAATGCTTTACAACATTCTATTGAAGTGGCTAATTTAACTGGCTTAATGGCTAGTGAATTAGGAGAAAATGTAGCTTTAGCTAAACGAGCAGGATTACTTCATGATATTGGAAAGGCGATTGATTTTGAGATTGAAGGAAGTCATGTAGAGATTGGTTCTGATATAGCAAGAAAGTATCATGAAGACAATGTTGTAATTAATGCGATAGAGTCTCATCATGGAGATAAAGAGGCTAATAATATTATTTCAGTTTTGGTAGAGATTGCAGATACTTTATCAGCAGCTAGACCTGGGGCTAGAAATGATACGATGGATAACTATATGAAACGTCTTGCACAGTTGGAAGAAATAGGTAATTCCTTTGCAGGAGTGGAGAAAACTTTCGCAGTTCAAGCTGGTAGAGAAATTCGTGTTATTGTAAAACCAGATGAAGTTAGTGATGGAGAAAGTTATAAAATGGCACGAGATATTAAAGATAAAATTGAAGCAGAGATGCAATATCCTGGTACTATTAAAATTAATGTTATTAGAGAAACTAGGGCAACTGAAGAGGCTAGATAAGCTTCTTTTTTTGTATATTTTTAAGTTTTTTATTAACACTAAGAATGGTGATAAATATGAAAAAGACGAGTATATCATTTGGCTTAGTAAATATTCCTATTGAAATGAAACCTGTTATAAAAAATAATGATATTACATTTAATCAGATACATAAGAAATGTGGTTCTAGAATTAAATATATTAAATATTGCCCACATTGTAAAAGGGAAGTAAAACAAGCGGATATTGTGAAAGGCTATGAATATGAAAGTAACGAATATGTTACTTTGACAACAGAAGAGTTTAGCCTTTTAAAGAGTGAAGATGAGAAAACAATTGAAATTATTGGATTCGTAGATATAAAGGAAATTGACCCTGTGTTTTTTGAAAAAAGTTATGTTTTAAATCCACCATCAAAGAGTAAGTCATATAGTCTGTTTAGATCAGCTTTAGAAAAAACTAAAATGGTGGCGATTGCAAAAACTGTTATAGGAACTAAATTTTATTATGTAGTTATTAGAGAAAAAGAACATCAATTATTTATGAATACTTTATATTTTTTAGAAGAAGTAGTTCTTCCGGAAGAGACAAAAGAAGTAAGTTTTACTAAAAAAGAATTAGATTTGGCAGTTCAATTGATAACAACATTAAAAACAAAGTTTATACCGGAAGACTATGTGGATGAATATCAAGAAAAAGTAAAAAAAGCAGTGAATATGAAAATAGCAGGTAATCCGATTAAAGCTCCTAAGAAAAAGCAACAAAAAAATATTAAAGATTTAATGAGTGCTTTAGAATTGAGTTTAAAGAATGTTTCCTAAAAATTATAAACCTATGCTTTTAAAAGAAGTAGATTTTGTACCTGGGAGCAAAGATTATATTTATGAGTTAAAGTATGATGGAATAAGGGCTATTATATATGTAACTAAAACTAAAATAAAAATTATTACTAGAAATGGTAATGATGTTACTAAACTATATCCAGAATTAGAGACAATTAAAGATATAGCTAAAAATAATGTGCTTGTGTTAGATGGAGAGATTGTAGCTTTTAAAGATGGAAAACCAAGTTTTAGTGAATTACAGAAAAGAAGTCATTTAAAAGATAGAAATAAAATATTAGAAATGGAAAAAAATGTTCCAGTAGCGTTCATTGCCTTTGATATCTTATATAAAAATAAAGACTTAACAGATAGAAGTTTGTTGGAAAGAAAAAAGGCATTAGATATAATATCAGATACTAATTATTTTATTAAAACTAAAATATATCAGGATGGTAAAAAACTTTTTGAGAGAGTAAAAAAATTGGGATTAGAAGGGATTGTTGCTAAGAAAAAGAATAGTATATATATTGGTAAAAGAGTGGACTACTGGGTTAAAATAAAAAATTTTAAAGAAGAAGAATTTTATGTAGGGGGGTATATTTTAAGAAAAGAAAAAATAAGTTTTTTATTAGGTGAAAAACAGAATGGAAAGTTTATTTATGTAGGAAAAGTAAGTATTATGAAAAATGATAAACTTGCTCAGATTATTCAGGAAAAAGAAGTAGAAAATCCATTTTATAATTACAAAGATGATGGGCATTTTTTAAAACCTAAATATAAATTGTTGGTTTCTTATATGGAGAGAACAACTAATAATACTTTAAGACAACCCTTTTTAAAAAAATAAAAAAGTTAACCATTAAGCTTGGTTAACTTCCATTATAACAGGTAAAATAATAGGTCTTCTACCAGTAAGTTCATTTATATAAGGATATAGTTCAAGAATAATTTGATTTTTTAAATCGATATGACTATAACTAGAACTTACTAGTGTTTTATTTACAATTTCAGTTATTTTATGTTCAATTTTACTAATTAATTCAGGGTTTTCATTTACCATGATAAATCCTCTAGTAGTTACATTTGGTTTAATTAATAGTTTTCTTGATAGGGTGTTTATATTTAAGATTGTAACTAAAATACCATCACTACTCATTAATTTGCGGTCTTTAATAACTTGAGAGCCAATATCTCCAATACGAGAACCATCGACATATACATCCCCACTTTTAACAGATTCACCACGAGTTACAACACCATTGTTTAGGTTAATAACATCTCCATTTTTACAAATAAATATGTTTTTTTTATCTACACCACATGATATAGCAATATCTCCATGTCTTTTTAACATTCTGTATTCACCATGCATTGGCATAAAGTATTTAGGACTTATAATACGAAGCATCCATTTTAATTCTTCTTCTTTGGCATGTCCTGATGTATGAACATCATTAAATGTTTTATTGGTATATACTTTAACGCCTTTTAAATATAATTTGTTAATGACACGGTTAATAGATGCAGCATTCCCAGGGATAGGTGAAGATGAGAAAACTACTAAATCATCGGGCATTAAAGTTATTTGTTTATGAATACCGTTTGCAATACGAGAAAGAGCTGCTAGAGGTTCTCCTTGAGTTCCAGTACATAAAATACATATTTCGTTCTTCTTTAAATTCTTTGCAGTATTATTATCTATAAATATTGTTTTATCTTCAATTAAACCATTATTTAAAGCTAGTTCAATACTGGTTTCCATAGACCTACCGAATATAATAATTTTACGATTGTTTTTTCTACAAGTTTCTACGATATGTTTAATACGATAGATATTAGATGCAAATGTAGCAATAATAACTCTTCCATAATGTCTAGATACAATATCATTTAAAGCTTCATCGACACTGGATTCACTTTTAGAAAAACCAGGGGATAAAGCGTTTGTAGAATCGCTTAAGAGTAAAGTTACACCTTTTTTACCAATTTCGGCCATCTTATGAATATTAGCACATGGTCCAATTGGGGTTAAATCAAATTTAAAGTCTCCAGTTTCAAAAATAGTTCCGTTTGGAGTATGAATAGCAATTGCAAAAGAGCCTGGAATAGAGTGGGTTGTACCAATAAATTCTAATTTAAAATATTTTGTTTTTAAAACAGTGTCTTCTGTAACTATTTCAATATTATTATAGTTAATATTACGGTCGGTTAATTTTTTAATAATTAAATCGGAAGCTATTTTTGAAGCGTAAATTTTAGGTATATGAACACTATTTAATAAAAATGATATACCACCAATATGGTCTTCATGTCCGTGGGTAATAACTAAACCTTTTATTTTACTTTCATTTTGTTTTAAATAACTTACATCTTGAATAACATAATCAATTCCTAATAAATCATCTTCTGGAAACATAACTCCAGCATCAATTATGATTATTTCTTCATTATGAGTTACAACATACATATTTTTTCCGACTTCCCCTAAGCCACCTAAAGCAACAATAGAGGTCGTTCCCTTACTATTTTTCATATAATCTTCCTTTCAAAATAAAAAATATAAAGTTTAAAACTAACAAACATTATACTATTTTTTTATTAAAAAGTCTATAGAAACTTTTTGACAGAGATTTACATATTTTAGAAAATATTAGTTTTTTAAATTAGAAAAAAGTTTTATAATGAAAGTGTAATAAAAATATAAGTAGAGGTTGTTTATATGAATGAAGAATTAAATAAAAAGATATTAGAATATAAAAAGATTAATAATAGGAATAATAAAATGTTAATTTTGTTATTATTAATCTTATTATTTGTTTGTATTGTTATGGTTTATGTGCGCTTTTTTGGTTGATTAATAATAGGTTTTAAGTTAAAATAAGATTAGGTGGTGAAATGATGGAAAAACAGAGTAAAATAAGACTTGTTGGTATAGCGCTTGCAGTTATACTTATTGGAGCTTTAGGGGTTAAATATTATATTGATTATAAAAATAGTGATGATAGCGAAGTAACTAGTAAAGATTCATTAAAATTTAAAGAAGAATATGAAAGTTTAAATGGAAAGACTAATGAGAATAGTAATTTGAAATACTTAACAGTTAATATTTCTGAGAATAATTCTGTAGTTTATAAAACTGATAAAGAAATATTAGATGTTATGGAAAATGGTACAGGAGTTATTTATTTTGGATTTAATACATGTCCTTGGTGTAGGAGTTTAGTTGAAACTATGTTGTCTAGTGCTAACTCTAATAGTGTTGCTAATATTTATTATGTAAATGTGAAAGATGTTCGCTCTAGTTATGAAGTACAAGATAAAAAATTAGTAAAAACTAAAGAGGGAACTGATAGTTATTATGAGATTTTAAATAAATTAGATAAATATTTAACAAAATATACGATTACATATAATAAAAAGAAATATGATACTAAAGAAAAAAGATTATATGCTCCAACTGTAGTAGTTGTAAAAGATGGGGAAATTGTTGGTTTTCATGAAGGCACAGTAGATAGTCAAACTAATCCAAATGATGGACTTAATGATGAAGAGAAAAAAGAATTAACAAATATTTTTAATGAAATGTTTGCTAAAGTAAATCGTTCTTTATGTAAAGATGAAACTGGATGTTAATTCAGTTTTTTTATATATAAAAAGTTGGACTTGGTCCAACTTTTAGGCTTCTTCAATAAAGTTTTTACTTTTATGGGGTTCCTCAAATAGTAAGCCTTGATAATTTTTTTGCCTTAATACTTCGTATACACATATTGCAACACTGTTTGAAAGATTTAAAGCTCGAACATTTGAGGTCATAGGAATTCTATAACAACGGTCAATATAAGGCTTTAATATTTCTCTTGGTATACCAGTAGATTCTTTACCGAAAAATAAATAGATATTGTCTGTTATAGAAGAATAATTAGGGGTTGAATGAGGTTTATGACCATATCTTGTAAAAAAGAAATATTCTCCTTTATTTTTAGCAAAGAATTCTTCGATATTTTCATAGACAAAATATTTGCAATATTCAATATAATTAACACCACTTCTTTTAATATATTTTTCTTCTAAAGAGAATCCTAGAGGTTTAATTAAGTGAAGAGTAGTATTGGTAGCAACACAAGTTCTCATAATATTTCCAGTGTTACCAGGAATTTCAGGCTCAAATAAAACTACATTAAGCATAATACACCAACTTTCTATAAAAAGAATTATAAACGATTATTAGATATTTGTTAAGAGAAAAATATGAAAAAATCTTGAAAAAAACGAAATAATATTGTATATTAGAAATATAGCATAGGTAGGTTAAAGTAAAAACTTATATAGAGATGTTATATTTAAAAGTAAAGGAAGATTTTTATGAAAAAAAATAGTAAATTATTTATTGCTTTAGGATTATTACTTGTTGGAGTTGTAGGAGTGTCTTTTGCATATTTTTTAGTAGGGGTGTCTTTTGTTGGGGGAGGTGCATCTAATACTGGTAATACTGCTAAACTTATTAATGTAGAATATGATGCTGGAACATCTACTTTAACAGGTTCTTTAATGCCAGGCAATAAGTTATCTAAAACATTTACGGTGTCTGTTACTCCAGGAAGTGATACCAATAAAGCGGTTTATGCTATTAAAATGAATGTAACTAATAATACATTTGTAAAATGTACAGAAGCTAATTATAATAGTGTTTCTAATGCTTGTACTAAAAATGCAGAGGAACTTGTATATACTTTAAAGAATAGTAGTGGAACTGTTGTTGCTACTGGAGATTTAACAGCTAAGACTGGAGAAGTTATTTTAGCTACAGAAACAAAGACAGCTAGTGCTAAAACAGATTATAATTATACTTTAGAAATAGAGTTTAAAGATACGAATACTGATCAAAATCACAATACTAATAAAACATTTACAGGAAATGTTAAAGTAGAGTTTGCTGAATAATAGAAGACAAATTTTGGGTTGTCTTTTTTTTATGTAAAGTTTTTTGCTTTTTAAATTGAAAAATAAGTAGTTTTTTAATATAATGAATAAGAGGTAATGTTTATGGCAGAGAAAATAGCAAAATTTTTTGTAGGTTTATTCGGAGGAATAACTGCAGTTTGGTGGGGAAAATATTTAGTAATGTTTATTATTTCATTAATGCCCATTTTAGAGTTACGTGGAGGATTAATTGCAGCTAGTTTAATGAATGCTCCAATGTGGACTAGTTTTATAGTATGTTTGATAGGTAATATTTTACCAATACCAGTTATTTTATGGTTTATTACATCTATTTTTCAATATTTAAAGAAAAAAGGCAAGAGATTAGGAAAGCTAGTTCAAAAGATTGAACAAAAAGCAGATTCTAGGAAAGCTCAAATAGAAAGATTAAAATATGTAGGCTTGGTGTTATTTGTAGGGATTCCTCTTCCTGGTACAGGTGCTTGGACTGGATGCTTAATTGCAGCACTATTAGGAATGGATAAGAAGAAGTCTTGCATGGCAGCGATAGTAGGAGTTTTAATGGCAGGAGTTATTATGCTTATTTTATCTTATGGTGTATTAGGTGGTATCATTCGATGACAACTATATATTTAATTAATAATGCTCTAACTATGAATAATTTAATATTTCCTAATACTTCTTTAGAACAAAAAAGAGAGAAACGATTATTAAGTATAGAAGGAGAGAGAGAAAGTGCAGCATTAATTAAAGATAAAGATTTATTAAATGTACAAAAGATTTATTCTTCTCCTTATGTTATGAGTATTGGGACTGCTAAATATTTAGCTAGTAAATTAGAGTTAGATATTAATATAGATAATCATTTAGGAGAAAGAAAATTAGGTATTCTTGGAGATAAAAAAATTAGAATGGTTAATGAAATGCAAGAGAATGATTTTGATTATAAATTAACAGAAGGGGAATCTTTAAATGAAGTTAAGAATCGTTTACTTAAGTTTTTAAAGAAGATATTGGTAAGTGATGAAGATAAAACAATTGCTCTTTTTACACATAACGTAGCTATAACTTGCTTATTAAGCACTTACTGTGAAAAAGGTTTTAATTTAGATAATCGGTTGATTTTAAATTATAACGAAGATGCTATTATAGATGGGTCTTGGGCAGATATAAGCATTATTGAATTAACTTTTGATAAGCAAGAACTTGTTGGAATAAAAAGAAAAAAATAAAGAATGGAAGCGAATTCTTTATTTTTTGTTTTCAAGTGTGTCTATTGTTTTCCATGTTGTGGTACCACAGTTAGTACAAACATAGGGAACTAATACTTTTAAGTCATTTGGTTTTTCATATTTTTCTTCTAGAGAAACACAAAGTAGTCCAGTATTAGAGTCTATATAAGCTCTTCCTTGAACTGTTTTTTCTGCACATTTATTACAACCCATTTATAATTCCTCCTTTTTTAATATTATAAACATTTTTTTATTTATCATTCATTTACATTCTTTAGCTAAAAAATGTTTAATAATGGAATAAAATATGTTATAATATGTCACCAAGGAAGGGGAATGCTTTATGGTTTATGATATAAGATTAAATGATTTAAATCAAATAGTAGTAGATTTATATTCTTATGAATTAAAGTATGCAGATAAAGAACGCTATTATCATTTTGAACTTATAAATTCTATTATAGGAGAGGATTTAAAGGTATTAATACCTGCTTTAATAGAGAAAGGAATGATTAGTGCGACTAGGTTTGAGACTTCTGATTTTGATTGTATTAGTTCTACACCTTATTACACGATGAAATCTTTATTTTTAGCAACTAATCATCAATTATTAGAGAAAGTTTATGAAGTTTTAGATAATTCTATCATTCGCATATATGTAACATGTATAAATGTTAAGACTGGAGAAGTTAAGACTATAACTGCAGGAGAATATGGACTTTATGATGAGGAAAAAGAAGCTTTATTAAAAGAATTAGGATATAAATCTATTAAGTCTAGTTATACAGGTAAATCTTTAAATGATAAAATTACTTTAAAAAGAAAGAAATAATTTATCTTTTATTCATAATTTATGTTATAATAAATTATGAAATTGCCCTATAGCCAAGCGGTAAGGCAGTAGGCTCTGACCCTACCATTCCGTTGGTTCGAATCCAACTGGGGCAGCCAAGTGTTAATTTAAGCTCTTTTAAGAGCTTTTTTATTATGTATGAATAAATTTCTTCTTTTTTAAACATAATTTACATAGGTATTATATAGGAGGAAATCATCATGTTTCAAAATTTTGGTTTTATAGTAAGTTCTATTTTAAAAGAAGCAGAAAGTGAAAGAAGTAATTTACATCATCCTTATGTTGGTAGTGAGCATATGTTACTTGCTATTTTAAAAAGAGATAATGAATTAACAAAAAAGTTAAATAATTATGGATTAACTTATAAGATATTTAAAGATGAATTGGTTCGTATTGTAGGTATTCCTAAGAAGAATATGGAGATAAATTTATATACGCCTTTATTAAAAAGAATATTAAGTAATGCTTTAGAAGATGCGAAAGAAAATAATAAGGGAAAAGTAACGGAAAACCATTTATTTATTGCTCTTTTGGATGAAGGAGAAGGTATTGCAATTCGCATTATGATTGGTCTTGGAGTAGATATTGATGGCTTATATGATGAAATAAAAAAGAAACCAAATGATGTTATTAATAATAAATTAGAAATCTGGAATGTCGGAACAAATCTAAATGAAAGAGTAGATACTTTTGATGCTGTAATTGGACGTGATAAAGAAATAGATTGTTTGATAGAGATTTTACTTAGAAAGAAGAAAAGTAATCCTTTATTAATTGGCCCTGCTGGAGTAGGAAAAACAGCAATTGTAGAAGAATTAGCTAGAAGAATTAAAAATCATCAAGTTCCAACTTGTTTAGAAGATAAAATTATTGTAGATTTACCTATGGGAGATTTAGTAAGTGGAACTAAATATCGTGGAGAATTTGAAGAAAGATTAACGAAAATTATTAAAGAAGTAATGGCTAATAAGAATATAATTTTATTTATTGATGAAGTTCATTCCATGGTAAATGCTGGAGGGGCAGAGGGAGCTATTAATGCTTCAGATATATTAAAACCTTATTTAGCAAGAGGAGATATTAAAGTAATTGGGGCTACTACAACGAAAGAATATGAACAATTTATAGCAAAAGATAAAGCTTTAGAAAGAAGATTTGATACTATTCTTATCAAAGAACCTACTTTAGAAGAAACAAAAGAAATTTTAATGGGTTTAAAAGAGAGTTATGAAGTTCACCACAAAATAAAGATTACAGAAGAAAATATTATAGATATAGTAACTCTTGGTAATAGATATTTATTTAAAAAGAAAAATCCTGATAAGACTATTGATTTATTAGATAGTGTTTGTGCTTATGTAAAAAGAAAAAATGAACAAGATCAAAAAGAAAGAGAACTAAATTATAAAATATCAGAGTTATTAAAAGAGAAAGAAACTTATGTAAAAAATAATAATTATGAAGAAGCTTTAAATGTTTGTTTAAAAATTAAAGAATTAGAAGATGAGAAAAGTAAAAATCTAGAAAATAATATTGTTATTACAAAAGATGATATTTTAAAAGTAATTGAGACGAAAAGCAATATTCCTTTATTAAAAGATACTAATCAGATGATTTTAGAGATAACTAATAATTTAAATAAAGAAATATATGGAGAAGAGAATGCTATTAATAAGATTATTAATAATTTAAAATTGTATTTAAAGAAAGAAAAAAAGAGAAATATTCTCTTATTGGGACCTAGTGGAGTTGGTAAAACATCTTCTGTTAAAATTATTAGTAAAACTTTAAATAATAGCTTGATAAGATTAGATATGAGTGAATATAATTTAGAAACAAGTGTTAATAAACTTATTGGAGTTTCTGGGGGTTATGTAGGTTATAATGATGAGTATATATTTAGTAAAGTAAAATATAATCCTTATTCTTTAATATTAGTGGATGAAATAGAAAAAGCTCATCCTAGTGTTTTAAATCTTTTCTTACAAATACTTGATGAAGGATATATAACAGATAGTAAGGGAGAAAAAATTGATTTTTCACATACTTTAATATTTATGACATCAAATGCTGTTAAAAATAAAAAAATGGGTTTTTCTAATACCAAATATAATTTGAATGAAGATTTTAGTGAAGAGTTTTTAGGAAGATTTGATGATATTATTTATTTTGATACTTTAACTAAAGAAGTAGTATTAAATTATTTGAAAGAAAATATAAAAGAAGATATAGATTATGAAGATTTATTAAAAGATATTTTATACGAAAAATATGGTTTTCGTAATATTAAAAAGATTATTGAAAAGTATGAATTAAAACAAGTAAGTTAAAAAGCATCGCTCGGGATGCTTTTTATATGCCTAAATCAAAGTTTAACTGTGGGTTCTTTTCTTTAATTCTTTCTCTAGGATAGCCTTTTATTTTAATGTCATCAGGAGTGAAATCATAGAAGTTTTCTTTATCAGGATTTAGCCAAATTTCCGGATTACAATCAATTGGTTCTCTTGCTAACATAATATTTGCTTGTTCTATGTGTCTATCATAGATTTGAATATTAGCATACATCCAAGAAAATCTTCCTGGAGTATAGCCACAATGACGTGCTACAAGCATTAGTAACACTAAATATTGAACTTGATTAATACAACCAGCAGTTAAAAAGTCACTGCTTCTTTGAAATAAACACATGTCTAAATAGTTAACTCCATCTTTGCCATGACGAACATTCCAAACTGTTTGGTAGGCACAAGGTTTTAGGCCATGAGGTTCTTTAAAATCTTCTACTTGCCACATATTAATGATGTGTCTTCTGCCATCTGGGTTTTCTTTTAATTCTTTTAATAAATCTTTCATTAAATGATGTCTTCTAATTGTTTCACCATAGCAGGCACCAATGGTTCTATTTCCTAAGTCCCATTCATCCCACCAAGTTACACCATATTTATCTTTTAAAATATCTAGATTATTAGACTCATCTTGATAAATCCATAATAATTCTCCAATTGCAGATTTAACAGCGATAGGTCTTAAAGTTATTAAGGGACTTTCGCCTTTTGTTAAATCATAAGTTGTAATGCCGTGATTTACACTTAAAGTATGAGCAGGGGTTCCATCACTATATTTAGGACGAGGATTTTCATCAAGACAGCCTTCTTCTAGTATTCTTTTAATAATTTCTTTTGTATACATGTCTCCTTTTGTACCATTCATTTTTAATACCTCCGTTTAAAATATAACAAATTAAAATTAAAAATACAATATTAATTGACAAATTATATAATTTTTTGTATCGTGATATTAGGAGGTAAATGATGGCAAAACTTATTATTATAGCAGCGGTAGGTAGCAATCGAGAGTTAGGTATTCATAATGATTTAGTATGGAAAATAAAAGAAGATTTAGCTTTTTTTAAAGAGACAACTTTAGACCATAAAATAGTTATGGGATATCATACTTATTTATCATTGCCTAAGAAATTAGCTAGAAGAGAAGAGATTGTTTTAACAAGTCATAAGATAAATGGTATTAATACTTTTTCGGATTTTAAAGAATTATTAGATTATTTAAATACTTTAGAAGAGACAGTTTATATTATTGGAGGAGCATCTATTTATCAATTGTTTTTACCGTATGTAGAAGAATTATTATTAACAGAAGTGGAATTAAGTTGTAAAGAGGCAGATACTTATTTTCCAGAATTTAAAAAAGAAGATTATGAATTTGAAATATTAAAAGAAGTAAAGGAAGATATATCTTATAGGAGAATAAGATATAAAAAAAGAGGAGAGTAGAAATGACAGGAAAATTAATTGTTATAGAGGGTACTGATTGTAGTGGGAAAGAAACACAATCTAGATTATTAAAAGAAAGACTTATTAAAGAGGGATATAAAGTAGAGAGATTATCATTTCCAATGTATGATACACCAACAGGAAAGATTATAGGTGCCTGTCTTTTAGGAAAACCAGCGATGTGTGAAGAATTATTAAATGTTAATCATAGTTTTTTTCCAGAGGGAGGAGGAAATGTAGATGCTTTAGCGGCTTTATGTTATTATGCTGCTGATAGAAGATATAATTTACCAATTATTAATAAATATTTAGAAGAAGGGTATATCTTAATAGTAGATAGGTATGTTACTTCTAATATGGCTCATCGTGGAGGAATGATTAAAGATAAAGAAGAAAGAATTAAAATGTATCAAAAAATTGAGACTTTAGAATATGATTTAATGGAACTTCCAAGACCTCATCAAGTATTATTTTTATATATGCCTTATTTGTATGCTTGTAAATTAAAACAAAATAGAAAGGAAGCTCCAGATGAAGCAGAAAAAAATAGTACTTATCTTCATTTAGGAGAACAGGCTTACTTGGAGCTGGCAAATCTTTATCAATTTGATACAATTGAATGTGTTCGGGATGAACAGATAAGAACTATAGAAGAAATTAATGATGATATTTTAATAAGAATAAGAAAAATAATAGAGAAATAGAAGAAAGTGTAAAGTATTTTAGCCGTTTCTTGACTTTTTTTAGAGGTCTAGATATACTGGAGGTAAGAGGAAATTATACGTTTCCAAAGGAGGAAATATGAAAAATTTTACAAATTATGAAGATTATGATAAAAAGGAGCATATGAAGTTTGGTTCTAGAGCAGTTCATGGGGCTTTGGGTATTGAGCCTTTAACAGGTTCTGTAAGCTTTCCAATTTTTCAAACTGCAACATTTCGTTTTAGAGGATTACAAGATTCTTTAGGGTTTGATTATACAAGACTTCAAAATCCTACTATTCAAGAATTAGAAAGAACAGTTGCTATGTTGGAAGAAGGGGAACATTGTTTAGCACTAGCTAGTGGAATGGCTGCTGCTATGTGTGTATTCTCTTTATTAAGACCTAACGATCATATTATTTTGTCTGATGACATATATGGGGGAACTTATGAGATTGCTAATAGTGTCTTAATAGATAATGGGATTGAAAGAACTTTTGCTGATTTAAGTATTTTTGAAGAATTTGAGAAGAATATAAAACCTAATACAAAGATGGTATTTATTGAAACTCCAACAAATCCTATGATGAAAGTAGCAGATATAGCAAGAATTAGTGAACTTGCCCATAAACATGGAATTATTGTTGTAGTTGATAATACTCTTATGACACCATATTATCAAAGACCGCTTACTTTAGGAGCAGATATTGTTATGCATAGTGGTACTAAATATTTAGAAGGTCATAATGATACGATGGCAGGATTTGTTGTTACTAAGACAAATGAATATGTAGAAGAATTACGTAAGTTCTTAACTTATCAAGGAGCTTGTTTAGCACCACTTAATGCTTGGTTAACACTAAGAGGTATTAAAACTTTAGAAATTAGAATGGAACGTCATAATTCTAATACTAAAAAAGTAGCAGAGTTTTTAAGAAATCATCCAAAAGTAACAAAAGTATATTATGTTGGTTTTTCTGACCATAAAGATTATGAAGTTCAAACAAGACAAGCGAGTGGTTTTGGAGGTATGTTAACTTTTGAAGTAGATACGAAAGAAACGGCTTTAAAAGTAATAGAAAATGTAGAAATGATTATTTTTGCTGGTTCTCTAGGTGGTTGTGAGTCTTTATTAACTTATCCAATGATTGTTACTCATCATGAAGTACCAGAAGAAGAAAGAGAAAAATTAGGTATTAATGACCGTGTTTTAAGATTAAGTGTTGGAATTGAAAATCCAGAAGATATTATAGAGGATTTAAGACAAGCTTTAGAGGCTTAAAAGAGAGTTAATTATGAAAATAAAATTTACAAAGATGCAAGCTTATGGAAATGATTATGTTTATATAGATGCGATAAATCAAAAGTTACCAAATTTAAATGAACTTGCTAAGTTTATATCTAATCGTCATTTCGGAGTTGGAAGTGATGGAATGGTATTAATCTGTTCTAGTGCTGTTGCAGACTTTAGAATGCGTATCTTTAATCCAGATGGTACAGAAGCTGAGATGTGTGGAAATGCGATTAGAAGTGTAGGTAAATATGTATATGATCATAAGCTTACAAATAAAACAAAATTAAAAATTGAGACTTTAGGGGGGATTAAAAATTTAGAATTAAAGGTAGAAAATGGAGAAGTAGTTAATATAAAGGCTAATATTGGGAAACCTATTTTTGATGCAAAGTTAATACCTGTTAATACTTCAAAAGAAATTTTTCAAAAAGAAGAAGTACAAGTATTGGATAAAAGCTTTGTTATGAGTTCTTTATCTTGGGGAAATCCTCATACAGTAATATTTATGAATGATGTAGATAACTTTGATATTCTAAAGTATGGGCCTGCGATTGAAAACAAATTAGAGGTATTTCCTAATAGAACGAATGTTACTTTTGCCCAAATTATTGATAAAAAGAATATTAAGATTAGAGAATGGGAAAGAGGGACTGGAGAGACTATTGGATGTGGAACAGGTTGTTCTACTGCAGTTGTATTTGCAGTTTTATACGGATTAACAGAAAGACAAGTTACTGTTCATCAAATTGGAGGGCCATTAGAGATTTTATATCAAGAAGATGGAGAACTTTATATGATTGGCCCTAGCAATTTTGTTTTTGAAAGTGAAATAGATGTTTCATCAGTGCCTATTTCTTAGGAGGGAATATGAAATTACAAAAAGTATTGGAAAATGTAAGCTATACTTTATTAAAAGGAAGCATAGATAGAGAAATACAAGATATTAAATATGATAGTCGTAAAGTAGAAAATAATGATATTTATGTTGCATTAACAGGCTCTTTTGCTGATGGACATCAATTTATAGAGGATGCTATAAAAAAGGGTGCTACAGTTATTGTAACATCAAGAATAATAGATACAAAAGAAGATGTAACTATTATTAAAGTAGAAGATACTAGAATAGCTCTTTCTTATATGTCCATTAGTTATTTTGCAAATCCTGCTTCTAAATTAACAGTTATTGGAGTTACTGGTACAACAGGAAAGACTACTACTACACATATGATTAGGCAAATGTTATTAAAGGCTGGGGTATCTTGTGGTTTAATTGGAAGTATTGGTATTAAATATGATGATAAGATTATTCATACTAATAATACGACACCAGAATCTTATGAAGTACAAAAGGCTTTTCGAAATATGGTTGATGCTGGTATTACTCATGTTGTTATGGAGTGTTCTAGTCAAGCATTTAAGAAAAATCGTCTTGCAGGTATTTTATTTGATATAGGAGTACTTACTAATATGACAACTGACCATATTGGACCAAATGAACATGCTAGTTGGGAAGAATATGCTCAGTGTAAAAATAAATTATTCTTAAATAGCAAAAAGATTATGGTAAATAATGATTCTGACCATTTAAATGAAGTTTTAAAAGATGTGGAAATTCCAATACATACTTATGGAATTAAGAGAGATGCTGATATTAAAGTAGAAGATATTCGTTTAATTAACGAAGCTGATTTCTTTGGCTCAGAATTTGAAACAAAGGGACTTGTAAATGATAAGTTTAAAGTAAGTATACCAGGAGAGTTTAATATTTATAATGCTTTATGTTCTATTGCGGTTTGTTCATTATTAGGAATTGATATTGCAAAAGCTAAATTAGCTTTATTAGAAATAAAAGTAAGAGGTAGAATGGAAATTGCTTGGGCAAATCCTAAGTTTAAAGTTTTAATAGATTATGCCCATACCGAAGATGGAATGAGGGAATTAGTTAAAACACTTAAAGCTTATCAACCTAAAAGATTGGTAAGTATCTTTGGTGGGGGAGGAAATCGCCCTAAAGAGAGACGTTATAACTTGGGAGAAATTATTGGTGGCTCTAGTGATTTATGTATTCTTACAGAAGATAATCCTCGTTTTGAAAGTATTGAATCTATCAATAAAGATATTAAAATTGGTTTAGATAAAGTAAATGCTAAATATATTGAAATTCCAGATAGAAAAGAAGCGATAATATACGCTTGTAAGAATGCTATGGAAGGAGATTTGATTCTTTTATTAGGAAAAGGACATGAAGAGTATCAAGATGTTCAAGGAGAAAAAATACCTTTCAGTGAATTAGAAGTCATTCGCGAATTAAAGAGAAGTTAAGAAAAAACTTCTTTTTTTCTTAAAAAAATGCTAAAATAATAGGGAAAGGAAAGTATAAAATGGAAGAGAAGATTATAGGTACTATAGCGATTAGTAATCGTCATTTACATTTAACAGAAGAAGTATATAATTGTTTATTTGATGAAGCTTTAACCATGAAAAGACCTTTAAATCAAATTGGAGAATTTGCAGCGATACAAACAGTAACATTAAAAACAGAAAAAGCAGAAATGCCAAATGTACGAATAGTAGGTCCATTTCGAGATTATAATCAAGTAGAAATATCTAGAAGAGATGCTAGAATGTTGGGACTTAATCCTCCGGTAAGACAAAGTGGTGACTTGGAAGATAGTGAGGCTATTACCATTGTTGGCCCTAAGGGAGAAGTGACTTTAGAGAATGCTTGTATTTTAGCAGAAAGACATATTCATATGAATGCACAAAAAGCGGAAGAATTAGGTTTAAAAAATGAGGAGCCTGTTACATTAATTATTAATAATGATAAGAGTGGGACTATGGAAGCTTTTGTAAAAGTTACTAAGAATGGTTTTTATGAAATACATATCGATACAGATGATGCAAATTGTTTTTTATTAAATACTGGAGATACTGTAGAAATAAAAAGAGAAAGAAAAGATATTATTGATTAAAATAAGTCAATATAGTATAATACAGGAACGTTTTTCCTGTATTTATTATATAGAAAAGAGGTATATATATGGAATGGTATATTGGTGATGTTTTAATAAAAAATAGGCTTGTTTTAGCTCCTATGGCAGGTATATCTAATACTTCTTATCGAAAGATTTGTAAAGAAATGGGAGTAGGTTTAATTTATGCAGAAATGGTTAGTGCTAATGCCATTTTATATGGGAATGATAAGACGATTCATTTATTAAAAATGAGTGATGAAGAAAGACCGATTACGCAACAAATATTTGGAAGTGATGTAGATACTTTTGTAGCATCTGCTAAATTTGTAGAAAAGACTATGCATCCAGATATTATTGATATTAATATGGGTTGTCCAGTTCCTAAGGTAGCAGTTAGAGCTCAAGCTGGTAGTGCTTTATTAAAAAATCCTCAAAAGATTGGCGAAATTGTTAGTAGTGTTGTTAAAAGTGTATCTGTACCAGTAACAGTTAAAATAAGAAGTGGTTGGGATGAAAATAGTATTAATGCTGTTTTAGTTGCCCAAACTTGTGAGGCAGCTGGTGCAAAAGCGATTGCAATTCATGGAAGAACTAGAAGTCAAGGTTACACTGGAGAATCTGATTGGGATATTATTAAAAAAGTGAAAGAAAGTGTACATATTCCAGTAATTGGAAATGGAGATGTAGATACACCTATAAAAGCCTATGAAATGTTAAGATATACAGGATGTGATGCTGTTATGATTGGAAGAGGTGCTTTAGGAAATCCATGGATTTTTAAACAATGCTTAGAATATTTAGATACTAAGGAAATTAAGACTTTACCTACTATACATGATAAAATAGAGATGATAAAAAAACATTATTATTTGTTAAAAGAAGATAAAAATGAGAAATTAGCTTTATTAGAAATAAGAACACATGCTTTAAATTATTTAAAAGGACTTCCAGAGGGAAAGATTTATAAAGAGAGAATATGCAAGGCTAAAACAGAAGAAGAGTTATTATGTATCTTAGATGAATATGAAGAAAAACAAGAAAAATATAGTAATTTTTAATATTTATAGTATAATTAAGTAAGAGGTGAGTTTATGCGAATCGTCGTTAGTGCTGGAGGAACGGGAGGACATATTTATCCTGCTTTAGCAGTCTTAGATAAACTAAAAAAAGAATATAAGAATTTAGAAGTTTTATATATTGGAACTAAAGGAAGAATGGAAAGTGAAATTATTCCTAAGAGAGAAATTCCTTATGAAGGATTAGAAATCTATGGATTTAGTAAAAATATTTTTAGAGATATTAAGAATGTATTTTTAGTAAGTAATAGTTATCATAAGTGTATAAAACTTTTAAAAGCTTTTAAACCAGATTTAGTTATGGGATTTGGAGGTTATGTGACATATCCTGTTTTAAGTGCTGCTAAAAAATTAAAAATAAAGACTTTTTTACATGAACAAAATAGTATTGTTGGGAAAACAAATCGTGTGGTATCTAAAAATGTTGATTTAGTTGCAGTATCTTTTTTATCTACTATGAATAAATTTAAAAAAGCTAAAAAAGTAGTTTATACAGGAAATCCTTGTGGAGAGCAAGCTTTAACTACTAAAGAAATTAAACCAAGTGATATAGGGTTAGATAACAAGAAAAAATTAGTTATTGTGGTAGCAGGTTCTTTGGGTAGTAGTACGATGAATGAAAAGTTAAAAGAATTTTTACGTTTAAGTAAAAAAAGTGATTATCAAGTAGTTTATATTACTGGTAAAAATCTTTATGAAGATTTTATAAAAGGAACTAGATTTGGTCAAAATGTTAAAGTTTTACCATATTTAGATAATTTATCGGGATTAATGCGTAATGCTTCTTTAATTGTTACAAGAGCAGGTGCTAGTACTATGAGTGAAATATTAGCACTTAGTTTACCAGCTATATTTATTCCAAGTCCTTATGTTGCTAATAATCATCAATATTATAATGCTAAAGAGATAGTAGATAATAATGCAGGTATGATGATTGAAGAAAAAGATTTAGACGGTAAGAAATTATTTCAAGAAGTTACAGATTTATTTCAAGATAGACAAAGATATGATATTATTAAAATGAATTTAAAGAATATGGGTAGAACTGATAGTAGTGAAGCGATTGTAAAAGAAATAAAGGAGATCATCGAATGAAAAACATCCAGGATATAGAAGTAAAAGAAAATGTTTCTTTAAAAAATTATAATACTTATAAGATAGAGAGTAAGGCTAGATATTTCATTAATATTAAAAATAGAAAAGCTTTAAGGGAAGTATTAGAATATTTAAAGTTAGAAAATATTTCTTATTTTATCTTAGGGGCAGGCTCTAATGTCATATTAGATGATTACTTTGATGGGGCAATCTTGAAATTATCTTTTAGAGAAATAACAATTAAGGGAAATACAGTTACTGCGGATGCTGGGGCTATGATGTCTAGTCTTGCTATGGAAACTGTTAATAATCATTTAACTGGTCTGGAATGGGCTTTTAATATCCCTGGATCTATTGGAGGAAGTATTAATGGTAATGCAGGAGCATATAATTCTTGTATTTTTGATAATTTGGTAGAAATAGAAGTTATGGATTTAAATACTTATGAGATTAAAAATATTAAGAAAGATGATATAGAATATAGTTATCGCTATACAAATATTAAAGAATTAAATTATCTTATTTTAGCAGGTACTTTCTTATTAGAGAAAGGAAATAAAGAATCAAGCATGAGTCTTATTTTAGATAGACAAGAAAGAAGAAAAAATACTCAGCCTTTAGATTATCCTTCTGCAGGTAGTGTTTTTAGAAATCCTCTTAATGACCATGCTGGAAGATTGATTGAAGAATGTGGCTTAAAAGGAACACAAATAGGAGGAGCTAAAGTTTCGGAAAAACATGCCAATTTTATTGTAAATACGGGTTCATCTACTAGTCAAGATATTAAAAATCTGATAAAATTAGTTAAAGATACAGTAAAAGAAAAATATAATATAGATTTAATATTAGAACAGGAAATCGTTGATTGGAAGTGATATTTTGGCAAGTGTAAAAAAGATAAAAAGAAAACTTAATATAAAGGGATTGATATTTCTATTGTTAGTTTTATATTTCATAGGATTCTTTTTGTATACACTTTTTACGATGCCAATAAAAAATATCTATATAGAAAATACTACTCTTTTAACAGATAATGAGATTATAGAAGTTGCTCACTTAAAAAATTATCCTTCTTGGATAGGAACAAGTAAAAAAACAGTTGAAAAACAAATAAAGGTTTTACCATTAGTAAAAACAGTAAATGTTAAAAAGAAATGGTGGGGTAAGTTAATTATACATATAGAAGAAGCTAAGCCACTTTTTTATAATAGAAATACGAATAAAGTAGTCTTAAGTAATAAAAAAGAAGTAGATAATAGTTATCAATATGTAGGAATTCCTACTTTAATTAATTATGTTCCTAACGATTTATTAAATAGTTTTATTACTTCTTTTAGTAAAGTAGATAGTGATATTATAAAAATGATTAATGAAATAGAATATGACCCAGATATATCACAAGATATAACGATAGATGCTGAAAGATTTTTATTACGAATGAATGATACGAATCATGTTTATGTGAATGTTATAAATATGAAGAAATTAAATAATTATAAAGAAATATTTGCTTATTTAGAAGACCAAAGGGGTACTATTTTATTAGATAGTTATAGTTCTGATAATGGGGTAGTAGGACTTTTTACGCCTTTTACTAGCAATACAGGGGATAGTGGTAAAGATGGAGAAAATTAATTATCAAAATAAACTTATTGATATAGTAAGTACTTTAGAATATAAGCCCACACTTTTATTACATAGTTGTTGTGGGCCTTGTTCTACACAAGTTATTCATTTTTTAAAGGATTATTTTGAGATTACGGTGTTTTATTATAATCCGAATATTGAACCAGAAGAAGAATATCTAAAAAGAAAAAATGAACAAATTAGATTTATAGAAGAATTTAATAAGAAAGAGAATAATCAAGTATATTTTTTAGATTGTGATTATGAAAATAATGAATTTAAGAAATGTAGTAAGGGATTAGAAGATGCTTTAGAGGGAGGAGCTAGATGTAGTAAGTGTTTTTATTTAAGAATGCATAAGACAGCAGAAGTAGCTCTTTTAAATCATCTGGAATATTTTGGTACTACACTAACAGTTAGTCCTCATAAAAATAGTATGATTATTAATCAAATTGGAGAAAAAATAGCAAATTTATTAGGTATTAAATATATATATGGAGATTTTAAAAAACAAAACGGTTATCAAAATAGTATTTTATATAGTAAAGAATATAATTTATATCGTCAGAATTATTGTGGCTGTTTTTATAGTATTAATGGGGAAAATCAGGAGGTTAAATGAAACAGAAGGTTATAATAATATTAATAGTAATTGTAGTTATATTAAGTTCTATATTAGTTTATAAGCAAGTTCATGAAGCTTTAGAAGAAGGAAATATTAAAGAAGTTTATGGTACTATTACAGAGATAAAGGGTAATACTGCTCGTTTACAGCTAGATAATAAGATTACTGGAGAGTATTTATTTGATATAATTAATAATGATTATAGTAAGAATGATTTAGTACTAGTTCATTATAAATTACAAAGAACAAAGGTGAAAATAAAAAAGATTTCGAAAGTTAGTTCAGCTATTTCTAATATAGATAATACAGTTGGAGAAGATTTAAGAAAGCAAATTAAAGTATATAATCAAGCTGATTTAGTAAATACAATCGCAATTCCTATAAGAGTTCATAATGAAAATATTAATATAAAAAAAGATAGTGAATACTTAAAAGAGTATTCTAAAGCTTATGGAAATACAAGTATTATAGAGGGAAATACTATTAAAGTAGAATTAAATGGGGGAGAATTATTAAGTTTAAAACATTTGTATGAAGAAGAAAGAAGTATTAATTATACGAAGAAGGATGATTATATAGAATTTATTAGTAAGGGAAATGGTTATTATATTTTAGATGTTAAGAAAGATGATAATATTATAAGAATTATTTTTGCTTAATAATTTCATTATTTTTTCACAATTTTATCTTTTAATCTTCGTAATCGTTTTATAAGATGGATTTTGAAAGGATTGGATATATAAATACTTATTAGAAATATAAGTATTTTCTTTTGGGAAATGATTAGAAAATGTTTATTAAGATTAGATAATGTATCCTATAAGTATAGGAGAAAATACATTTTTAAAAATATTAGTTATGAGTTTTTAAAGGGTAATATTTATGTTATAGAGGGACAATATGATAGATTGTTTTTAGATTTATTAAGTGGGTTTAAAAGAGTTAGAGAAGGGTATATTTATTACGAAGGTAATTTATTAAAGAAAAATATTTTTAAAAGAAAAATAAGTAGTATTCTAAAAAATCATTATTTAAAGCCTAATTTAACTGTAAGAGAAAATTTAAATTTAAAAAAATATTCCTATGAAATAAGGGAAATATTACAGAAAGTAAAATTAAATGCTAGTTACTTAGATAAAAGAATAGATGAATTAGATAAGTTAGAGTGCATGAAAGTAGTTTTGGCTAAAACTTTGAAAGATAATCCTAAAATTATTATTATAGATGAACTTATTATTAATTTAAAATCTAAAGAAATAATTAATATTTTAAAATATCTAGCATATAGAGATGATAAATGTATTTTTATTATTAGAGATAAACTTAAAAGTGAAGGATTAAAGATAAGTGAATTTACTTCTTAAAGTTTAAGTGTTATAATTATAAGAAAATAGGAATGGTGATGAAAAAATGAAAATATGTGATGGAAATAAAGCTTGTAGTGATATAGCTTATTATTTTAGTGAAATATGCTCTATTTATCCTATAACACCATCAAGTCCAATGGCTTCTAATATTGATTTTTTAACACATGATAGAAAGAATTTATTTTCTTCACCTGTCAATGTGTTAGAAATGCAAAGTGAAGCTGGTGCTGCTGGTGCTTTTCATGGTGCTTTATTAAGTGGTTCTTTAGCTTCTACATATACTGCTAGTCAGGGATTATTATTAATGATTCCAAATATGTATAAAATAGCAGGAGAAATGCTTCCAGGAGTCATTCATGTGGCAGCGAGAACAGTTGCTACAAATGCATTATCTATCTTTGGGGATCATAGTGATATTTATGCAGTACGTGGTACAGGTTTTGCTATGTTAGCATCTTCTAATGTAAGTGATGCTCAAAATTTAGCTGCTGTTGCCCATTTATCTGCTATAGAGGGTAGTATTCCTTTTCTACATTTTTTTGATGGCTTTCGTACAAGTCATGAAATTAGTTCCATAGAAGAGTTAAAAACTACAGATTTACAGAAAATAGTTCCTTGGAATAAGATTGATGAATTTAAAAGGCGAGCTTTAAATGTAGGAAGTACTTTTCAAAAAGGTTTAGCGATGAATGAAGATATTTTCTTTCAAACTCAAGAAGCTAGAAATCCAGAATATAAGGCGTTACCAGATATTGTAAACGATTATATGAATAAGATTAATCATATAATGAATACAGATTATAAACCATTTAATTATTATGGGGCAAGTGATGCTACTGATGTTATAATAGCAATGGGAAGTGTTACGGATACTATTCGTTTAGTTGTAGAAAAAGAATTAGAGTTAGGGCATAAAGTTGGAGTTATCGTAGTTCATTTATATAGACCATTTAGTACTAAATATTTAATGGATGTTTTGCCAAAGACAGTTAAACATATAGCAGTCTTAGATAGAACAAAAGAAGCTGGGGCTAATGGAGAACCTTTATATTTAGATATTGTAAATGCTTTAAGTAATACAGATATAGAAATAGTTGGAGGTAGATATGGTTTATCTAGTAAAAATACTACTCCAAGTGATATTAAAAGTGTATTTACTATGTTAGATAGTACTTTAAAGAATAATTTTACAATTGGTATTGAGGATGATTTAACTAATACTAGTTTACCTAAAGAGAATTATGAAATTGAGATACCTGCACTTGAGTTTTTGATTTATGGTTTTGGTTCTGATGGTTGTGTTAGTGCATCAAAAGATATATTAAAAATATTAGGAAAACAAGATTATTTTGTAAATGGTTATTTTTCTTATGATTCTAAGAAAAGTGGAGGAGTAACAGTTAGTAATTTACGTTTAAGTAAGACAAAAATTGAGGCACCTTTTTATGTAACAAAACCTAAATTAATTGTAGTTACGAAAGATGAATATTTTAAGAAGTTTAGAATGCTAGAACAAATTGTTTTAGATGGAACATTAATTATTAATACTTCTTTAAATGAAGAAGAATTAGGAAATCTTATTAGTTCTCATGATTTAGAAATTATTAATAAAAGGAATATTCATGTTTATGTAATAGATGCTAATAAGATTGCTAAAGAAGCTGGTATCAAGGGTAAGATAAGTAAAATTATAGAAATGCTTATTTTAGATAAATTAAATATTACTGATGGATTAGAACTATTAAAAAATAGTATTCAAATTGCTTTTCGCACTAAGGGAGAAAATATTGTAACAAGTAATATAGATGCTATTTTAAAAGCTAAAGAAAATTTAAAAGAAGTACATATTGTTAATCAGAAAGTAGATACTTTAGAAGAAAACTTAGATGTTATTAGTAAGATTAATCGTCGTTTAGGTGATACTTTAACAGTTAGGGAAGTAGCAAGTTTTAAAGATGGAACATTTCCCAATGGGCTTAGTAAATATGAAAAAAGACATGTGAATCAGAATGCTCCAAAGTGGATTAAAGAAAATTGTATAGAATGTGGCAGATGTAGCTTTGTTTGTCCACATGCTGTTATAAGACCATTTTTAACTCAGGAAGAAGGAGGAATACCTTATATTCCTAATAAAGATTATAATTATAAAATACTTGTAAGTGAAGTTGATTGTACAGAATGTGGATTATGTATAGAGGAATGTCCTGGTAAAAATGGTAAAAAAGCTTTAGAATTTGGTTTGGTAGATAAAGAAAAGCAAAAAGAAGCGAATGAATATTTTAATCAATATGAGAATCCTGCTATTTATAATAAGTTTACAATTCCTGGAGTTAGTTTATGTAAACCAACATTTGAGTTTAGTGGGGCTTGTGCTGGTTGTGGAGAGACACCATACATTAATTTAATAACGAGATTGTATCAAGATGAATTAGTTATAGCGAATGCTACAGGTTGTTCTAGTATCTATGGTGGGTCTGCCCCATCTACACCTTATAGTATTCCTTGGGCAAATTCTTTATTTGAAGATAATGCTGAGTTTGCTCTTGGTATGCATGTTTCTTTTGAGGCAAAAAGAAATTATATTAAGAAGATTATGTTAGAAGAAATGCCTAATGTTACAGAACCAGTAAAAGAATTGTTTCATCTTTATATTGAAAATATTCAGGACTTTACTATTACAAATGATATTAAAAATAAATTGAGTGTGCAAGATATCCCTAGTCGTTTAAAACCTCTTATTAATTATATTCCTGCTAGAACGGTATTAGCGATTGGAGGAGATGGTTGGGCTTATGATATTGGTTTTGGAGGTTTA
The DNA here is from genome assembly GCA_934099115.1 of uncultured Bacilli bacterium. Lineage (GTDB taxonomy): Bacteria > Bacillota_I > Bacilli_A > RF39 > UBA660 > Caccenecus. The sequence continues at coordinate 54,488 of CAKOPK010000005.1, forward strand.
GACCATGTTTTATCAACGAATGCTAATATTAAAGTACTAGTATTAGATACGGAAGTTTATTCAAATACGGGAGGACAAGCGAGTAAATCTAGTAAGATAGGTGCCGTCGCTGAATTTGCTGATTTTGGTAAGAGAACTTATAAGAAAGATTTATTTAGAATAGCTATGTCAATCCCAAATTGTTATGTAGCAAGTATTTCTTTGGGAGCTAATATGATGCAATCTATAAAAGCTATTAAAGAAGCTATGGAACATAATGGACCTGCTATTATTATTGCATATTCTCCATGTATTGAACACGGAATAAAATCGGGAATGTCTCATTCTATTTTAGAAGAAAAATTAGCTAGTTTAGTAGGATATACTTTACTTATGAGATATAAACCAGAAGAAGATAAATTATATTTAGATAATACAGAGCCAGATTTTTCGAGATATGAAGAATTTTTAGATAATGAAACTAGATATAATGCTTTAAAAATAAAAGATGAAGATTTAGCAAAAGTGCTATTACAGGAACAGATAGAAAATGCTAAAAAAAGATATGATTATTATAAAAAATTAAGTCTATAATACTATGAACATTCATAGTATTTTTTATAAAAAAAAGAAGCTGCCCCCTGAAGACAGCTTCTAAAAGAATAAAAAGGGGTTGACTAGTGTGATACTAGCACCAATTCGCCTTGTTAAGTGAATTGGTAATTGCTATATTAAATGATAAACTGTTTTTTGTCAACACTTTTTATTCTAAAAATGAAAAAAGTTCTAAAAACTTAATTTACAAAGAGATATTTGTTTGCTAAAATGTTTTTGAGGGTGATTATATGATACTAAAAAAGCCTTATGCATTTATTATTAAACATTTTAGAATTATTCATTTATTACTGATTATTCCTATGTTATATTTAATTACAAAAACAAAAGGAATCGTAACTTTCTTTAGTGATTATATAGCGAATGGTTATATGTTAAGTTCTGATTATGTATTATCCAATCTTGCTAGTAATTATATTAATATTTGGATGTATTTAAGTGTTATTTTTATTTTAGTTGTTACAATATTTTTATCTATTGTATTGCAAAAAAAAGATAAGCCTACTAAATATTATAATTCTTGTATTATTTATTATATTGGAATGCTTTTAATTATTACTGCTTGTTTTAGTTTTTTTCAAATGATAGAAACAGATACCTTAGATGATGTAGTAGCTAGAATAATTAGGGATTTAAGTTATATTATTCATTATAGTGAATATTTCTTCTTGATTTTTACTTTTGTTAGAGGAATTGGCTTTAATATTAAGAAGTTTAATTTTAAAAATGATTTAACAGATTTAGAAATTAGTAATGAAGATAGTGAAGAGTTTGAATTTTTAGTGGGGACTGATCCTTATAAAGCTAAAAGAACTATTAGACGTTTTTTTAGAGAGCTCAGATATTATTATTTAGAAAATAAATTTATATTTTCTGTTATTGGGATTGTTTTAGCAATAGTAATTGGTACTCTTATATATATGAATAGAGAAGTATATATGAGAGAATATAATGAACAAGATACTATTTCTTTTGGCTATTTAACTTTTAATATAAAAGATAGCTTTATTACAACACTTACCTATAATGGAGATGTTTTAAATAAAGATAAGGCTTATTTAGTTATGAGGGTTGAATTAAATAATAGGTATAGAGAAGATAAGGGATTTAGTTATTCTGATTTACAGTTAGTAGTTAATAAAGAGTATATAACTCCTAATATATCTTTAGGAAATTATTTTAAAGATTTTGGTAATCCTTATAATGGCTCTAATATTAAGGGAAATACTAGCAATACTTATCTTTTAGTTTATGAGATAGATAAGTATTTAGTAAATAGTAAATTTTATATAAGTGCTTATTCTGGATTTGATGCTTCTCCTGGAGGTATTGGAGTTATTAGTAAGAAAATTCATATTTCTCCATCTATTCAAAAAGATAATGTAATAAAAAATACAGTGGGATTAGGTACAAATATGAGCTTTAAAAATACTAATGTTGGAAATAGTTTGGCAAACATTAGTGGCTATGAAATAACGAATCGTTTTACTTATATTACTAAATATTGTTATACTAAAGATAATTGTTATGATTTAAGTAAAATAATCACTTATGATGAAGATAATAAACCTTTAGTTATTAGTAGAAAAACATTATTAATATTAGACTTTGATTTAATATTAGATGATAGTTCTAGATATATGAGTACTCCCAAGAGTTATCAAACTTTTTTTGAAGATTATTTAATGATTACTTATACTGTTAATGGTAAGACAATCCAGACAAAAGCAAAAGTTATTAATCCAAATAATTATAATGATAAATTAATTATTCCTATTTCTAAAGATATAGAGTATGCTGGAAGTATAGTGGTTACTTTAACAGTTAGAAATATTTCTTATACTATAAATTTAAAATAGTCTTATTGACAAAATAAGGCTTTTTTGTTATTATAAAGCCAATTTTATAAGGGGGTGTTAGTATGCCTTTTGAAAAATTAACAGAGTTAATTAAATATTATGATAATTATTCTTTAGATTATGTTTTAAAACAATTAACTATTTATTTAGAAGAAGATAAAAATATGATTTTTGAATTATTTAATAAGGCAAGAACACGTTTTACAGAGGAAGAAACAAAATTAATTATTAAATCATTTTTATATGCTTATGATTTACATAGAGGAATTAAGAGGGCTAGTGGAGAGCCATATATTACACATCCAGTTAGAGTTGCTTATATTCTTTTAGATGAAATGTGTTTAAGGAATGCTAATAGTATATGTGCTGCATTATTACATGATACTATTGAAGATACAGGTATTACTAAAGAATTTTTAGAAGAATATTTTAATGCTGATATTGCTAATTTAGTGGCAAGTGTTTCAAAGATTAAAGATTTAGATTTTACTTCAAAATCAGAAGAAGAACAGTATAATACTTGTGTTTTAATAAGAGGGTTAATGAATGATTACCGAGTTATTTTATTAAAACTTGCTGATCGTTTACATAATATGCGTACTTTAGAATATAAACAGAGAGCGAAACAAAAAGAAAAGAGTAAAGAAACTTTAGCTTTATTTGTTCCTTTAGCAGAGAGAGTAGGAGCTTTAAAAGTAGAAAAAGAATTAAAGGATTTAGCATTACAATATTTAAATAATCATAAGTATAGAGAGTTAAAGGCTAATATTAATAATTATAAAGAAAATCATCAAAAAGATTTTGAAAATATATTAAATACTATGGAGAAAGTTTTATTAGAACATAATATTAATCATGATATCAGAATTGAAACTAAAGGTATTTATGATACTTTAAGAGTGTTAAAACCTAAAGAAAAATTAGCAAGTATTCCTGATTTAATTCGTTTCTTGATTATAGTGGATTCTCCAGAAGATTGTTATTTAGCACTTTGTTATTTAGAAAGTGTATTTCATCCCATAGATGCTATATTAAGAAATTATATTTCTAATCCTAAGCCTAACGGATATCAAGCTATATTAACGGTTGTAAATGGATTTCAAGAGCATCCTGTAGAGTTTCGTATCTGTACTAAGAAAATGCAGTTAGTTAATAATTATGGTTTGGCTGTCTTAGGAGATTTAAAACCAAATAAAACAATAGAAGAGATTAAAGAAGAATTGCATCAAAATAATAAGTTTATTAATGCTTTAAAAGATATTGATGATTTATATAAAAAAGATGATGAATTTATGCGTCAAGTAACAGAAGAAATATTATCACCACAGGTTAGAGTATATTCAAAAGATGGAGAAATGATTAGTTTACCAAAAGGAGCTACTGTTCTTGATTTTGCTTATAAGATTCATTCTAAGATTGGAGATCAAGCTATATCGGCTCTTGTTAATAATAAGCCTGTTTTATTAAGTTACGTATTAAAAGATTTAGATTCTATTCAAGTTCTTACAAATGATAGTCAATTAAGTCCAGATAAGGATGCTTTAAATTATGTTGTGACAGCACTTGCTAAAAAGAAAATTAGAAATGGTCCTATGATAAGAAATAGGAGGAAAGGAGAATGAAAATTTCTCCTTTTTATATTGAAAACTTTAGAAATATAAAGTATAATTAACTTATAAAAATAGGAGGAAACAATGAGAAAGATAATTGCTAGTTTAGATATTGGGTCAAGTACTATCAAGTTAGTCGTAGGCGAAATGATTAAAAATACGCTTCAGGTTCTTTGCGTTTCCGAAGTTCCTAGTAAAGGAATGAAAAAAGGGTTAATAAATAAAGAAGAAGAATTAGTTCCTAGTTTAAAAGAAGTATTTCATAAAGCTGAGGAAATATTAGGTGTACCTATTAAAGAGGTAGTTTTAACTATACCGGCTTATTATCAAGAAAGTTTTATGTCTGAGGGTGCTTGCTCTATTACGAATGAAGATCGTGTAATTACTATTCAAGATTTAATAAGAGCTATGCAAGGAGCTAGTTATAATAAAATAAATCCTGATAGTGAGTTAGTTAGTATTATTCCTACTACTTATAAAGTAGATGAACAAATTGTTAAAAATCCGATTAATATGATTGGAGATAAGTTAGCAATTAAAGCAGTAATTGTGACTTTACCTAAGAATGTTGTTCATACTTTTGTAAGAGTGTTAGACAGAATTGGAATTAAAGTTGTAGATGTTGCTACATCATCCATTTGTGATTATACAGCTCTTAGAAAGAAAGACATAGATTCTAAGATTGGAGCTATCATAAATATTGGGGAAGAGATTACGACTGTATCTATATTTAATAAAGGAATTGTAACTAGAACAGAAGTTATAGAACTTGGTGGTAAAAACGTAGATAAAGATATTGCTTATATATATAAAATTACGAAAAATGATGCAAAAAGTATAAAAGAGAGATTAGGCCTTGCTTCTTCAGAGATGGCTTCTTCTTTAGAAAAATTATCTTTAACTGACCGAATGGGAGAAGAAGTAGTTATTAATGAACAAGATTTAAGTGAGATTATAGAATCACGGTTAACAGAAATATTAGAGTTAGCTAAGAAACAAATGAATTTATTAACGAAGAGAAATATTGAATATATTTTAGTAACTGGGGGTACAAGTGAAATGACGGATTTTAATATTTTGCTCGATAAACTCTTTACTAAACCCCATATTCTTGGTAAAATAGAAACTGTAGGTGTTAGAAATAATAAATATAGCACCGCGGTAGGAGCGATTAAATACTATAATGGAAGATTAAAATTAAAACAAAAAGAATATTCTGTATTTAATCCTGATGAATTAGAAATTTTAAGTGGAATACATAAAAAAGTAAATATTAATGAAAATTCTGTATTAGGAAAATTATTTGGATACTTTTTTGATAGTTAAGGAGAGTGCTTATGAACGGATTACAAATGGATCAAATAGCTAAAATAAAAGTAGTTGGAGTTGGCGGTGGTGGTAATAATGCCGTTAATCGAATGATAGAAGAAGGCGTAAAAGGGGTAGAATTTATTGTAGTAAATACTGATTTACAAGTTCTAAATGCTTCTCATTGTGAAAATAAAATTCAAATTGGTGCAACAATTACAGAAGGGTTAGGAGCTGGTGCTAATCCTGAGATAGGAAGAGCGGCTGCTATAGAGTCTAAGAATGATTTAGAGGAAGCTATTAAGGGAGCTGATATGGTATTCGTTGCCTGTGGTATGGGTGGCGGTACTGGTACTGGAGCTGCACCTGTAATCGCTGAGATAGCTCAAGAATCTGGAGCACTAACTGTAGGTATTGTTACAAAGCCATTCCGTTTTGAAGGTAAGAGAAGAATGGAGAATGCTTTATTAGGACTTGAAGAATTAAAGAAACATGTAGATACTTTAATAATAATACCTAATGATAAATTAAGAGATATTATAGATCGTAATACATCATTTAAAGATGCATTTAAAGAAGTAGATAATGTATTACACCGTGGAGTTCAGTCTATATCTGATTTAATTGCTGTTACAGGAGTTATTAATTTGGATTTTGCAGATGTTAAGACAGTTATGCAAAAGAGTGGAACAGCTATTATTGGTATTGGATGTAATGCTGGAGAAAATAGAGCGATTGAAGCAGCTCGTCAAGCAGTAGCTAATTCTTTATTGGAGGCTACTATTGAAGGGGCTACTAATGCAATTGTTAATGTTACTGGTGGCTCTAATTTATCTTTATTTGAGATTGAAGATGCAGTAGAAACAGTTAGAGCAGCGGCTAATAGTGATGTAAATATTATCTTTGGTGCGATTCAAAATGATAATTTAACAGATGAAGTAATAGTAACAGTTATTGCTACTGGTTTTGAAAATGAAGGAGAAACTGATGAAATAGCATTTGGAAATGATAATGAGTTTCCAAGAAGAAGAACTGCTCAACCAGAACCAGATTCTGATTTAGAAAATGAATATGATATTCCTCCATTTTTAAGAAGTAATAAAGATAGATTTTAACTTGGCGAATGCTGAGTTTTTTTATTAATTTTGATATTTTTGTTGTATAATAAGATAAAGAGGTAAATAATTATGAATATATTAGTAATACCATCATGGTATCCAAATGGAACAGATAAATTAATGGGAATTTATCATAAAGAATTTTGTGAAGCATTAAGCAAATGTAAAGATATATATGTTAATATGCTTTATATAGATAGACAACGATTAAATGCACCACTTAAATATATAACTATGAAAAAAGAAGAAGTTATACAAGAAAATGGGTATCAGGTGTATATTCAAAAAATGTTGGATGTTCACAAGATTAGTTTTGATTTGCAAATGAAGAGTTATGTTTGTGCTTTAGATAAAGCTTTTCAAAAATATTTAAAAAACAATAAAAAACCAGATATTTTACATGCCCAAGTGACTATACCGGCGGGATATGCTGCTTGTGTTTTAGGAGAAAAATATCATATTCCAGTTGTTGTAACAGAGCATGCTAGTTATTTTACTCGCTTTTTTGAAGGGGAATATAAAAAATATGGAGATTTTGTAGCTACTCATTCTAAATATACGACTGTTAGTAAATATATGGCTAAAATTGTTAGCAAATATGTTAAAGAGTGTACAGTTTTGCCAAATTTAGTAGATACTCTTTATTTTAATAAAACAAAAAGAGAAAAAGTGGATGGTATTCGTTTAATTCAGGTTGCAGGTTTAAGACAAGGTAAGAGAATAGATGATACGATAGAAGCTTTAAAAGAAATTCGCGAAGATGGGTATGATGCTACTTTAACAGTAGTTGGTGATGGATTTTTAGAAGATTATTATAAGAAAAGATGTACAGAATTAGAGATGAATTCTTTTGTAAATTTTGTTGGCAGAAAGAATAAAGCAGAAATTAGAAAGCTTTTTGGTCAACATAATATATTTGTAATATCTAGTGATAAAGAAACGTTTGCTATACCTGGAATAGAAGCTTTAGCAAGTGGACTTCCTGTTGTTTCAACAAAATGTTTAGGCCCAGAAGAATATTTGGATTCAAAGTGTGGAGAACTTGTAGATGTAGGGGATACTCATATGTTGAAAGAAAAAATATTAAAAGTATATCATAACATGGATAAATATGATGTTTCTTATTTAAAAGAAGTTGCTAGTCGTTATGGAAGTAAATCTGTAACAGATATGAGTATTAAAATTTATAATAGTTTACTAAAATAATATTATTTATGGTAGATTATCTCGTTAATTTTTTGTATAATAAAGATGGTGACGTAAGATATGATATATTTAGATTATAGTGCAACAACTCCAATTGGGTTTGAAGTACTAGATACTTTTAATAGAACTAGTAAAGATTTTTTTGGTAATCCTAATTCATTACATGAAGAAGGAATAAAAGCAAAGAATTTAATGCATAGTGCTACAAAACAAATAGCAGAAATATTAAATATTAATGAGGCAGAAATAACTTATACAGCAGGTGCTACTATGTCAAATAATTTGGCTATTATAGGGGCTGCTTTAGGTAATCATAAGAGGGGTAAACATATTGTAGTTTCTAAATTAGAACATCCTTCTATATATCATATATGTGATTATTTAACGAGTATTGGGTTTGAAATAAGTTATGTAAATAATGATTCTGAGGGACTAATTGATTTTGAAGATTTAAAAAAATTAATTAGAGAAGATACTATTTTAGTTAGTATATGTGCAGTTAATAGTGAGACTGGAGTTAGACAACCTTTAAAGATGGTTAGACAGATTATTAAGAAAGAGAATGCTAATACTGTATTTCATTCAGATATGACTCAAGCAGTTGGTAAAGTAAGTGTTAATATGCATGATGTAGATTTAGCTACTGTTACTTCTCATAAGATATATGGTCCTAAAGGAATAGGACTTTTATATAAGAGTAATCAAGTTACTGTTGCTCCTTTATTATTTGGCTCAGGAAATGTTAATCAGTTAAATCCGGGAACTCCTGCAGTACCTTTAATAGTAGCATTTTCTAAGGCTTTAAGACTTGCTACTATAGATTTAGAAAAAAGAGAAAGATTTATAGAAAGATTAAATTTAAAAATAGTAGATGCTTTAAAGAAATATGATGGAGTAATGATTAATAAAACAAAGTATTCTATTCCACATATTTTAAATATTAGTTTAAGAAATATAAAAGCAGAAACTTTCTTACATGCTTTAGAAGAATATGAGATATATGTTAGTAGTAATACAGCTTGTTCTAGTGGAACTTTATCTAGTAGTATATTAGCAATATATAATGATAAAGTTAGAGCTTCTTCTACTTTAAGAATTAGTTTATCACATTTGACTACTAGTGATGAAATTAATAAGTTTATTGAACATTTTGATTATATTTATAAAAGATTAAGTGGACTTCATAGTTAACTTAGTTTTTTTTAGAAAAGATTAAGGATAGGCGGAAATGTTGTTGTATTTCTTGGGGTAACTATTCGATAATAGTGTTGTAAATAAGGATATTCCTTCTAATAGTATAGTAGTTGGAAATTCATGTAAAGTTATTAAGAAGATATAATTCTTGTTGTGCTTTACAAAAGAAAATATATTCAGTATAATAGGTAAAGTGATTTATATGGAAAAAGCAATTTTAATTAAATATGGTGAATTATCTACTAAAAAAGATAATATTAATTATTTTTTAACTAAGTTAAAAGAAAATATATTAGTATCTTTAAAAGATTTAGATGTAAGTGTAGATTATGATTTAGGTAGAATGTTTATACATACTACTAGTGATTTAGATTTGGTTATAGAAAGAGTAACACATATTTTTGGTATTCATGAAATTAATATATGTTATATTATTCCTAGTACGGATATTGCAGTAATACAAGCTTCTGTTTTAGATTTATTAAAAGAAAAAGAATTTAAAACTTTTAAAGTGGATAGTAAGAGAAGTAATAAAGATATTCCTAAAACTAGTGTAGAATTAAGTAGAGATCTAGGGGGAGTTATTTTAAAAAATATTCCTGATATAAGTGTAGATGTAACTAATCCAGAAGTCTTAGTAAATGTGGAATATCGCAAGAAAAATACGATTGTTTATTTTGAAAAAATAAAGGGTTTAGGAGGATATCCAGTAGGAACTTTAGGAAAGGGCTTATTAATGTTAAGTGGGGGAATAGATTCTCCAGTGGCAGGTTATTTAACTTCTAAAAGAGGAGTTAAAATAGAAGCAATATATTTTGAAAGTCCTCCTCATACTAGTGTAGAAGCAAAGAATAAAGTACTTTCTTTAGCAAGAATTTTAGCGAAATATAATAATGATATTACTATTCATATTGTTAATTTTACAGATATACAGGAAGCAATATATAAAAATATTCCCCATGAATATTTAATTACCATTATGAGAAGAATGATGTATCGTATAAGTGCTATTATTGCTCATCGTAGGAATTGTAAAATATTAATTAATGGAGAATCTATTGGACAAGTAGCAAGTCAAACTTTAACTAGTATGAATGCGATTGGGGAAGTAGTTAATATGCCTGTTATTAGACCACTTGCTTGCTTTGATAAGCTAGATATTATTGATATTGCTAAATCTATAGATACTTATGAAACTAGTATTTTGCCTTTTGAAGATTGTTGTACTATTTTTGTACCAAAACATCCAGTGATTAATCCTGATAAGATGAAATGTCGGGAATATGAGACATTAATTCCTTATGAAGAATTAATTCATAAAGCAGTAAAAGAACATGAAATGCTTCATTTAACAAGTAAGAATGAAAATATGGAATTTAAAGATTTATTATAAATTCCATATTTTTATATATTGGGGATATTTTTTTAATAATTCGGTGACAAATATAGAAGGGTTGTTTTTAGGGACGAATAGATAGCAATAATTTTTAGTACGGGTAAGAGCCACGTAAAAAAGTCTTCTTTCTTCTTCGTAGGGATAAATATCTTTATGAATTAATACATATTTTAGGATAGATGTTTCTTTTATACCAGAGGGAAGAGAGTTTATTTTATCTTCAAGATTAATTATTAGGATATTTTCACTTTCTAAGCCTTTGGATTTATGAATAGTATTAAAGGTTAGATTATATTCTTTTATTTCTACTTCTGTTAGATAATCATAAATATCTAGATTATTTCGGCTTAGTATCATAAATTCTTCTATATTTAGAGCATTTATTAGTCTTTTAAAGTCTTTCTTTTTATTTTCATAATAACAAATAATAATTGGCTTTTCTATTCTTTTTTTAGAGGAAAGTTTCTTTTTTATTTGGCGAGGGTTTTTCATGATAAAATCACCAGCGACATGAATTAATTCTTTACTATTACGGTAAGTAGAGCGAATATATAGTTTTTTAGCTGGCTTAAAATTTTTGGTAAAATCTAAGAAGTTGCTTAAATCACAGCCTGAGAAACGATATATGGATTGAAAATCATCTCCTACAACAGTGATGTATGATTTGGTTTTTTTTATAATTTCGATGATAAGATTTTCTCTTATTTTAGAAGTATCTTGATATTCATCAATAATAATATATTGATAGGGTTTTAAAATACCATTTTCTTTTACTATTTTAGTAGCATAATATATCATGTCATCAAAATCAATTAGTCCTTGGGATGTTTTTTCTAATAAATAGATTTCATATAGTTTTTTTATTATTTTTAGAGTTGGTTTATCTTGTTTTTTAGCTTTTTTAATTAACTTATCAAATATAGATAAGTCATGATAATTTGATAGAAATAAAGTTATAAATCTTTCGATGTTCTTTTTATATAAGTAAAATTCTTTTGATGTTTGATAGTTTTTATTTTTAAAATAATTTGTAAAGTAAGAAGTATTGGAAATGCTTGATAATATTTCTTCAATTAAATAAGATAGTAGATTTTCATCACAGATTTGGTATTTAAAGTGGTTAATTTTAAGTATTTCTAAGGCTAATTTATGAAATGTATAGACTTTATTATCTTCTTTTAATTCTTTTTTAATCTTTTTTTCTAGGCTTAGGGCAGCGGCGTTGGTAAAAGTAATACATAAAATATTTTCTAAAGGAATGTTTTTATTTTGAACTAAATATTTTATTTTACCAACCATTGTTAGACTTTTGCCACTTCCAGCGCCAGCGATAATAATATTATTACATTCATTTTCTAGAGCTGCTTTGGTTTGTTCTTTATCGAGAGTATTCCCTAAAACTTTTAATTCCATAATTGTCAGAACCTTTCTTTTGTGTTAAAATCAAGTTATTATTTTAAGTAGAAAAGAAAGAGTTGGCAAGAAAAAGAGTTCGACAAATTCTTACAAAGGTTGGTTATAAAAATGTTTAAAATTACAAATGGAGCTTTATCTATAGGGGCTAAAAGTATTTTAGAAGAAATTAATTTATTTATTAAAGATAATAGTAAGATTGCTATTGTGGGTAGAAATGGGGCAGGAAAATCAAGTTTATTAAAAGCTATACTAGACCCATCTCTTCTTGATGCTGGAATTTCAGATAAACCTTTTATGGTTTATAAGAAGCCTAATTTACAAATTGGTTATTTAAGCCAAGATACGGGTTTAGATAAAAAACATACTTTAAAAGAAGAATTATTAAGTGTTTATAAGCCTATCATAGAATTAGAAGCAAGAATTAAGAAATTAGAAATAAAATTAGAAGAAGGAGCATCTACTGACCAAATTACTCTTTATTTAGAATTAAAAGACCAATTTAAGATTATGGGGGGATATGAATATCAAAAAGAGTATCAAACGGCGATTAAAAAATTGGGATTTACTGGTTTAGAAGAACAACTTATTGAAAACTTTTCAGGTGGAGAAAGAACTAAAATTGCTTTTTTAAAACTTTTACTTAGTAAACCAGAATTGCTTATTTTAGATGAACCAACTAATCATTTAGATATAGATGCAATATTATGGTTAGAGAGTTATTTAAAGAATTATCCATATGCTTACTTAATTGTTTCTCATGATCGTTATTTTATTAATCAAGTGTGTAATGAGATTATTTTAATCGAATATGGAAAAACAGAAACTTATCATGGTAATTATGAATATTATGAAAAAGAACGTAAAGAAAGATATAATCGTTTATTAAAAGATTATGAATATCAACAAAAAGAAATTAAACGTTTAGAAGATATTGCTAATCGCTTTCGTTATAAACCATCGAAGGCTAGTATGGCTATGTCTAAATTAAAACAAATTGAAAGAATGACAAAGATTGATAATCCAAAGAAAGCTAATACAAACACTTTTCATTTAAAAAATATAGATTTAAAAGAAAGTGGGAAGATTGTTTTAACTACAAAAAATTTACAAATTGGATATCAAACTCCTATTTCTATTCCTGATATTACAATAGAGAGAAAAGATAGAATAGGTGTTATTGGACCTAATGGATGTGGTAAATCAACTCTTTTAAAAACTATTATGAATTATATACCAAAATTAAATGGGGATATTGAAATGGGTATTCATGTTTCTATTGGGTATTTTGATCAACAGTTAGATACTTTAAATCAAGATTTTACTGTTTATCAAGAGATAGAAGATAACTATCCTAAATGGAATGATTATGAAATTAGAAGTGCTTTAGCAGTTTTTCAATTTTTTAATGATGATATTGATAAAAAAATCAATTGTTTATCTGGGGGAGAGAAAGTACGTTTAGAATTGTGTAAAATTATTTACAAATTTCCTAACTTTTTAATATTAGATGAACCTACTAATCATTTGGATATTTTAGCTAAAGAAAGTTTAGAAGAGTTACTTGAAAATTATACGGGAACTATTCTTGTTGTTTCTCATGACCGTTTCTTCTTAAAGAAAATAGCAAAATCTCTTCTTGTTTTTGATGATAGTGTTACTTATTATAATTGTACTTATCAAGAATATTTAGGGCAAAAACAAGAAGAAAAAGAAATACCTAAAGTAATAGAAAAGAAAAAGAAAAAAGAAATAAAAACAAATTTATATGAGACACATAAGATAGAGAAAGAAATAGGAAAAATAGAGAATAAGATTAAAGAATTAGAGGAAGAAATCTATAAACCAGAAGTTTATAATGATTATAAAAAATTACAAGAGATAAGCGATACTAAAGCTGCTTTAGAAAGTGAATTAGACCGTTTATTAGAAAAATTATAAAAAAGAAAGGGTTGCTTTAATCTTAAAAATAAATTAAAATAAGATTATAGGAGAATAAGAATGAAGAAAATATTTAGAATAAGTTTATTAATTATGTTTGTAGTGGGGTTATCTGGTTGTTTAAAGAAAGATGAATTGATGAATAATTCAGTGTATACTACTATATATCCAATTCATTATTTAACTAGTTATTTATATGGAGAAGAAAAATCAGTGTCTAGTATTTATCCTAATGGGGCAGATGTATCTAAATATGAATTAACTACTAAGCAGAAAGAAACTTATAGTAAAGGGGCTCTATTTGTTTATAATGGTCTTACAGAAGAAAAGACTTTAGCTAAAGAATTTTTAAATAAGAATAAAAATTTATTATTAATTGATGTATCTTATGGATTAAATTATGATAATAATATTGAAGAATTATGGTTATCCCCTAATAATTATTTAATGCTTGCTAAAAATATTAAAAATAATTTATTAGAATATACTACAAGTAAAGTAGTATCTGATAATATTACTAAAAAATATCAAGAATTAGAAGAAACCTTATCTTATATGGATGCTTTATTAAGAACTATTGCAAAAGAAGCAGTAATGGATGGTAATCCTACTCTTATTGTATCTTCTTCTAAGTTAAAGTTTTTAGAAAAATATGGTTTTCAAGTGATTGCTTTAGATAATGAAAGTATTAATATAGCGACTATTAAGAGTAATTTTAAAAATAATAATTATAAAGATATTTATTTATGTAGTACAGATACTAAAAGTGACTTAATCACAGAGTTAGAAACAAGTTATAAAGCCAATATTATACCGGTTAATATGTTATATACTTTAAGTGATAGTAATGTTAGTAATAATGAAACATATGAAACTATTATGAATGATTTAATAGATAATATTAGGAATACAGCACTAAACTAGTGTTGTTTTTCTTTTAATAAGATAAAAATTATGTTAAAATAAATTAGCAAGGATGTGATATTATGTTTGAATATATGGGAGAACGTCTTACAAAAGCAATAAAAAATATTAAAGGAATGGGCACTATTACAGAAGCTAATATTAGTGATGCTATAAGAGAAATACGTCTTGCTTTATTAGAAGCAGATGTTAATTATCAAGTAGTAAAAGAATTTGTAAATAAGGTCAAAGAGAAGGCTTTAGGTTTAGATGTTGGTAAGAGTTTAAAACCTGATGAACTATTTATTAAATTAGTTAAAGATGAATTAATTAGTTTACTTGGTGAAGACTATGTTCCCTTAACTGTAAATAGTGGTACTACTATGATTATGTTATGTGGATTACAGGGAAGTGGTAAAACTACAACTTGTGGTAAGATTGCTAATTATGTACGTAAAAAACATCATAAAAAGCCTTTATTAGTTGCTTGTGATATTTATAGACCGGCTGCTATTGATCAATTAGTAGAAGTTGGTAAAAGTTTAAATGTTCCAGTATTTACGAAAGGACAAATTTCTCCAATTGAAATTATAAAAGAAGCAGAGATATATGCAAAAGAAAATAATTGTGATTATATCATTGTAGATACCGCTGGTCGTTTACAAATTGATACAGAATTAATGCAAGAATTAAAAGATATTTCTAGTACTTTTAAGATGGATGAAATTTTATTAGTAATAGATGCGATGATGGGGCAAGACGCTATTAATGTAATTAAGGGATTTCACGAAGCGCTAAACTTAACAGGTACCGTTTTAACGAAATTAGATGGTAATACTAAGGGAGGAGTTGCTTTATCTGTTAGACATTTAACAAATATTCCTATTAAATTTGTAGGAGATTCTGAACATATGGATGGATTAAGAGAATTTTATCCTGAAGTAATGGCTAATCGTATTTTAGATATGGGTGATATTTTAGGTATTGCAGAAAAAGTAGAAAATATTATTAGTGAAGAAGAAGCCGAAAATGAAATGCAAAAAATGAAAAAAGGGAATTATGACTTAGAAGATTTTATGAAAAATATTCGTCAAATTAAAAAGTTAGGCCCTTTAGAAAATATTTTAAAAATGTTACCTGGTGCTAGAAAAATGGGATTAAATAATGTTAATATTAATCCTAAAGATATTGCTCATGTAGAGGCTATTGTAAGTTCTATGACACCCTATGAAAGAAGACATCCAGAAGTATTAAAAATGAGTAGGAAACAAAGAATAGCAAAGGGTAGTGGAAGAAGTGTAGAAGAAATAAATCGCTTATTAAAACAATTTGCTCAAATGAAGCAGATGATGAAGCAATTTAGTAATGGAAATATGAAATTGCCATTTTAATTATGGAACGTATTGTAGTTATTTTATTAGCCATTTTAGAATTTATTTTTTATACATTCACAATGGTTTTAGTAGGTAGTATTACTATCTCACAATCTTTATTAAAGTTGTTGGTTCACTTTGCAACACTTACTATTACTAGTATTCTTCTTTATTTCTTTATTCGATTCTTATTAAATAAAATTCATTTAAAATCTAAAAAATATATTAATCAAGTATGTTTATGGAATATTGTTTTGGGGATTTTATTTCCAATATTATTAATTATTATTATACCTAATGAGAAGTTTACTATATTTGCAATTCTTTTAATTGTATGTACTTTATATTATGGTTTATTTGTTAATATATGTTTACTTCTTTTAAATTTCTTTTTAACGAATAGAAAAAAATAGGGATATTTACCTAATCATAGATTTATATTAATCATAAAATACACTAGAAAGGAAAGTGTATACGATGAAAATGAATAATCGTGATTTTGAAAGTATGCAAGCAGAAGGTTATTTTAGTACAGAATATACAAAGAAAGATATGCCAAAATATAATAAAATGGATAATTGTTGTGATATGATGGGAGAAAATATACCTGGTGTTGTATGTCCACCAATTTATGAATGCCCTAGAGAGACAGTTTGTCATAGATATATATGTCATGAGGTGCCACATATAATGCCTTGTAATACAAGAATAATTAATCATCATATCTATCGTCATACTTATACTCCAGCATATTCTTGTTGTGAAGAGAATGATGTACAAAATGTATATGAAAGAAAATGCTGTTAAAATCTCTTATTAGAGATTTTTTTCAATTTAGAAACATATATATTAATATGATAAAGTTAATATTAAAAGGTTTTATTGTAGGGGTAGGAAAGATTATTCCAGGAGTAAGTGGGTCTCTCTTGGCATTTTCTTTAGGAATTTATGAAGATTTAATCAAGGCTGTAACGGAATTTTTTAGTAATCCTAAAAAGCATTTAAGATTATTATTTAATTTTGGGATAGGATTGTTTTTGGCTATTTTTTTATTTAGTAAGTTTATTTTGTTTTTAATGCATGCTTATTATAATGAGACAATGGTTTTATTTTTAGGAATGATATTAGGAACTTTATTTCATTTTAAAGATAAGCTTGTTTTTAATAAAAAAAATATTCTTTTATTTTTAATAACTTTAATAGTATTTAGTGTTTTTTCTAGATGTTTAAAGTTTGATAAGTTTATATATGTATCTAATATAAAAAATTATTTATATGTAGTTTTATTGGGAGGTATAGATGCTTTTACTTCTATTGTACCTGGTATAAGTGGGACTGCGATATATATGTTATTGGGAGTTTATGAATTTGTTTTATCTATTTTAGGAAATCCTAATTCTTATTTATTTTTATTATATGGGATAGGATTAGTAGTAGGTATTTTATGTACTTGTTTACTAATGAATTATTTACTTAAGAAAAGGAAAGATGAGACTTATAGTTGTGTTTTTGCTCTTATGATTGCTAGTATATTTTTATTAATTAAGAGTTTTAATATATTTAAGATATATTTTATTATTATTTTTATAGTAGGAGTAATTATTGGGTATTTGTTTGATAATTGAGTAATTTTTCTTGCTTTTTTAGTTAAGATATGGTAAATTATAAATGAACACGAGAGTGTTTTTTTAAATACTTTCAAATTGAGGTGAGGCATATGGCTAAAAAAGAAGAAAAAAAGAAAAAAGAAAAGAAAGAAAATTATTTTACAGGCGTAAAAAGTGAGATGTCTAAAGTTAAGTGGCCTACTAAAAAAGAAGTATTAAAATATACTTGGGCTACACTTATATTTGTAATTGTTTTAGTGGCATTTTTCATTCTAATGAGTTTAATAATGTCTGGTGTAAAGGGGGCGTTTAATTAATGGAAAAAGAATGGTATGTAGTAAATACTTATTCAGGTCATGAAGCAAAAGTAAAAGAAAAATTAGAAGCAAAAGCAGAATCTATGGGAATGCAAGATTATATTCATCGTATTATTATTCCAGAAACTACAGAAGTTGAAGTAAAAGACGGAGTAAAGAAAGAAAAAAAACATAAAATGTTTCCAGGCTATGTTTTAATAGAAATGGTAATGAGTGATGAAGCTTGGTATATCGTTCGTAATACTCCAGGAGTAACAGGATTTATTGGTTCTTCTGGAAAAGGTGCTAAACCAACTCCATTGTTACCACAAGAGATCGATAAAATTTTAGCTAGCATGGGAATGAGTAGAGTAAATGTTGAATCTGAACTTGCAGTTGGAGATAAAGTTAGTATTGTTGATGGTCCATTCAAGGGTATGATTGGTAAAGTTGATAATATTGATACAGAAAATAATCGTTTAAATATTTTAATTGATTTATTTGGACAAGAAACTCCAGTAGAAGTAGAAGTTTATCAAGTTAATAAAGCTTAAAGATGTGAAAACATCTTTTTTCTATGAGAAAAATGATTTATAATATTATTAGGAGGAAAGATATGGAAAAAAGTAAAGTTTATTTTACAAAAGATTTATCAAGTACTGGTTTAGTAAAAATTTATGAGGCTCTTAATATAGAATTAGAAGGAAAAGTTGCAGTTAAACTTCATTCTGGTGAAGAGGGAAATCAAAATTATTTACGTCCTCAATTTGTAGAAAGTATTATAAAAAAAGTAAATGGTACAGTTGTGGAATGTAATACAGCTTATGCTGGGGCTAGAAATACTACAGAGAAACATGAGAAATTAATGGAGAGTCATGGCTGGAGTAAATATTTTCAGGTAGATATTATGGATAGTAAACAACCTGATAAGGTTTTAGCGATACCAAATGGAAAAGTTATTAAAGAAAATTATGTAGGAAGTCATATTGATAATTATGATTCTATGCTTGTATTATCCCATTTTAAGGGACATCCAATGGGTGGTTATGGAGGCGCTTTAAAACAATTATCTATTGGTGTTGCATCAAGTGCCGGTAAAGCTTATATTCATAGCGCTGGTGTTACTAAAAATCCAGATGTTTTATGGGATAATGTAGCACCTCAAGATAAATTTTTGGAAGCGATGGCAGATGCTGCTTCTAGTGTAGTAAATCATTTTAAGAATCATATTGCTTTTATTAATGTCATGTGTAATATGAGTGTTGATTGTGATTGTTGTGCAGTAGCAGAGGACCCTTGTATGAAAGATATTGGTATTTTAGCTAGTTTAGACCCAGTTGCAATTGACCAAGCTTGTATTGATTTAGTCATGAATTCTAATGACCCTGGAAAAGAACATTTTATGAAACGAGTAAATGACAGACATGGAATACATACAATAGAGGCTTCTTATGATTTAAAAATTGGTAATAGAGAATATGAACTTGTTTCTATAGATTAAGCACTATGCGCTTTTTTCTTTGGTTTTTTATATCTTTTTAGTAATATTTATAGTATAATAAATGAAAATATGAGAGATGTGGTATATATGAAGATAGATGTATTTGATTTTGATGGTACCCTATATAAGAAGGATGCTTCAAAAGAATTTTTCTTATTTTGTTTAAATAAAAAGAAGATGTTGATAAAGTATATTCCAGGTATTTTATTAAACTTTTTATTATATTATTTAAAACTTATTAAAAAAGAAAAATTAAAGGAATATTATTTTAAGTTTTTGAGAGATTTTTCAAATATAGATGAGATGGTTTCTTTGTTTTGGGAGCAGAATAAAAATCTTATTCGTAAAGAATTATTAGAAAATAGTAAAAATGAAAAAGTAGTTATTTCTGCTTCACCATCCTTTTTAATAGAAGATATTTGTTTAGAAATAGGTATAGATACTTTGATTGCAACCGATGTGGATAAGAAAACGGGAAAATTTAATTCTTCTAATTGTTATGGTGAAGAAAAAATTAAACGATTAAATGAAAAATATAAGGATTATAAAATAGATAGATTTTATTCGGATTCTAAGAGTGATTTGCCTTTAGCAAGGATTGCTAAAAAGCCTTATTTTATTATACGCGATAGAGTAGAAGAGTGGAATTTAGAATAGTAAATGAAAGAATATAATAAAGAATAATGCTTATATATTTATATAATTTAATTTTTAAAATAAAAGAGTCAAACACTTTTTTCGTTTGACTCTTTTATAGTTATTTTATTAATAATTTTTCAAGATAAGTGACAAACTTATATAGAATAAAAGATATAATAATTAAGAGAATAATACCACTCATGACTATATTTAGATTAAATACTTGAGTTCCATAGATGATTAAATATCCAAGCCCGGATTGACTTACTAGGAATTCGCCCATAATTACTCCTATAAGAGTCATAGAAATGTTTAATTTTAAGCTAGAAATAATTGTTTTATAACTAGCCGGTATGGTAAGCTTTAGCAAAATATCTAATTTATTAGCTTTAAAAGTTTTAAATAGTTTAATTAAGTCAGGATCAATATTGTTAAAACCATTATAGATAGAGAATATTCCTACAATTAAGTTAATACATAGTGCCATAATAATAATAGATTTTGTATTTGCTCCTGCAATAATAATAATTAATGGGCCAAGAGCCACTTTTGGTAAACTATTTAACATGGTAAGATATGGGTCTATAATTTTATTTAATATTTTAAATTCGTATAGTAGAATAGCAATTATAAAACTTAAGAATATTCCTAGAATAAAAGCAATTAATGTTTCATAGATGGTTGTATAAATGTGATGGAATAAATGGTAGTTTATAGCTAAGTTTTTAATAGTTAAAATAACTTTAGATGGTGATGAAAAGATGAAGGGATTAATAATTTTATAATAGCTAAGTAATTCCCATAGAGATAAGAAAAGAATTAAAAGAAATACTTGAAAGAATATTACTAGATGTCTTTCGTGTTTGATTTTTTTAAGATATGTTAAATGTTCTTTACTCATTTTTTAAATCCTTCCATATTAAATCATAATAATGGGGGAAGTTTTTATCTTTTCTATTTTCGATGGGATTTTGGTTTTTGGTGCGTTCGATGTTATAAATATTGATAACTTGGGCTGGTCTTTTACTTAATACAATGATTCTGTTGCTCAGACTTATTGCTTCACTTAAATCATGAGTTACTAAGATGGCTGTTTTTTTCTCTTTGCGAATGATTTTATAGACATCATCACTTACACTTAATCTTGATTGATAATCTAATTTACAAAATGGTTCATCTAATATTAAAATATCTGGGTTTAAGGCTAGAGTTCGTATTAAAGCTACTCTTTGAATGCAGTAAAGACATTTTTTATTAATTTCCTTTATTTATAAGGGTTTGTTTGATACTGATTCAAGCACTTTTTTTAACCTAAAGTATATATATTTTATTAAATTAAAGTATTTTTTAGTTTAATTAATTTTTTATTTATGTTAAGAAAGTCTTATTATATAGGTTTTAAAGTGTCCTAATGCAACTTATAGAGTTATTATTTGCTAGTTTTATTAACCATTTCTACCAATTTATTTTTAATCCACTCTTGTGAATATCCCATCATTCTCCAATAATTTATTGCTCTTTCTAAGCCAAGTGATGGATCAAATATTTCATCAATTCTTTCACTACCTAATTTAGCAAGCCAATCCTTTATTTCATTATTACCATCACTATTGATTATCTTGTAAAAATCATTTGGTGTTATATATTTTAATTGTTTTGCTAATTCATTATTCATTATTTAAGAAGTTCATTACTAAATCAATTAGTATATCCTTTTCTTTTGGATTAGACTCTGCTATAAGTAGTGTAATGGCAACAAGAGTATTATTATCAATAACTTGTCCATTTTCTTTATATAGGATATTATAGAATTCAAGAAAATAAATAAATAGTGTAGCAGCGATTCTTTTATTGCCATCAATGAAAGTATGGTTTTTAGTTATTAAATATAAGAAATTGGCTGCTTTTTCTTGTACACTAGGATACAAGTCTTTACCGTCAAAAGATTGATATATAGTGCCTATAATTGCTTTTAAACCATTATCTCGTTCAAGTGCAAATAAGTTACTGTCACTATTAAATTTAAGTTTATTAACTATACTAATACAATCTTCATAAGTAATCTTTTTGTTATTTTTTGTACCGTTCGGTTTAGTTATTCGCTTATGGTCATAGTCATCAAGCAAATTTAAAGCATTTGAATAGTTATTTATTACTTTAATTATTTCTTGGGCTTCCGTTCCTTTTAATTCAGTATCTATTCTTCCTGCAATGTCTATTAATTTAATTGTTTTTTCAAGATATTCTAGTCTTTTTTGATTGACTGCATAACCTTT